>CAYTDB010000062.1:0-21443 GCA_964436455.1 uncultured Anaerolinea sp. | reverse complement strand
TGTCTTCAGCACCGGTCACTTCGGTGGTTTCACCAAAAATCAGGGTGTTGCCGTTTTCTGAGAGCCGCTCGAAGACGCGCCCCACCGTGGGGTTGGAGGCCAGCCCCGATGTTGTGTCGGATTCGCCGCATTTGGTGGAAACGAGAATATCTTTCCATTCTACGGGCACGCGCGGGAGTTCGGAGGCGTAATGCACGAATTCCTTGGCTTTCCATGCGGCTTTGCGGATGGTTTCGAGGTCGCCGGAGCGCTCAATGCTGAAACCCGCCACGGGCTTGCCGGTTTCGGTGATTTTATCAACGATGTAGTTGGTCCATTTGGGTTCGATGCCGATCACGATCACAGCAGCCACGTTGGGATTGCGGCCATAACCGATCAGGGTGTTGAAGGTCAGGTGCAGGTCTTTGCCAAATTGCAGGCGGCCGTAAGGGTGCGGCAGCGCCATCGTGCCGCGGATCAGGCTGGCGACACCCGTGACAGCGGCGTTGGAGATGTCATCCACCGACATAATCAAAACGTAGTTGCGAATGCCCACGCGGTCGTTATCGCGCCGGTAGCCGGTGAGGGGGATATTTGGAAAAGTCATTTCAAGCTCCTATTCTTCCATCAAGTTGACGGCGCTGGCGGCCCATCGCAGGCTTTTGATGTTATGGGTGTGCACGTGCGCACCCTTGACAATGTCGATGCTGGAGTAACCGATGGCGCGCCCGTACTCGATCACGTGTTTTTTCGGTTCCATAGCGCGCATGGCAACTTTATGGCTCAAGGGTACATCCTCGGCCAGGGTAATTTCGGTGACGGTCTCCCCTTCCAGGGTGACGGCCAGCACCACTTCGCCCGCTTGCAGGTCCATGGTGGTCACGCCAACATCGTCGGCGGCCTCGTGTAACAGAATTGCTTTTTTCATAATTTTCTCCTTTTCTAATTTTTAATTACAAGGTTGGGATGAGCACATTGACTATCTCTGTGCTCGTAGTAGAAAATGTGCGTTCCTTAGTTAATAAGTGAAGTTTTTTTGCTCCATTTTGCTACATTTTCTAACAACCTATCGGCTTCATCTTGACTCTGGCAGCCTTTGACAACCAACATCAATCCTTCGGGGCTCAATTCATCCAAGAGTTTCTGGACATGTGACTTGTTTCAATAGACGCTGGACAACAACGCTGTCGATGATTTCGTGGCTCCACCAAGCCTCCACCCGGTGTTGACACTCCTCAATATCTTCCTTGTAGATGGTCATCCTTCTTTTCCTGCGCCAAACAGCCTGTGACTATTTGATGCCGTTTTTCTCCAACAGTTCATCGATCAAAACAACTTTGCCTGTCTTGACCGACTCTTCGGCAGCAGCGCCCACGACGATTGCCCAGAATCCTTCCGCAACGGTAGCTGTGTTGGTCTCTTTGCCATCCAGGTTGTCAATCAGGTTGACATGTTCGAAGAAGGTAGCGCCATTGTGACCGCTCTCCTCGATGTAAGGTGGGTAACAGGGGTTGGATATCCTAGTGGGTTTGTGTTCACCTTTCAGGATTTCCAGGTGGGTATGCGGCCGCGGGACATTCAGGAAATCCTGACGTTCGTAAGCTTTTAGATAGCCTTCATCACCGCAAACCGAAATTTCCTCATAGAACATCGGCGCAAACATGCACAGGTTAAAGCTAGCGCGGATGCCGTTCTCGTACACCACGCTGACAATAGCATTATCAAGGATGTCCGATTTCTCGCCGTTGTATTCGAACTCCCGGAAGTTTACTGCCTGGCTGCCGGTAGCATACACGCTCACAGGACGGGAGCCCGAAAACAGGTTCAGCAGGTCGAAATAGTGACAGCACTTTTCGACCAGGGTGCCGCCCGAGTATTTCGAGAATTTGTTCCATTGCTTTACCTTGTCCAGAAAAGGAACACGGTGCTCGGTGATATTGACCATCTTGATCTCGCCCAATGATTTACGCGCCAGGGCTTCGTAGATGCTCTCGACATACATGGATTTGTAGCGGTATTGCAATCCGATTTGGATAACAGCTGGATAACTCTCGGCGATCTGCATGATTTCATAGGCATCTTTAACCGTGGTAGCCATCGGTTTTTCCAGGAAGATAATCTTGCCCAACTTCAAAGCCACCTTAAGAACTTCCAGATGGGTATAGTTGGGGGTCGCGATGATTAGCCCATCAGCTTCGGGATCGTTGCAGGCTGCTTCCAGGGAATCGAAAACTATGAGCTCTTCTCCAGGACGAAATTGCTGGAATGAGGCCTGTGCCATGGCAACGCTGCCCGGATTCGGGTCGTAAACACCGTGAATGGTTGCGCGCCCCTCCAACAGGGTGACTCTGATATGTTCGCAGCCATTGATCCCGGTTCCAATTACATTGAATTTATAACGAGGCGGCTCAATGGCAAACAGATAACGATCTTCTGTAGGCAGGTAATTGAACCGCGGGTTCAATGAAAAAACTTTCGATTTAAATTCTTTTCCTTGCGCCATCTTGTAAACTCCATCACAAGTTTGAGTCAATTTTTTATTCGTATGGGGTTTTATCCCAAAAACTGACGAATTTTTGGATGCCTTCCTGTGTATAGGGATGTTGGAAGCCTTCCTGATATACCGCCAGCCCGGCTGTAACGATATCTGCCCCAACCAGAGCGCTCTCCACGATTTGGCGGGCGTTGCGTACAGCGGCCACAATGATTTGTGAGCTGAATCCATAGTTGTCGCGGATGGTTGCAACTTCATCTACGAAATCACGGATTTCTTCACCGTTTGTTTCTTTCCATCCGATAAATGGGGAGATGTAATATGCCCCCGAACGCATGGCCTGCAAGGCTTGCATCGCCGAGAAGATCAGCGTGCAGTTGACGCGAATGTCCTTCTTTGCCAGGGTCTCTATCACCCGGAAGGCCGGTTCGACGCACTGCAACTTAATCACAAAATTGGGCGAGATGGCAGCCAGCTTTTCGGCTTCGGGCAACATCTCTTCGTACGTCATGAAATGCGGGTTGACCTCTACAGAAACAGTTTTCTCCGTCCCCTCTACCAGTTTGGCAATCTCGCGAATGACGGTCATGAACGGTTTGCCGGAGACTTGTACATGGCGGGGGTTGGTGGTTACACCGTCAATGTTGAATGACTCCAGCGCATAAGAAATTTCATGGAAATGGGCACTATCTAAGAAAAATTGCATCATTTACTCCTTCTACTTGACTTGGGTTTGTACATCTGACGGAACATTGACCAATTTCCCATCGGATGAAACGCTCAAATTCAGACCCGGCAACTGCATCGCGTACCGAGCCGTACCAAAGACCCAGATCTTTTCCAGGTCAAGACCAACCTTAAGTTCTCCTGTGTGCTGGACAGCCGGTCCTAACGGGAGAATGGTTCCTTCGCGCCCGAAAACAGGGATGTGGTCGAGATGCACTTCCTGTTCAAATGCACGCGGTCCCTGGACCCAGACCTGATTCCAGATGTCGTACCACTTCCCAGCCGGGAGATAAAAACGGACTTTCCCGCCTGGCTGGATGACCGGTACGACCAACAGCGATGGACCAAGCATGTACTGGTGCTCAAACTGCCAGGAAAGCGGATCGTCAGGGAAAGCCAATACCATCGGTCGGCTGACCGGCATACCGGTCTGGCTGGCTTCGAGAGCGCAGCCTTGCAGGTACGGAATCAACTGGTAGCGCCAGGCCAACCACTTTCGAATGATCTCTTCGGCTTGGTCGCCGAAGAACCAGGGTTCGCGCGGGCTGGTGCCGTGGAAGCGCGTGTGTGAACACATCACCCCAACTTGCGCCCAGCGGATGTACAACTCCGGGTCGGGCATGCCGCTTCCCAATAGACCACCGCTTTCCTGCGCACCGTAAAATCCGCCGATGTCATGGGTATAGAACGCGCCGCCGCTCAGGCCCCACGAAAGCCCGCCGCGGATACTTCCAGCCAGGCCTTCCCAATCACCTTGTGGATCTCCACCCCATTGAACGGGGTAGCGCTGCCCGCCAGCCCAGCTGGAACGCCCCCAGACGATACCATCTTTGTCGCCGTACATTTGTGAGGCTTCGAAGACACAGCGGTTATAGAGCAGGGTGTAGATATTGTGTAGCCGAACCCCCGTATCACCGTTATATCCAACCACATCTTCCGGCAGGGCTTCACCATAATCGGTCTTCATCACTGAGACGCCGATTTCGAACAGGGAACGGTGCATATCACGGTACCAGGTGTAGGCCTCGGGATTGGTAAAATCGACCAACCCGGATGGCTGTAGGTGTGGAATCGCGCGGTCATTTGGCGGAGGCAGCCAGCGGTACACGAACGTTTCGCCTTTCCCGTCTTGCAGGAAATATTTTTTCTTCGCCAGTTCGTCGAACATCGGGTTGAGCGTCGAAAGGTAAGAATATTCCCACAGACACAGACGGTAATCCATCTCGCGCAGCGTACGTACAAAGCCAGTTGGGTCGGGGTAACGTTCAGGGTCCCACGAAAAGTCGAAGCGCGTCTCGGACTTATGCCAGGCTCGTCCGTCCAGAGTCAGCACGTCGCAGGGGATGCGCCGCTCACGTAGTTGTTGCGCCACTTCCAGGATTTCTTCAGATGTCTTGTAGATAGCGCGGGAGAACCAGGCGCCATAACTCCAGGTGGGGGGCAGTTCGGTACGACCGGTCAGCGCGGTGTATTTTGCGAGCATTTCCGCCGGGGAATTGGTGAAGAGCAGGAACAGGTCCAGGTTGGGATCGTCCAGTCTGATGATGTAGCTGCGATGCGACCAGGGCGAATATCCCACACCATGTGTGACCCGCGCCGCGGTATGGATAAACACACCCCAGCCATGTGGACTCCAGGCAAACGGCGTGTTCTTGTAGGAAATTTCAGCATTTACCCCAGTGGCATCCCGATTCCAGTTTTCGATCAACTGTCCACGCTTATCCAACCCGCCAAATTTTTCTCCCAGGCCAAAAACACTATCACCGCTGTTCAGCGCCAGCGAAAGCAGCCATTGTCCGGATGTGGCTGCTAGTGGATGCAGGCGCAAGTCGCCACGAATGGTACGGTCTGTGGAAGATTCCAGGATGAGCTTTCCATGGCGATAAATGGACAGACGCAGAGGCTCCTGTCGGAAAATTAGCAACAGTTCGCCTGTTTTGATGCGAATCTCTTCGCCGTCTTCTACACTTAGCGATGCGTTTTGGGTATCCCGTTCTAACAGTCCTGGTTCAACCAAGATGCCATAATCCGGCGTTGGTGTACGCTGCATCCGCAGCCGGAGCAGATTATTCCCTGGTGCGCTGACTTCCAGGGTGCCAGCGCCAGTTTCAAAACTGGCGACTCCCGCGTTCAGGCTGATGAATTTCAGCCAATCCAGTCGGGTAAAGTCCTGCTGAAGTTTATTTGCTTCCTGGTCAAATAACATACCGTTTTCCTAATAGTTACTTCAAATTCGCACAGGGGCACTGGTGCGGATCGATTCCAGCGCGGCCAGTGAAACCTGCAATGCAGTGCGGCCCTGCTCCCCGCTAACTAGGGGCTGACGGTTTTGCAGAATGGCTTTAGCAAAATCGTTAATTTCACTTTGATACATGTTTTCGTCACAGGTAGCGATGGTTTCCCATTCGCCGCCTTCACGTTGGAATTTAGCTTGTTGGTGATCTCTGCTGAAGGTTATATTCAGCACACCACTGCCGGTTAAAATCACTTCAGGCGTAGGTGGAGGCACTACCCCAGGCGGAACGCCCCAACTGACCAGGAAGTTGCCCACATCACCTGACTCGAAATGCACTGTAATGGAAGCGGTATCAATTGCTTTGTGGGCGATATGTGCCAACTCGGGGCGTTTCTGGGCAAAGGTAGACCCCCGGGCGTACACCTCCTGCGGCAATGAATCGAATAGATACTGCCAGGTGGCAAACAAGTGGACAGCCATGTCAATGACCGGACCGCCATTAGCCTGCTGATCGTGCATCTCGCGCTTTGGGCGTATTTCGCGTATATCGCTTGCCCAATAGATTACCGGGAGTCCCAGCCGCTCGCTGCCTAACCAGTCTTTGAGATCTGCCATCACCGGGGAATGTTGACGCATCAGGCCAACGCTGAATTTGACATCATTTTGACGGGCTGTGCAAAGCATGGAATCTGCCTGTTGCAAGTCAAGCGCAATAGGCTTCTCGGTGAGCACGTGTCTGCCATGCTCCATAGCATAGATCGAGACTTTGGAGTGCAGGCAGGTGGGAATGCATACCGAAACCACGTTAACCTGTGGCTGGTCGATGGCTTCATGATAATCCGTGAAAAAACGCTCCAGTCCCAATTCTTCAGCAAGCTGCTGAGCTCGCTCTTCTCGGCTATCGACTACAGCGATTACCTGAGCCTCGGGCACTTGTGACCAGCAGCGCGCATGCGTCTGGCCTAGGTCACCGCAGCCGACAACACAGACCCTTAACAATTTCTCGCTCATATACCCAAATCTCGCAAGGCATCGCGGCTGATTTTGGCACTCTCGAAGGCATTCTCCAATTCTTCATCACGCTCGACGGCCAGCTGACCTGAAAAACCGCGCTGGTTCAGGTCAGCCAGCAGAGTGTGGAAATCGACCGTGCCACACCCAACTTCGGTCCAGCGATCGTCGAGCGTATCTTTGAGATGCAAGTAGCGGATGCGGGGATAGAACTCGTCGACGATTTTCAATGGATCATATCCGGCACGTTGTACCCAGCCAATGTCCAGGCACAGTGAAATTTTGCCCGGGTCGGTATTTTCTGTTAGATAGCGCAATTCACGCAGGTCATTTGCTAATTCCCAGTTATGGGTATGGAAATTGAGCGGCAACCCTTGCGACTGACAGATGTCCGCCACCCAGTGCAACGAATCGACCTCGGATGCCAGGTCTGCATCCGTTTTTCCCCCTTCTTTTGGTTTTCCGCTAAGCAAGACGCACGAAGCGTTCACAGCACGGGCAAAGCGAGCGGCTTTTTCGAAAAAAACCTGTCCGGCATACATATCAGTTGGAGAGTAAATCTCTCCGCCGGTATGAATCCCAGCGATGGCCAGACCGTAACGGGTTGTCAGCGTTAGGAAGGCATCCGGGTTATCCAAGTCCAATCTTTGCGCACCGATTTCAAGGGCACCATAGCCGGCGCGGGCAATTTGTTCGATAATGCCTGCCAGGTCAGAACGATGTAGCTTGTCAAACCAAGCGTTGGTTTGAATGGCAATGGGCATGAATGTGTTCTCCGAAAGTTTGCGTAAGCTATCGGCCGCCAAAGCCGGTTAGAGCAATACCTTGGACGAAATAGCGCTGTGCAAAGACGAACAAAACCAGAACCGGTGCAACCATCATCGACCCGGCGGCAAAGACGAGTTCCCATCTTTGGACGTTGGAGTCATTCAAAGCCCGGATACCCAGCGCCATGGTCCAATGATCCATCGAGCGCAGGAAAATGAGAGGTTCGATGTAGGAGTTATAGTGCTGTAGCAACGAGAATACGGCGATCGAGGCGATGACCGGTTTAGAAAGAGGCAGTAGAATGTTGATGAGGATTTGCATGCGATTGGCGCCATCAATAAATGCGGCTTCCTCCAACTCTACCGGCAGGCCGCGGAAAAACTGGACCACGAGGAAAATATAAATCGCGTTGACGCCCGCCCAGTGGGGGACAATCAGCGGATAGAAAGTATCAATCCACCCCAGTTGGCGGAAGATCATAAAACGCGGGATCAAGGTCACGATTTCTGGCAGGAACATGGTCGAAATCATCAAGGCGAAGAAGATGTTCTTGCCTGGCCAGTTTAGGCGTGTAAAACTGTAACCAACCATCAGTGAGGAGACGATCGTTCCAATCACAGCCAGACCAGTGACAATGAACGTGTTCAAGGCAAATCGGCCAAACGGTAAAAGCTTGAAAATATCCACATAATTTTGCCAGCGCGGCGATTCCGGAATCCAGACAATTGGGTGTGCAAACACTTCAGTGGAAACTTTCAGCGATGAGGAGATCATCCAAAGTGCAGGGAGCAGGAAGGTGATCATGAACAGAGTAAGCAAAATTTGCAGAACGACCAGACCGATTTTATTTATCAGCTTGGGGCTGATCAGAGCGCGTGGAACAGGTTTATTTTGAGAAGCGAGGGTCGTCATTTTGGCCTCCTATTGCTCGTAAAACACCCAACGGTTGGACATATAGAACTGGGCAATCGTGAACCCAAGAATGATTACGAAGAATTCCCAGGAAAGCGCTGCAGCATATCCCATATTGAAATAGTCGAAACCCTGGCGATAAATGTTTAAAACCACAAACAGCGTGGAGTTTTCAGGCCCGCCCTGGGTAATGACCTGCGCTGGGATAAACGTTTGGAAAGAGTTGATAATGGCAATCACCATGTTATAGAAGATCAACGGGGTCATCAACGGGATGGTGATATGGCGGAGCTTGCTCAAAGCCCCTGCGCCATCCAGGCTAGCAGCTTCGTACATGCTGGTTGGAATATTGCCCAGCCCGGCGATGAAAATAACCATCATACGCCCAATCATCCAAAAGGACATCAGGATGAAAGCCGGTTTGGTCAGCCCCGGATCGAATAGCCACATCCTTGGCTTGATACCAAACCATCCCAGAGCCTCATTCAGAATGCCATACTCAGGGTGGAAAACGCGCTGCCAAACAACCGCGCTGGCTATGATCGGGATCAAGATCGGCATGTAGAAACCTCCCCGATAGAGGTCACGGAACCGCAGGGGCTGAGTAAGCGCCAAAGCCAGGGCAAAGGCGAGGATCAACTGCAATGGAACAGCAATAACAGTGTAGTAAAAACTGTTGGAAAGGCTGAGGTTTGCAAAAGAGTCATGTAGCAACTTGGTGTAGTTTGCTAAGCCGATGAACTTAGGCGGGCTGAGCAGGTCCCATTTCTGGAAGGACATCCAGAAAGAATAACCCATCGGGAAAGCATAGAATGCCAGAAAACCAAAGATAAATGGCGCCGCAAAAAGATAACCGGCAAACCATTCGCGCAAGCGATTTTTACTGATCACAGGGAAGGATTTTCTTTTCATGGCCATGTGCGCCTCCTGATAAAATCAAATAAACTTGATCTCCCGGCGACTGGTGAGCCAGCCACCGGGAGATCTTGATAACTAGGAGAACAGCTTATGCATTGGCCCAGTACTCATCGAGCAAAGCTTGCATGGCTGTGTCGACTTCGGGCAGCACTTCAGCGGCCGTGGCGGAATTGTTGACCAGCTTATCGTAGGCAAGTGGCTTTACCACTTCACCATTCATCTTGCTGCGCGGCACACCGCCAACCACATCCACTTCTGAAAGCTTGAAGGCTTCGCTGAATGCCTTCGCGTTGGAGAACTGGAACTTCTCTTGTACGGTAGGAACCCACCAACTTTCTACCAATGCCAGGTTGTTGGGCAGACGCCCAGTGGTTTCGGAGTAAATCTTGTCACCTTCTTCAGATGCCATAAACGAAGCAAAGCCCCAAGCAGCTTCGACATTGTCGCCTTTGAGCAAGGCAATGCCTTCAGCCCATCCGCGATGCGGTCGGGCTGAATCTGTCATTTTGGGCATCATGACAACATCAAATTCGATCTGCTTGTTTTCTGCTCGTAGTTCCGGGCTATTCATAGTTGGGAACCACCAGGCCCCCTCGTATTTCATGGCGCAGTTGCCGGTTTGGAAGGTGTTGGCGCCGCCGGATGTATCTGCCGGGGAGGGTGCGATGCCATCGGTATAGATCACATCCTGGGCCACTTTCTGGATGATGTCGACAATCTCAGGCTGATTGAACATGGATTTCTTGGGATCGATCAGGGAATCAAATTCCTGTTTTCCCGTGCCACGGATCCAACCAATGTCACGGAACCAGGAGCCATTGGCCTGCAAGCCAAACATTTTCTGCTCGCCGCTGGTGTTGGTCAGTTTCTTGGCTATCTCCATGAACTCATCGTATGTCCAATCATCGGTGGGGTAGGGTATGCCAGCATCATCGAAGGGTTTCTTGGCATAGAACATGAGCATCGTTGCTACCTGCAACGGGATCAGATAGGTTTTTCCTTTGCGGGCGGTTGTGTCGACCACACCTTTGACATCCTGTGGATAGAGGAAATCAAAGCCGTCGCGCTTGTACAGGTCATCGACAGGCGCTAGCAGGTCTTTGTCAGCATAGGTTTGCCACTCCCAACCCTGGAAGGATGCAACATCAGGGGGAGTGCCGCCAGCAATAGAAGTTTGCAGTTGCTGATAGAAATTTGCATTGGGGTCCGCAACTGGTGAATAATTAATCGTTACATTCGGGTTGCGGTCTTTATACATCGCAACCAGTTTCTCCCAAGCCGGCAGGTCAGCGTTATCACCCCAGGCCTGGAAATCCAATGTCACAGGCTCTTTGGGCGGTTCTGCTACGGCTTCAGTCGCTGCCGGGGCGCAACCTACTACGACAGCGGCTGCAGTCCCCATTGCCCCCAGCTTTAGAAAATCTCGCCGGGATAGTTTTTTATTCATGACTTCTTACCTCCATTAGGTATATTGCCTTGACAGGCTGTCAGCCTGTCGTAAAGTGTCAGAGCTTGAGCGTTTGGTATAGTTTTATTGATTATTTAGGAACCTCCTCTCATATGAACAGGAAACAACCTGCTCTAACAAAGAGTACTAAAGAAGCAAGAATGGGCAGAGAAAGTTTTATTGATTATTTAGGAACCTCCTCTCATATTGAACAGGAAACAACCTGCTCTAACAAAGAGTACTAAAGAAGCAGAACGGGCAGAGAAAGTAGGCGGGCGAAAGCTTGCAACTCTGCAAGGTAATCACCGTACACCAGGGAAATATGATGTTCTAGCCCTTGCTGCATCAACACATTGAAGAACTGGCGCGTATTCGTTTCTAAGCGCAACAATCCGGACGTTCCAGAAAACGGTGCCGGGGCGTCCAGCATTTCACCGCGTCCCACTACCAGACGCAACTCACCAGCATGCCGGTTCAGGCGGGCAATTGTTACCCGCCCAGGTTTGAGCGGGAACTCCATTACCAGTGGGACTTTCCGGTTGGAATGGATCGTGCCACGGGGCTGGTATTTGGGGTTGGCCATCGAAAGCGGTGCCAGGCCGCAGTGCCATAAGGCAATCACATTCTCGTCAAAATCCATGGACACGATATCCGTACCGAAGGATGGTTCTCCTGCTAACCAGTGCAGGATCAGTTGTGTCACCGTCCCGTTTGCATCAGCCTCGCAACTACAAGGAATTGGTGAGTGTTCTCCAAAGCCATCGCTAAGCATTGACATTGCCCCGCACGCAGCGCAACCCAGGTCGGTGAAGAACTCAGGCCAGCAACGTACGGCTAAACCGCCTATCTGGTCTTGCTCTGCCAGTGCTCGTAACGCTTGGTAAACGCTTAAAGTGCCGTTGAGAGGTTGTTGCTCCAACTCCGACAGGTTATCCAGATGGGCGTCAAGACGGCTATATACAACTGCGACCTGATCAGGAGTGGCCTGGCGTGCCTGAGAGAAGACCAGGTCGAGCGGGATTTTCTGAACACTTATGCCTAGTTTTGCCTTCAGTTCGTTTTCATCCAGATGACACGAATCCATCCCGGCCGGGTGCTCACCTACCACACCCAAACGCGCCTGTGCCAAGCGGCGGCGCAACATTCCGGCTGCCGCCAATGTTTTGATTTGCGCCAGCACATGTGGATCACCCGGGCGGGCATACGCATACTCATAACTTTGCTGGCGTTGACTAAGTGCATGTCCTGCCAAGTTAATGCCACACAATGAGTTGAGGCGCAACCTGCCGCCCGTTCGTGGTTCCGGTACCGCCCACAGGAAAACGGGTGGCGGTGTGGAGGGAGAAGCAAACCCTTCTACTAAAGAAGTCACTAATGTGCTATCGGCAAAGGTGGCCTGGAAAACGAGCAGGAGATCGACCCTAGCACTCTCTGACTGGTCATGCATTGACAAAAACGCCTGAACGTCAGCAAGGTCTGAAATCAGGCTGTCAGAAGTTAGTAGTTCAAATCCTGCCTGTTGCAACTGGTCGAGTGCCTGTTGTGTGACATCCTGAGCTAGCGGGATATCAAAGGTCGGGCGGGCTAGAGCTGCAAATGCGATGCAAAAGGGAGCGTTGGACATGATGGGTTAACGTGTCATTTCAAAAGTATTGGATGTTACCGCTGTTTGGAATTGGACAATTGCAGGCTGCCGGTAAAAGAAAGCCAGCAAAGCCAGGGCTGCCGCGCCGGTCACACCAGCCCGCCAGCCAAAAATGGTTGGGACTAGCTTAACCTTTTCACCCAACCCTGCAAAAGCCAGGCGATTGAGCGTCTCTCGTGCGACCGGTAAAATCAATTCCTCAGCCTGGGCGAATAAACCACCCATGATGATCAATTCAGGATTGAAGATGTTGACCAGGTTGGCCAATGCAATCCCTAAGTATTGACCGATCTCTTTCAAAAGTTGAAGTATGGCGGTATCACCCTGCCGCGCAGCCTGGAAGACACATTCAACGACGGATCGATCATCCGGGTCCGCCAACAGTTGCGCTAAAATCCCAGCTGGATTTGCCTCAGCGATCTTCTGCGCTCGACGAATAATCACAGCTTCAGATACCAGAGTTTCCAGACAGCCCCGATTGCCACAACGGCAAAGTTCTCCGTTTTCAGTCATTAGGATCATATGGCCAATCTCGCCGGCGCCAGTGCTGCTACCACGAAACAACTGGTGATTGATAACAAATCCGGCACCTACTCCGGTTCGACCGTAGACAAATGCCACGGATTGCGCTTCACGCCCACAGCCAAAGTAAGCCTCTCCCAGTGCCATGGCGCGAACATTGTTGTCAACCACAACAGGTAACCCTAAATGACTCTCCATGAAATCACGAATAGGAATTTGGTGCCAGTCCAGGTTCGGAGCTAATATATTGATTCCTTTTAGATAATCGACTAAACCAGATGCTCCTACTCCAATGCCCAAAACCAGCCGACGATCTATACTGCAGTTGGCCACTATATCGTGGATATCCGTACATATTCCCTGGAGGACATCCTCTGGTGGGGTGCTGATGGCAAAATTAACAATTTTGCTACAAACAAATTCAGCCCTCAAGTTCATGATAGCCAAGCGATACAAACCAATCCCGATATGCACACCAATAACATACCGGGCATCAGGGATCAGGAATAAACCGGTACGTGGTCGTCCAACTGGCCGTTGTATATCATCAGGAGCATTCTTGTCCTCAGCGACAATACCCTGTTCGATCAATTCAGCTACGAGATTGGTAATTGTTGTCGATGAAAGATTGGTTTTACGAGCAAGTTGGCTGCGCGAAAGCAGTTGTTTTTCTTCCGAATCCGCAGAGGTTAGCAAGCTGAGCAGCACAGCCTGCATATTATGTGCCTTGACGTTGATTATGTTACTGCCAAGAATGTCTTTCATGGACACCAAAGTTTTTTATGGGGAGGATTATTTTTTCAAAATGAATAATTAATTAGTATTATAGTAGTATAATATTTTCAAGTCAAGGATGATTCTTTTTGTAGAACCCAGGAGCTTGATCAAACGCCATGATGGAAAACATCCCAAAAGTTATACCTGCCCCAATAGCCAGGGGTGTACTCAAAAGTGGCTTCGATCAGATGGCCAGACTTCTAGCAGTGACTTTGGGGCCCACACAGGGTATTGTTTTCAATTCAACAGCTTTAAAGCCTATCCCGGAACCTATCACCGACGCGGCAACTATTGCCAGGCGTTTCACCGCCTTACCCAATCGTGGACAGGATGTAGGTGCTATGTTATTGCGCAGCTTGGTATGGCGCGTTCACCAGCGTATTGGAGACGGCACCGCAACTACCGCTGTACTGGCACAAGCGATATTAGAGCAGGCCAGCCGCTATGTAGCTGCAGGAGCTAGCCCGGTCAAGGTCCAGGCGGGAATTCAAAAAGCAACCCAGCAGGCCATCGCTGTACTGAAAGATATGGCGTCCCCGGTGACCTGTCAGGAACAATTTTCTTCTGTGGCATACAGCGCCACTCATGGACCTGAACTTAGCTTTATCCTTGGGGAAATGTTCGACCTATTGGGAGAACATGCCTACGTGGTGATTGAAAAATATATGGCACCATACTTGGAACGCGAATATATCGACGGCGGCCAGTGGCAGGCACAACTTGCTTCCTCTCACCTGACCTCGGCAACAGGTTCTGGAAAAGCGACTGCCAGGGATTGTAACGTCGTTATATTCAATGGGAACCTTTCCAGCGCAGAAGAAGTGCTTCCCCTAATAAAGATCCTGAGCGAAAAGGAACAAAAGAACCTGTTGTTGGTTGCGCAGAAGATCTCGGATACGGCGTTAAATACGCTGGTTGCTACGCACGTCCAAAATAAACACAGATTGCAATTTGTGTTGGTTGACCTGGTCCAAATCGGAGAGAAAGCGCTGAACGATATGCAGGATTTATCTTTGCTAACTGGTGCGAGGCTGTTCCATCCAGTAGCGGGAGACCAGCTGGCGTTTATCAAACCCACTGACATGGGGAGCGCACAACGTGTTGAAGCCGATAAAGAGTACCTGCTTGTCAGTGGTGGGAAAGGTGATCCGGCACTGGTCCATGAACAGATCAGTGCACTTCAAAAATACCTTAGCAGCCTAACCTATGATGACAAACAAATGCCAGAAATAAAAATGCGTTTGGGACGCTTATCTGGCAGCCTGGGTATCTTGAAAGTCGGCGCGTATACCCAAAACGAACGCGATATCTTGCATCAAAAAGCGCAGCAAGGCGTTTATGCTTTGCAGGCAGCGCTAGATTCAGGCGTCTTGCCGGGAGGGGGAACGGCATATCTGCACTGTATTGCGCCTATCGAAAAGATGGAATGCTCGGATGAGGATGAACGCATGGGTTATCGTGCCCTGGTGTACGCCTTACGCAGACCGTTTGAGCAACTGCTCCAGAACGCTAGCGAAATCAATATTGGCAGATTGGCGCATGAGATCCTGATGGCTTCTCCCGGATTGGTATACGATATACAAAAGCGAAAAATTAGCCTGGCAAGGGAGTCCGGGGTGCTAGACGCGGTGCAAACACTGATCGTTAGCCTCGAAACAGCCTCCAGCGGCGCCCAGATGGCACTTAGTACTGAGGTGCTCATCTTGAAACGAAAACCAAGAATCTCATACGAACCTTGATAAACGTTTTATCTCACGATGAAAAATACCTGGCAGAAAAACACTTCTCTCCCCGACGGTACCACTG
Organism: uncultured Anaerolinea sp.; assembly: GCA_964436455.1. Classification (GTDB taxonomy): domain Bacteria; phylum Chloroflexota; class Anaerolineae; order Anaerolineales; family Villigracilaceae; genus Defluviilinea. The sequence continues at coordinate 6,202 of CAYTDB010000062.1, read as the reverse complement.
TTCTTGGGATTAGCGCTGCTAAAAACAGCGAAGATGGTTCAGACGATCTATGGATTTGCTCTCCCACAGGACTTTATTGCCAAAAAAATGGCCAGTTCACCCAATATTTGGATGGGGTGCTCTCTCACGGCGCCAGCGCCGTCCTGGCTCTGGGAAAGGAAGTCCTGGTGGCCGGATATCCCAATGCACTGCTTTGTTCTCCCGATGGCGGGAAAACTTGGTTCAGCAGCCGGGTTGAACAAATCTCATCACCCGTCACTTGCTTTGCAGCTTCTCCTAATTTTAAAAATGACGCGACTGTTCTGGCTGGCAGCGATGGGGATGGTATTTTGCGTTCCACCGACAGTGGGAACTCCTGGCAATTATCAAATTTCGGGTTACGTTCGCTTAATATCCTCAGTCTTATATGTGCCCCGGTATGGAAACGTGAGGCAGCAAGCAACACGATTGTATATAATCATGAAATTATCTTTGCTGCAACGGAGTCTGGCATCTATCGATCCCCCAACGCTGGCCGGGCCTGGCGTTTTGCTGGAGATGGATTGCCCCAAGTTCCGATCCTGTCCATCGCGGTCAGCCCGGACTTCAAGAGAACATCCACTCCTGACGGGGCCTCTTTTAGCGGGGTTGTTTTCGCCGGGACAGATAGTGCTGGCCTGTACCGTTCACTCGATGGCGGCCAGAGTTGGCAAGCAGTGACTGCAATCTCAACGGATACAATAATCAATACACTGTTCTTCGATCCACATGGTGTACTCTATATGGGAACGGGAAACTATGGCATTCAGGCATCCAATGATCTTGGAAATAGTTGGCATAACCTGCTGGAATCGAAGGACGTCATTTTATGCCTGACGGCTCAAGGTTCCAGGTTGCTGGCAGGCACGGTTGGAAATGGCCTTTTGGTGTTAGAAGACGGACTGCTTAAGGATGTATCAGATTGAGAAATTAGATCATTAGAGCGGGGAATTTGCAGGTACATCTTCAACTTTCGTGATCAGATGAATTTGCGGCTTTGTTAGCGTCTCTCTCACGAATGCCAAATTTTTCAATCCTGTTCTCAACAGCTATACTGGCCATTAACACAATCAGACCTGGGCCAGCTAAAAAGATTGGAAAAATTGCCAGGTGGAGGAAAATCAGCACCGCTAATACAACCCACAACACCAAGCTGAAAATTGGGGAGACCAGTATGGTGAACAAACCGTTTTTCCAGGCAATCCACAGAGATTTCTTTTCCAATAGTACATAATATGGCAGGGCATAAAACTGAACGGCTATCCACAAGAATCCCACGACCAGGGCCAGTAATCGCAAAAAAAATCCTGCAGCGTTTGCGAGACCACCGTAAAAAATATAATTTGAAAACGCCATAAAGAGCACGAGCAGGAATGCAAGGAACCATAACCAGCTGACCAGAAAGTGTTTTTTTGTCATGCGGTAAAAGTATTCCCAGCTGATCTCCTTCTCAATGATCAGCCAGTGTGCGGCGTAGAAGAAACCAAAGGTCGCAGGGGGGCCCAACACCAGTGTTATCCAGCAAAGCACCCATATCAACCCAAACAGCCAAAGCCCGATCCAGGCTGCCCACCAGGCTTTCAAAGTTTCCCAAATCATACGAAACGGTTCTGCGATGGTCATACTCAACTTTCTTTCCGTAATCCTACTTGAAAACAAAAAAACATGTAACTCACTCGGCCCATGCACACCGATGGGCAGAGTCATCTCTATATGGACAGTGCGCGGTCGTGACTGTCCCCAGTATTTGTATCATTTACAAAGTTAGTCTACCTTTCTGATTCTGAGTGGGTTGAACCACTATCGCAGTGGGGTCGGGGGACGATATCCAAGTGCACTGTTTAGTCTGACCGTATTGTACTGCCTTCTCCACATCTTGATCAGCACCTGGGCTTCTTTGATGAAGTTGAAAATCTTTCTCCCCAACAACTCATCTCTCATCTTCCCGTTGAACGATTCTATATACCCATTCTCCAGGAACTGCCCGGCTCGTAGAACAATGGTTTGACGGATAATTATCCGCTCGATGCGGTGGGACGCAAGTTGATGTTTGGCAAGGGGCACGCCTGTTGGGGAATTTCCAGCGGTTCCCATTCGCTCGACCTTATCGCGGGTGGAACCATCCGGAAACTGACGGAAGTGGATGGACGGATCAAGTCACGCGAGATCCTCAGCCTGACCATCATCTTCGACCACGATATAGTTGATGGAGCTCCCGCGACCCGCTTTACCCGTAGGTTGATCGAGTTGATCGAGAGTGGATATGGACTGGACGAGGATCAAAGTCCAGCAACATCTCGACAGTTGTGGTCAGATCAAATGTAGCTACAGTTTGATGTGCGCTAATTGGGAGAGCAGTTATGACAACAACGAAAATTCGTGACGCATCACTGTGCGTGAATGTAATGGGACAGGGATATCCATTATTACTCATGCATGGCGGACCCGGTCTTGATCACACGAGCCTGTTGCCCTTATGTCCTTTGGCAGATCAATTCACCTTGAGCTTTTATGACCATCGCTGCAATATTTGCTCGGAGGGAGCCGAAGTATCATTCATCACGTGGGAAAACCTGACTGCGGACGCAGAAGTGCTACGTCAGACCTTGGGTTTCGACAAGTGAACGGTGCTGGGACATTCCTTCGGTGGGAACGTTGCCCTCGAGTATGCACTTCGTTATCCACAAAGTCTCTCGCTCTTGATTTTGTTGAACACTGGTGGCGACCAAGGGTGGGTGAACCAGAATGCACCAGATCTGCTTGCAAAACGAGGCTATAACGCAAGCATTGTGCAAGCAGATCGTCGTTTCTACAGTGGCCAGATAACACCCGACGAGCACATTCCAACCGCGATAAAATTCATGAGCGCATACTTTCACCCTATCTTCCTCTTTGAGGCAGTGCGCGGGATATTTTCGTCCAGGTCCCAGTCCCAGGATGTGAGCCGAGCCCTTGATTTTCGGTTACAACCAGTTGCTCCATGGCTGGACGATTATGGATCGTCTCAGTGAGATCAAAATGCCGACTCTGGTTATCGCCGGGCGCGAGGACATTCTCATTTCACCGGAGCACTAGGCGATTCTCGCGGATCGCATAGCGAATGCGAAACTGGTCCTTATTGAGCGCGCAAGCCATAATCCGCAGATGGAGCAGACCGCTGAGGTTGTCGAGATAATCAAACGCTTTATGCGTGACGACGAATCCAGTCTGCATCTAAAATGAGTATACAAATTACCCGGCATTCATTCAGTATTTTGGCTGCCTTGTCGCTTTGCATGGCATTGCAGTGATCCATGCCTTGGCAACCGTGATCTTCATCGGATACTTAGTACTACTTGCTCTGATCTATCTGCCAGGGACGAAAGACAAACCTGACATTGAAGTCAGCTTAGTTCTCGGCGCTTACTCGAAGCAAAGCCGACTTTGGTTCAGCTTCGAACCCGCCGCTTTCTTCTGCTCCGATGCAAACATTTCTGCCAAACAAATCATTTTCTGGTTCGATTGGCGTTGGAATATCGAAGTCCATCTGAAGAATTGCGTGCTTGCCTCGGTTTCGACATCGTGCCCTTTAGGGTAAACCCAACGGCAGTGGTCTGACTATGCCATCGAACGCACCACGCCTTGCCTCTTCGGGATCTTCAGCCTGGTGACGATTATGACCAAGATTCTTTACCCAACCGAACTGCCTGTTCGCCCAACCAGTTGGTATAGCAAGAATGAAGCCGCCTTTAGCGATGCTTTGGCGGCTGTCTGCAAACACCTGTGGAGCCATTTGAATTACAAAAGGTCGCCCCAAAACCCCGACCTGTTCCTAATTCCGCAGGCTGCCCTCCTTTCTCTTGTAGATTCAGCCTGTTACTCAACCTGAAATGGGCAAAGTCCAGACAACATGCAAATAGCAATTTGGAATTTCTTTCTTGAAACCTGTTAAGTGAATACGGCGACTGAACTGCGACTGGAGCATGTCCTGAAATATGTCCAACACCGTCTGGTCTGGACTCAAAACGATCGCCAAAAACCATCAATGGCAATCTTAGCGCGTTACGTTCGCACCTTTCCTTTTTGAAGGAAGAGGGGAGCGAAGTACATCCTTCGCTCGAAAAAATCAAGCGCTTGAAAGAGGTCGAAAGCCTGCCGAGATATATGAATTCTGAACAGGTACAACGCGTGCGATCCGAGATCGAAGCGAGTGTATCCATGGAGCGCAATCACGATAATTTATTTTGGCGACCCAATAGGGATTTGCCCACAGTGCATAACTTCTCTTCTCCAGAATTCAATGACAACCAACCGAGAACTCCCAGCTGTGTAAATTTCCTGTCGAAAATCTTCCTTCGTAATTGCGATGTCTTCCATACTTTATATAAAACCTTTTATGGTAATTCCTCCATTTGGCAACGTTTACATTGTGGTTAGTTTGCCTTAACGTTTTGATGAACTGGCTTTTTTGAAATCAATAAATGCCTGTCAGTGTGCCTCTCTTCTTTTATGTTGCCAGCATTCGTGCCAGTTCCAGCAGACGTAAATCCAACGGCTTTTTGTTGGCGACCACTTCCATCAGCGGCGTGGCTTTAATTTCACCTTTGACGAATCCCACCAATACTCCATGCTCGCCGCGAGTCAGACGTTCCACTGCGTTGGCGCCCAAGCGGGTCGCCAACAAGCGGTCATAGGCGCTGGGGGCGCCACCTCGCTGGACGTGTCCTAACGTCGTCACTCGCAAGTCAAAGCCGATGCGTTCGTGGTGTTCCCTAAAATAGTCCGCCAATGCTGCGGCGTTATGTTGAGCGCCTTCGGCTACAACCACCAGGGCATGGGCTTGCCCCCGCTCGTAAGCGCTGCGCAATTCAGTTGCCAGGACTTCGGGATCGGACCCTACCTCAGGGATGACAATCGCTTCAGCTCCACCGGCAATGCCTGCCATCAATGCCAGATAACCACAGTCGTGGCCCATCACTTCGATGAGAAAGGCGCGTTCGTGAGATAAGGCGGTGACCTTGAGCCGGTCGATCGCTTCCAATGCAATATTAAGAGCGGTATCCACTCCAATGGCAACGTCTGATCCGTACAGGTCATTGTCAATGGTCGAGGCTACGCCAATAACAGGAAAACCCATCTGCGACAAAGCATGTGCTCCAGTCTGAGAGCCGCCTCCTCCGATGATAACTACTCCCTCAATTTCATGCTCTTTCAAAACACGCAGGGCTTGCAGTCGTCCATCTTCAGTCTTGAATTCAAGACAACGGGCGCTACCCAGCATGGTTCCGCCCTGCTGGATGATGCCGCTTACATCGCGGGCACCCAGCGAAACGATATCATTGGTAATGAGCCCGGTATAGCCATGTCGGACTCCCATCACTTGCCAGCCCATATCAATACCAACGCGCACGACAGATCGAATAGCAGCATTCATGCCGGGAGCATCGCCCCCACTGGTAAGAACAGCCATACGTTTCATGTTTGTACCTTTCTGTTGTGTGTCATCCGGGTAAAAACACTCTTATGCCATCCCGTTCATCCATAACATATGCTGTGGCAGCATAACGAAGCATAACCATCATGATTCCACATATCGCCAACGGTTCCGCTTGCGTTGATAACTCCACAGATAGCTAATAAAGCCACCCAAGCTGTTCCCTGCGATATCCACATACCCAAAATAACCAGCACACTGATGAAAACAAACGGCGCAAGTGAAATGACACCATAGTTGTTACGGCGATAAGCATACCTTGGAGACGTGGCGTATAACATCAACCCTTTCCAGATAATGCCATACTTGGGACTTCCCCAAACATCTGCATTGCAAAACCGTGCGTCAACTCATGTAAAACGAGTATCACCACAATCCCTACGATAGCCAAACCCATTTCGCGCAGCCCTAATCTAAAGTTGCCTTCCGATGGCATTTTTCCCAGTCTAATAGCCAAGCTGGAAAAAATCATCCCAAAGATGACAAAAAGGATTACCCCAACGATATTTAATGCGATCATGCGCATGGGCTTTCCTTTCACCTTCCAAGAGAGGACTTCCTGATAATTTTCCGGTAATGCTCCCAAAGTGGGCTTTTGGCCATTTATTGTTTGCATGGATTTCCTTGAAAAAATTTTTTAGTCGCTCTTGTGCCGTGCAGTGAATTCCAGTTTTTCCTTTCCACGCTCGACGTGGATGGTCTCGCCTTCAT
>CAYTDB010000061.1:23590-28179 GCA_964436455.1 uncultured Anaerolinea sp. | reverse complement strand
ACTGATAACTGGTCACTGATAACTGCCTTTGCTACTCTTCACCATATCCCTTCACGCGAACTTCGTTTGGATATTTTACAAACCGTCCACCAACTCCTCAAACCAAACGGACTCTTCATCCACTCCAATTGGCAGTTCCTCAACAGCGAAAAACTCAGGTCACGGATACAGGACTGGTCAAAGGCGGGAATTTCACCCGACGATGTTGACCCGAACGATTACCTGCTCGATTGGCGCAGTGGTGGAGAAGGTTTGCGCTATGTCCATCACTTTGATGAAACCGAATTGGCTGAACTAGCTCAGGGGACGGGGTTTCAGGTTAAAGATGTGTTTTATTTGGATGGTGAGACGGGGAACCTGGGGTTGTATCAAGTATGGCGGAAATAAGAACTCGGCGATTTTCAAACTCTCCGGGTTCTGTTTTATGTTGCCACATTGTTCGGGTTTGCAATATATTGCCACCAGTTATTGTGGATGCCGTTCTGGCGACCTTTTGTTTTGGGGAAGTGTTTCATCCACCAGATGTGATGCAGGCGGGTGTCGCCATTGCCCCATTCTGCGGCATTGACTTCACGCGTCACACCCTGGAAATCGGGGAAGTTATCTAGCCAGTCGTCACATTCGCTTTTGACGGTGTTTGGGTTGTTCCAATCGTAGTCGCGGACGCTGTTCGGCGCAAAGTGCACGTTGCCCAACGCAGCTTGACCAGGGTGAGTCTTGTCGTATCGGATGAAACGTTTCCAGAGGTTTTTCTCTTCGGGGATTCTTTCGAAGGTCTTTTCCATAATGGCCTCGGCGCGGTGCCCCATATTCTCAAGCATTTCGCCGACGCCGCGTTCAAAGGAGAATCCCATGATGATAAAACGCCGCTTGGATGCATCCGTATTCCTGAGCGGGGAGGCATTGCACCAGAAGGTACTGGGTCCGCCCATGATGGATTCATAGAAACCTGCGTGCGGGAAGTTGAAGATCCAGACTTCGTCTATTTCTCCTTTTGCAACTCGTTGAAGTATGTTGAAGCGTTCAATAATGGCGTAATAATTTGCCTCTTGCGGCATGTAGGGAGGTGATACTCCGCGCACTACGTTGAGATAGGCTTGGGCATCATATTTGTGCCCATCCACTTTGGTGGGGAAGTCCTCCACATCAATGCGTTCGATGATCTGATATTGAACCAATTCCTCACTCACGAAGAGGATGTCGGATGTGAATCCATCTATTAGGTCTTCGACCTTGTTCCAGTTCATGGATTCCGATAACTTTTTACCGGAGGCAGAATCCACCACCGGGTTGTAGACAATGACGAGTGTTTTGATAATCGTTGTCAGCGGAGGTTCGGCTGGGTTGTCAGGATCAACTTCCGGTGAGGGAGGAGGTGGGGTTTTTTGTCCAAAAAGACGCCTGAGAAACGTGAGGAGGATGGAAAAGATGTTCATGTCCAATCCTGTTTTGTAAAAAACTACGGAAGGTTCGTCGCCAAGTAGACCTGGTTGCCAATCGCAAGATACATCACGTAATTCGGGCTGATCGCCATTGCGTCGACGGGTCCCTGCTGGAAGGGACTCTCCTTACCGCCGTATCCGGTGACCATGTTTTGCAATTCGAGCGAGCGCGGCGTGAGACGATAGACGTGTCTGCTATCGGAATCAAGTAAAAGGACAACGGGGTTGGGTGGATTAGTGAGTGACATCTGCGTGAAATGTGCCTGTGCGAAAATGTCAATATCCTGGTGAGCAGCAAAATTGTCGATGCGCGGAGCGGGGTCAACGCATCGTGTGGGCACTTCCTGGATGCGGCTGTAGGTGCATGTGGACAGGCGTCCATCGGAATGGAGCAGGTAAAGATCGTCGCCGCTCACGGCAAGGTCGATGGCGTTTTCGATTTCGGGGATCTGGTTGCTAAAGAAGAAGTACGGCGGGTCGAGGAAAGTGGCATCTTTGCCACGATAAACCCAAACGGCACGGGCTTCAGCATCCAGAACGTATAAGTTGTCGTTGTCCAATACAAAGGAAGTGATGCGCCCCCAATTGGTGTTGGGGAGCGGGGGCAGGAGAAAGACCTGCGGAACCTGCCCCGGAGCGCAATATACAAGTCTTCCGGCTGCATCGATTCCAAGCACGGTTGCACCGACCGCATTGACCTTTGGCAGTGCGAGAATATCCACGATCGCGCCGACTTCATTCCCGCCATACCTTCCGGGTTGACAGTTGAATGCACCATCGTATTCGAGGCTTTGCCCTGTGAATGCGGCATGCAAAACATTGCCGCCCTCGGCATTAAGCATGTACAGGTCGCTTTCGCTTGCCGCCATACGGCTGACCTGGATGGAGTTGCCAAGTCCGTTCGAGAAGGCAGGGATGAATTCAAGCCGCAGGACTCCCATCAGGGAGTCCCATTTTGCCTGCATTTCATTTCGCAGTAATTTTGTCTGTTCTGTCTCGCGGTATTCTTCCGCATCGTTCACCAGATCCAACACCCTTTCCAGGGCAACACGCTGGCGGGTGGGTTCTGTTTCAGCATCGGCTTGCGCTTTGGCGACCAGTGCCTGTTGATACAGTTCAACATATGTTTCGTTGAGTCCGTATTTCTGGTAGACGATCCATGAAACCACGGCGACCATCATCGGGATAATGACCGCGATGAACACCATGATGTAGGTCGGCACAACGAGCGGTTTTGTGGAATCGGTGCCAGGCAGGAGTTTGGGGACAAAGTTCCGCAGGAAATCACCCAGACGCTCGTTCACGCGCCGCCCGGTCTTGATTCCTCCGACCGCGATTTTTGCCATCTGACGCGCCGCCTCTGCATGCGCAGTGGGTTTGTCCGGTTTCAACAGATCGGGTTTGACCTCTGTCCGTTCGTTCTCTGTCTCGTCATACGATTCCTGCTCTTCTTTAATAATTTCAACTTTGGGTTCAACCTGCCTGGCTCTTGGAATGGATGGCGGGAAACTGCGTGGACCGGTGGGGGTGAGGGCGGTAACTGTGCTCTCTTCCCTGACTTGCGAATATACATTGTCCGGTTGAGGTGGGATCGCATACGCCGAAGGCTGGACCAAATGAGCGCCCAAGTCTGCAAGCACATCGAGTTCATCTTCGGCGATGGCTGGTTCTTCATCTGATTGGAGTGCAAGATCTACTGACTTTGCACTCTCTTCCAATTGTTCTTCCTCAGTTTCCAAAATTTCAGGTTCGAGTGGTTCATGAATGGCTGGGACAGGTTTCGGTTGAGTCCGCGAACCGCTGACATCGGGTCGTAGAACGGTGATGACGCCGCGTCCAGTTTGGGGTTGGATGAGCGTCGCGTTCAAGTCGCCTTTGGTGAAGGTCAACTTGCGATAACTCGCATCCAGCGAAGCGGGCGGGCGTTCATACAGCAGGTCGGCTTCCCAATCCTTCGGGAATTTGCCGCACAAGGCGATCAGGTCATTTGACTTGAAATCAATTTGAGAAAGATACGTTTGGATGTTCTGACTCGAACCCAGTCCCTTACCCGAAAGCGCCGGGTCATGAATGTGTCGCTGCGCCCCTTCCGTCACCCATGCCACGTGGGCGGGACCGCTCAACGAAAGTGTGCATTGATTCTCACGGATGACCGCCAGCACAAGCGAGCCGAGTGCATACTGTCCGCGTCCAGTGGTCGAAAGGTTCCGTTCGTGCAATGCTATATTGATACTCTCTGTCATCTTGCGCATTGCAGATGTCAGTGAACCGGCTGTTTGATAGAACAGGTTCGCGGCGTTGCTTATAAGTTGCTTGATCTCTCCTGTGGAAAAATCCGCATTGCCTGCCAGCATCAGATACAACACAAGACTGTCCTTGTCGCGTCCACGTGCGGTTTTTCGCGGCGGCGCGACAGCAAGCAGTCCGGGCAGGTCGGCGAACTCTTGTCCGTTTTGTCTATGGATGGGGAGGATGTTTAAGTCAAAGATTGCCACGGCGTAAGATAATCGAAAAGGTTGCCATCATTATACTGGTAAAATTTAAATAAAGGACGAAGGATGGCGGCGGAAAATTGACCAGGAACAAATTACCCAGACCTTCGCGTTGAATCGAACAATGATTTTCAAATTACATAAAGATTTTTCTGATTTTGATGCAACAACGTGGAATGCGCTTGTTGAACAAAGCATTGCTGATACACCGTTTTCGCGTTACGAATATCTCACCGAATGGTGGAGAACTCTTGGCGGCGGTGAATGGGGAGATGCCAAACTGGTTCTGGTTTCTGCCAGCGAGAACGATCAACTCGTCGGCATTGCACCTCTTTTCATTCACGAATACGATCAACAACAAGCCTTGCTCCTTGTAGGGAGTATCGAAATTTCCGACTATCTGGACTTGATCGTACGTGAAGCCGATCTGCCGCGTTTTCTTTCTGGACTGTTCGACTTCCTCGCTTCATCCTTAACCGATAACTGGTCTGCCATCGATTGGTATAACCTCCCCGATGCCTCTCCCACCCTCGCTACTCTCAAAGCAGAATCTGAAATACGCGGCTGGAACTATCACGAGGAAATTTATCGCCCCACTCCGCGCATTGCCTTGAAAGGATCATTCGAAGACTACCTGGCGGGCATTGATAAAAAA
>CAYTDB010000061.1:0-23580 GCA_964436455.1 uncultured Anaerolinea sp. | reverse complement strand
CCAGCCCGCGCCCTACATCCCCCTCCCCGCCGATTTCGAGACCTACCTCGCGGGCATTGATAAAAAACAACGTCACGAGATCCGCCGCAAGATGCGCCGCGCCGCCGAAAGTGGACGCGTCCGCTTTCATGTGGTGAAGAAGGATGCAGACATCGAGCCTGAATTGGAAGCATTCTTCCATTTGATGGTGCAGGAACCCAACAAAGCGATGTTCCTAAAAGATGTCATGCGCGACCAGATGTCCAACTCCCTGAAAGCTGCCCATGAGGCTGGCTATCTCTGGCTCGCCTTCCTCGAAGTGGACGGCGTCAAAGCTGCGGCGTCAATCAACTTCGATTACAGGAACAAACTGTGGGGCTATAACTCCGGCGTCAGCCGCGATTTCATGGAGTTCTCCCCGGGCTGGGTTTTGCAGGCTCATGTCCTTCAATGGTGCTGCGAAAACGGGCGCTATGAATTCGATTTCATGCGCGGAGATGAAGAATACAAGTATCGTTTTGGCGGGGTGAATAAGTATGTGATGAGGGCGAGGGGTCTTACGAATTCAGCTAAAACTCCCAGATGAAAAGATCTCAAAGTTTTAGTATTATAGAAGCGCCCGTTCCTTCTTGCGTGCCAGCAGGCGACGGATTCTTGCGTGTCGTTCACGAGTCAATGGATAGAACCATGCCATGCCGATGGCGCTGAAGAGCAACACTGCGCCGAGCGGTCCGATCAAGAAGCGGATGGCGCCCAGAGTAGTTGCAGATTGTTGAAAAGATGTCACGCCCTCTGGCGGTGTCTGGTATCCGAACCAGCCAAGCACTTGCAAGGCGATGAATATTGCCAATGCCCCTGTCGTCTTGCGGACGAAGTTCATCACCCCGTAATAGATGCCTTCCTGTCGCAGCCCGGTGCGGAGTTCATCCCATTCGATCACATCTGGGAACATGGCATCCGGCAATACATGCGCACTGGAAACGGAAATGCCAGCCATTGCAGCCAGTATCAAAACGAAGTTGATCTGCCCAGGTTGAATGCTGAAGATCAACAATTGCACCACTGCCCAAAATCCCATCCCAATAATGTAGGCACTGCGCTTGCTTAGGTGGCGTGAAAGCCAGATCCAGAACGGCAGTACTACCAACGAAGTGATCAGCAGCAACGCAAAGACAGTGGATTCAATCGGTAGACCAAGCGCCTTTTCAAGCAGATTCCCACTTGCCACCCAGTAGGTGAGGAAAAATGGCAGGCATAAGCCCACGAGATCGAAAGTGATCCAATTTAGCATATAGAGGATGGTTGCAAAGCGGAAGGGAATATTGCTCCACGCCGTCCGTGCTGCTTCCATGAACGGCGTTTCCTGTTCTCGTTTTTGTTCCTCCTCACTGCGCGTCCGTTCACGTATCACTGCAAAGATCAACAAGAATGGGAGTGCTGCCATCCCACCGAACATGGATGCAATCAACATGTACCCCTGTTGTTGAGTCCCGCCTGAGGCGAGGAGCGAGTCCACGATGGCGGGGGCAGCTACGGCTGTCACAAGAGACGCGAGAAGGTTGAAGAACATGCGAAAGCCGGTCAGTTCCGTCCGCTGGTCATAATCCGGTGCAATTTCAGGCAGGAGAGAGATGAAGGGAACATAGACCAGCGTCTGCAATGAATCCGCCAGAATGAACGCGACACAAACCACGATTGCCAACAGCATCTGATTTTCGATGGGCGGCGCCCACCAAAAAAGCAGGAAGCTGGCACCGTATGGGATGGCAAAGAACAGCAAAAATGGACGCCTGCGCCCCCAGCGCGACCTGGCGCGATCGGTCAGTGTGCCAATGATGGGATCGTTGATTGCATCCCAGAGGATGCCGATCAATGCCACAAATGAAGCCAGCCGTGGTTCCAACCCGACCACATCGGTCAGGAAGATGGCATAAAAGAGTTGGCGCAAGGTCCCAAAACTGGCAGTGCTCCAATCTCCGGTGCCATAGATCAGTTTTTTCCAAAAGGCGAGACGGGGTTCGGGCTGGGTAGCGGGCATCTTTGCTCCTGATCGTGGAATACAGCATATCTAACACCTTATGGTGTAAATGGGTGTTGTGGCTTCAATCTCACAATTGGGGAATGTGATGATTGTAATTTGAATTTCATTAATGGCATTCTTACGATTTGGGATTATCATAGAAACATTGGAGGCACCATGCAAAGAGACATTACCAATGAAGTTGTTGAATTGATACGCCGTACGTCGACCAGCCTGCCCAAGGATGTGGAAGAGCGGCTGAAAGCGTCCATTGAGAAGGAAGAGCCGGGTTCAGCGGCACGCGGCGCACTGGAAACGATCATGAAAAACATCGAGTTGTCGCGCGCAAACTCGACGCCGATCTGTCAGGATACGGGTACACCGATTTTCTACGTGCATTATCCCGAAGGGATGAGCACGCGTAAGCTCAAGGAGCAGATCAGGGCTGCGATGGTCGAAGCAACCAAAAAGTCCTATATGCGACCAAACGCCGTGGATGCGATCTACGATAAAAACTCCGGCAACAATCTTGGCGGCGATGATTTCCCGTATATCCACTTTGAAGAAGTGGATGCGGACCAGCCATTGGTCATTGAACTGATGCTGAAGGGCGGTGGGTGTGAAAATGTCGGTGCACAGTATTCCTTACCGAATAATCAATTGGGTGCTGGACGTGACCTGGCGGGGGTCCGTAAGGTGGTTTTGGATGCCGTGCAGAAGGCGCAGGGACTGGGATGCGCACCGGGCATTTTAGGTGTATCCATCGGCGGCGACCGCGGTTCGGCGTATGTCAAGTCAAAGGAAGTGCTGTTCAGTGAAATGGGCACGCGTAACCCTGACCCAAAGATCGCCGAATTGGAGGAACGCCTGACGAAGGAAGCCAATGAGATGGGGATCGGTCCCATGGGCTTTGGCGGACAGACCACTGTGCTCGATACAAAGATCACCGGGATGCACCGTTTGCCCGCTTCTTATTTCGTGTCTGTTTCTTACATGTGCTGGGCATATCGCCGCCGCAAGATGACGGTGAAGGGTGAGGAAGTAACTTACGATTAGATTCTTTCATCACAAAGAACCCCAAGGGCACTAAGGTTTACGAACCAATTCCTTTGTGTGCTTTGTGTTTGAAAAAGGAAAATACCATGCGCGAAATAACCATTCCCATTGAAGATGATGTCATCCGTAGTTTGCATGCTGGCGATCCCGTCACATTGACGGGTGTGATGATCACGGGACGTGATGCTGTTCACAAGTGGATGAGCGAAACGTTCATCAAGAAGACACGCGAACCGCAAGGCAGTGACCTGCAGGTATACGAGGAGATTAAGAAGTATCTCGATCATGGTGTGTTGTATCACTGCGGACCTGTTGTTGCTGGGCTGGATACCAAGGAGTACAAGTTTGTCGCAGCAGGACCGACCACGTCCGCGCGCGAGGAGCCGTATCAAGCCGATGTGATGAAGCATTTCCACATCAAAGGCGTGATCGGCAAGGGCGGCATGGGTGCGAAGACCTTGAAGGGATGTGAGGATGTTCCCGGTGTGTACTTCCATGCCATCGGCGGCGCGGCATCCTTCCTTGCGCAGACTGTGCAAAAGGTGCTGGGTGTTTACAAACTCGAGGAGTTCGGCGTCCCTGAGGCGATGTGGGTAATTGAAGTGAAGAACTTCCCTGTGGTTGTGACGATGGATTCACATGGTGTAAGCAAACATTCCACGCTCGATGAGAGTTCGCATAAAGTTTTGGATGAATTGCTGGCGAAACCGTACTAGACTTTGACTCAAAGAACAAACAGGAGCGACGGTCGCTTATCGCTCCTGTTTTCTTTTGTCTGATTGCCATTACAATTATGCACAATCTGTAAGGTAATTACTTGGAAAATCTTCTTCATCTCTTTTGGACGTTCATCAAAATTAACCTGCTCAGCACATCAGGACCTGCTTCCGTGGGATTGTTGTACAAGGAGGCGGTGGGGAAGTTCATGACCGAGCCTCAGTTTATCCAGGCTGTCGGTATTTCTTCCTTTTTGCCGGGGTCGGATGCGCTTCAATTGGCGATGTTTGTGGGGTATTCAGCGGGAGGAGTTTTGGGGTCACTCGTTGCTTTGCTGGGTTCGATACTTCCACCCACCTTGCTGATGTTCGGCGTGGTGGCGATTTTGCATCGCTTGAGGCGTGAGGCGTGGGTGAGTCGCTTCGTTTCGGGGCTTACGCCTGCTGTGACGGTTCTAATGCTTTTTGTTGCATGGAAGGTCTTTAACGGAAGCGCCAATGGAAGTTTCCATTGGCAGACCGCCTTGATCGCGGGCGGAAGTTTCATCGCTTTGATCTTCGATGCACCTGCTCCGCTGATTTTGTTGATTGCAGGGCTGTTGGGGATATTCATTTTCTAATGGATAAGTCAAAAATTTCGTTGTGGATGAATTTGTTCTGGATGTTCCTCAAGATCAATGTCTTGAGTACATCCGGTCCCGCATCTGTTGGGTTGCTGTATAAAGAATCGGTGGATAGGAAACTGATGACCGAAGCCCAGTTCGTGGAAGCGGTCGGCTTCTCAAATGTGCTCCCCGGCAGCGAGGCATTGAAACTTGCCATGTTTGTTGGGTTTGCGGCAGGTGGTTTTGCAGGGACTGTGGCGGCACTGCTTGGTTCTGTCCTGCCTCCCACGGTCATCATGCTTGCGGTCGCGGCGACCATCCAGCGTTTTCAGGGGGAAGCATGGATGCAGGGTTTCATGAACGGTCTTGGTCCTGCGGTGGCGATGTTGATCGTGGTGGTGGCATGGCAGATCTTCCGTGCGGATGGCAACGGCTCCTTTCAATGGCGTACGCTGCTCATTGCCGCACTGAGTGCAATTGGTTTTTGGCTGGATATCCCGTCACCCTTCGTGTTGATGGGTGCGGGTGTGTTGGGGATCATCCTTTTTGGGAAACGGAGCATTTGAGCATGTCGGAATTATTGATCGCCACCAACGGATACATAGAGACGAGGCACTCAATCGAATATGGCGCGTGGCTTGCAGATATCATGCGGATGAAGATCACGCTTCTGGGCGTGACCGAGAAGCTGAATCCTGCTGCGATAGACGATCACCATCCTTTGGAAGATATCTTCGAATCAGCCGTCAGCTTGTTTAAGGGTCGGGGTGTGGAATACAGCCTCGAGGTCTGGAATGGGGAGGCGGAGCAGGTCATCCCGGAAAAGGCAAATAGCGGAGATTACATCACGGTGGTCAGTCCGCTGGGGCGTCCGCCTATCAAGCGCTGGCTGACGGGACGGTCGCTTCGCCCGCTGATGGAAAAGATCCAGGTTCCCATTTTATACGTCCCGCAGGTGCGTCTGCCGTTGAAGCGGATGATGATCTGTACTGGCGGGTTGGAATACACGGAATCGGCTGAGAGCCTCGCCATGCAGATCTCAAAAGTGAACCATGCGGACGTGACCATTCTGCATGTGATTCCTCCAACTGACCTTGATTACCCAAGTACGCGTGATGTGCGTGGGCATGTGGATGATCTGGCAGATACTGACACATTGCCGGGACGAAATTTGCGGAAGGCTTTGGATTTGGCAAAGGAAGCGGGCTTGAATGCCAAAGTGATTACGCGTCAGGGAAACGTGGTGGAACAGATTTTGGCTGAGATCAAGAACGGCGACTATGATCTGGTCTGTATGGGTTCACCGTATAGCGCACACTCCTTGCGGCAACTCTATGCTCCGAATGTGACTGCTGAAGTGGCGGAGGTCGTTCACTGCCCTGTCTTGACGGCGCGATTTAAGCCCGTTTAGAGTGGCAATCTTTTCGAGAAAAAAAGCCGCCGGGATGGCGGCTTAATGTTGTTTTATTTCAGCCCGGGCGTGTATCTATTTTCCCATTCTGCAATGGCAGCGCGGATGGCGGCTTTTGCTTCCTCATCCGGTACATCGTCTATCGCTTCAAATCGTTGCACACCAACGTAAACATTTACTCCCCCCGCAAGGGATTCCATCAGAGAGACGCCTTTGTTTGCAAGAGGCGTGTTTGCAATATGCCCTTGCAGGATCAGGTTGACCTGTCCCACAATGGAGGTTGGTGCGGGTTCAGGTTCATCATCCTTTTTCTTTTTCGCAGTTGGCAATGATTTTGAAACGGATATCTGTGGTTGCGCGGTTGTCGAGGGTGGGGCAGGCACGGCAGGTGTCGGGTTTGCCCTGAGCGGTGTCGAAGGGCGGGGGGGAGGCGGAGTCGCTGATACAGGGGATGGCGCAGGCTTGCCCTCCAGCCAGGGACGCATGGCGTTCAGCATTTCGATCAGTCGCTTTCGTTGCTCCAGCGTCAGGGCAGATGGACTGACACGCACGCCATCGAGATCGAGGGTCAGGAGTCCGTTTTCATTCTTGATGCGCATCAGAACGGGATCATCCACACGATTGGCGGATGTCTCCGGGATCGAGGCAAGTTTGCTCTGTGCCTCCGCGATTTTCTTCTCCGCTTCTTTTATGGCAATCTGGGCTGACTCTTCCACCTTCTTGATTTTGTTGGATGTGCGCATATTTGAATCGAAGAAGCCGATTGCCCATCCAACCAAGAGAGCAGCGAGCGGAACCAAAATTGGTGTTAAATTCCATCCTTCTTCCATAAACTACCTCATTCCCTGACATTTTGGACAAATATGTGTGCCGCGCTGGCCAACCACCAGTCTTTGGATCGGCGTGCCGCAGACAGGACACGGCTCGCCTTCACGGTCATACACCCGAAAATAATTCTGGAATTCGCCGCCGCGATACACCCAATCAATGGATGCGCCGTTGCGTTTGATGCCTTCCTTCAACACATTGCGGATCGCTTCATGCAGCGCCCGAGCCTGTTTCTCAGTTACGGAATCCGACATCCCAAGCGGATGCAGTTTCGCAATGTGCAATGCCTCATCTGTGTAGATGTTGCCCAGCCCGGCAAGGAAGGTTTGGTCGAGGAGCAGGGGTTTGAGCTGGCGGTGTTTTCTTTGCAATGCAGTATGAAGCCATTGCGGTGTGAACTCCCTGCCAAACGGTTCGGGTCCCAGTTTGCCAAGCACTTCCTGTGGGTCTGCCGTCAACCAGACGCGTCCAAACTTGCGCGTATCGTTGAATATGAGCGATTTGTTGCCCGATAATTTTATTACAAGCCGGTCATGTTTTTCTGGCTCGGTTGTACTATTTTTAGTGAACAGGTCGCCGCTCATACGGAGGTGAATGAGCAGGTCGAAATCTGAAAGCCGCAGGATGAAATATTTTGCGCGGCGCGTGACCTCTTTGATCCGTTGTCCCTTGATCTGTTCACGGAATTTTTTCGGCGAAGGCGCGGCAAGTGTACGCGACCAGAGCAGGTCGGCTGACTTGATCGTCCTGCCAACCAATTCCGGTTTCAGCTTGCGGGCAATGGTTTCAACTTCGGGGAGTTCGGGCATTTCAATGACCAGTGGGCAGTTATCAAGTTGTCAGTGGACAGTGCCGGTTACTTTCCTGTTCACTGATCACCTCGATCACTCATTAAACATCTCTCCCACACTCCGTCCCTCATGTGCCCGTTGAATTACCTCTCCCAGCATCGGTGCAATGGTCAGGATGGTGATGCGTCCCTCAAGGAGTTTCAGCTTGTCCGTTGGGATCGGGACGGTATCCGTTGTGATGATCTGCTTGATGGGCAGGGCGGAAAGTTTTTCCACGGCATCATTTGAGAAGATGGGATGGATGAATGCAAGATACACATCGCGTGCGCCGTGTTTTTTGACTACTTTCACCGCTTGTGCTGCCGAGCCGCCTGTATCCACCTCATCATCGACGATGATTACATCACGGTCCCTCACGTCGCCGATCAGAGTCAACGCCTCGGCTTTTGCCTGGTTGCCAATCCGTCTTTTTTCAATGAAGGCGATCGGTATATCCATGTCATGGGCGTAATTGCGTCCCTTTTTGGCAAAGCCCAGGTCCGTTGCCACTACAACGGGATGAGTCATTTCAGAGAAGCAGTTATCCATAATGTAGTCAGTTACCATGTGCGAAGCGGTCAGTACATCGCCGGGGATGGAGAAGAACCCCTGCACCTGACCAGCGTGAGGATCGAACGTCATGTAGCGATCAGCGCCAGCGATCTCGATCATATCCGCCACGAGACGGGCTGTGATGGGAACACGTGGCTGGTCTTTCTTGTCTGATCTACCATAAGCAAGATACGGAACAACTGCTGTGATGCGTGCCGCGGAATCCAACCGTATGGTTTGGATCATGATCAGCAATTCCATCAGGTTGTAATGCACGGGCGAGGAAGTGGTCTGGATAACATACACATCCTGCCCACGGGCGCTGTCATTTAATTTGATGAAAATATTTTCATTCGGAAAATTGATCACCTCACGCGGACTCAGTTTCTGTTCGAGATGATCGGCGATCTTTCGCGCCAGTTCGGGTGAGCCGGAACCAGCATAAAGCTTGATCTCCCCATACATCTTGATCTCATGGTGAACGTGTTGTGACATGACTCTCCTCAACTACTCCGTCTTCCCATTCAACAGGGCTTTGACTGCTTCATAAGGCGAAATCTCCCTGTGGATGACCAGCTCAAGGACTTCCTCATACGCCGCCTGATGAGACCCGTTCAAATAGCGATTCATCAACTCCTCCTGCAACACCGCCTCCAATTCGGACCCCAACCTGGCGCGGTCACGAGCAGACCAATCTCCACTCTGACGCAGGTGTGTCTCATGCCTGGCTATTGCCTCAATCAGTTCTGGGATGCCCGTCCCCTCTGTGGAAATGGTCTTGAGGATGGGGGGAATCCACAGGGCTGTTTCCTGTGAAGAGGAATCCTGTTCTTGTTTTGGGAAACCTGGTGCAGAGTTGACTGTCATCATTTTGCCGTGGTGGTGGATCACGCGTTTCGTGGGATGGGCAAGTTCGAGCGTGGAACGAAGCGCACGTTCCGTGTTTTCGACGCCCGGGCGGTCTGCCTTGTTCACGACAAGCACATCCGCGATTTCCAATATCCCCGCCTTGATCGCCTGAATATCGTCGCCGAGTCCGGGTGCTTCGACGACGATCGTCGTATGCGCGAGTTTGGCGATGTCCACTTCGCTTTGCCCGGCACCAACCGTTTCGATGATGATGATTTCGTATCCTGCCGCATCGAAGACTTGCACGAACGCGGCGGTCTTTTGTGCCAGCCCGCCGACCGATCCGCGTGAAGCCATCGAGCGGATGAATACGCCGTTATCACCGGAAAGATCGCGCATACGGACTCTATCACCCAGCACCGCGCCGCCTGTGAACGGACTGGACGGGTCAACAGCGATAATTGCTACTTTTTTCTTTTTTTCTTTTCGATAATGCAGTGTGAGTTGATTGACCAACGACGACTTGCCCGTACCGGGCGCACCGGTCACTCCGATCAAATGCGCCTTGCCGGTATGTGGAAAAAGTTCAGCCAGCGCGTTGCGTCCCTCAGGTGAATCATTTTCCACCTGTGTCAGCAAACGGGAAAGTGAAAGACGATTTCCTTTGAGAATGGCTTGGGTCTGCAAAATTTTCCTCTACCATGAAATTACGCAATACATCCTACTGTATTGCGGTATCGATTTACTTTACTGATTCGCGTATGTCCCGGATAATATCCTCCGTGGATGCTCCAGGACCGTAAATCCCTGTGATGCCCATCTCTTTCAACTTGGGCATGTCATCATCGGGAACGATGCCTCCGATGAAAACCTTTACGCCCTCCTGTCCGTTGGCTTTTAGTAGTTCAAGAACGCGCGGAGCGAGCGCCATGTGTGCACCGGATAGAATGGATAGCCCCACCACATCCACGTCCTCCTGCAAGGCGGCTTCGGCAATCATTTCCGGCGTCTGTCGCAGACCCGTGTATATGACCTCCATGCCGGCATCGCGCAGGGCGCGTGCAACAACTTTTGCGCCGCGGTCATGCCCGTCAAGCCCCGGTTTGGCAACGAGGACGCGTATCTTTTTTTCGTTCATGGTTCCTCCATGAGTGAATTCTTCCGTGATTATACTATGTTGGTATAAATCAAATTGCGGCACCTATGCATATCAAAATTAGGTCAATTTTGACCATGTATTCGTAATGTTTCCATCCCTTTTATGCGGTTAAAGCCATTAATAAAATATGCTATACTTCAAACATGCAATCACGCAAAGACTGGTCAAGTTGGGCAGAAACATTGCGTCGTTTCAAATTGGACGGGCTTGCTTCATGGTTTTTGGAGGCGGGTTCTCCTCTTTCGGCGTTGGGGGCGCAAATGCTATTTATCGGTCAGCCGTTCCTGGGCGGAAAACAGATCAACATGGTTGCCCGGATGCTTGAAGATGAACAGGAAACACAAGCCTTTGTGCATTACTTGCGCGGTGGTGAGGTGAAATGATCGCTCTCATTATTTTCCTGGTTGCCGCCCTGCTTTTGCTGGCTTTCACTTTTCTGCGTCGCAAGTCACCGGGTGTGTTCCGTAAGATCGAGGCGTATGAACGTCTAAACCGTGCCGTGGGGCTTGCAGTGGAAGGTGGTACACGCCTGCATGTTTCCATTGGACGCGGCAATCTCTTCACCTCACGTGGTGGTTCGGCGCTGGCTGGGCTTGCCATGCTGCGTCGGCTTTCAGAGCAGACATCACTAAGTGATCACCCACCCGTTGTGACATCCGGAGATGCTTCGCTGGCGATCCTTTCACAGGATACATTGCAATCCGGCTATCGCGCCGCGGGAGCGGAGGAACTATACCGCTTCACCACCGGACGTTTGACCGGACTCACCCCATTTGCCTATGCCGCAGGGACGATCCCGGTCATACACGATGAAGACATTTCCGCGAATGTGGTGATCGGTGATTTGGGTTCTGAAGCCGCACTCCTTGCCGATGCATCGAATGTAAAAAATGCAGACCTGATTGCGGCAAGCGATAATCTCTCTGCACAATCTGTTCTATACGCTGCATCGGATGAGCCGCTGATAGGGGAGGAGTTGTTTGCCGCTGGTGCATATCTGGGCGCGGGCGCGTCACAGGATGCCAGCCTGCAAACACAAGACCTGCTGCGCTGGCTGATCATCTTCGCCATCATTGGTGGGGCTGTCTTGAAATTCCTGGGGATCAGTATCTAATGCGAGTCATAACTGCCGTTCTTGCGATTGCGTCCGGTGTGATTGTCCTCATGGGATATTTCCTTCCGGAATTTACGATGCTCGATCAATTTCGATTGATCCTGACCGATTGGGCGATCATCATGGCCGGAATGGCTGTGCTGGTGGGTATCATCAACCTTGTCTCTGTGCAGATGGAAAAGGTTCGTATGCAGCAAAAGGGCGGGATGTACGGCGCATTGATGGTGCTTGCACTCATTGTTACATTTGGCTTGGGTCTGGTTTTCGGGCCCGATCATTCCCTCATGCGGATTGCTGTGGATGCGGTCATCGTCCCGGTGGAGGCTTCGCTGCTGGCGATCCTGGCAGTGACTTTGATCTACGCGAGTATCCGTCTCCTGCGCCGCCGCACAGATTTGATGAGCGTGATCTTCCTTGTGACGTTTGTATTATTCCTGATAGCCGTAACACCTTCCGTCCTGTCAGCCAACCCGTATGTTTTGACCATCCAAAACAGCATACAGGGATTCGTGGGAATGATCTCACGCGGAGGTGCACGCGGACTTTTGATCGGCGTGGCTCTTGGTACATTGTTGACCGGGATTCGTGTCCTGTTTGGGATCGACCGTCCGTATGGGGGTAACTAATGGCTGATATCCGCTGCCCGCACTGCGGGAAAGATAACCCCGATTTTTTCGATGTCTGCCAGTTTTGTCAGTCTCCATTAAGCCCTGAGGCGATGGTCCATATCGGGGACGAGCCGACCAAGAAGGATACAGGTGAATTGGAAGAGATCCTGCCAGATTGGTTAAAGGACGCCCGCAAGCAGGGAAAAAATGTGGAGGCGGCGGATGATGTTTTTCGTTCACAGACCAGGCCCAAGGTCCCGAAAGATGAACCGCCTGACCTGTTGGCAGGATTAATGTCGCAGGCTGAATCGGATGAAGATGAAGTCCCGGACTGGCTGGCAAGTATCAATCCGGTTGCAGAAAAGAAAATCCCTACGTCCAAGCCGGCCAATAAAGAAGAACCGTCTGATTTCTTTGCCCAATTCAAAGCTGCTGAACATAAGCCGACTGCTCCCATCGCAAGCGAACCAGAGCAGGTGGAAATGCCAATATCGAAGGGTATGGAAGAGGCACCATCCGAACCCGCCGGCCAAAAGGATGAGTTGGTTGATTGGTTTTCACAACCCTCGGCGGAACCGGGGACAACCATTCCGCCCGATGCATCAGGGAACGTTGCTGCCGAAGTCGATTGGTTGAAGGGCTTTGCGTCATTCGACGCGGCAGAGGAAAAAGCACCCCCAGAAAAAGAACGCGAAGACCTGAGCTGGCTTCATGATTTGGAAGCCTCCGCCAAAGATACAGATGACCTGCCCGAGCCTCAAAAGGGCGGGGGATTCGATTTTGCCGCATCCTCTTCAGACGAGGACTTGAATTGGTTGAACAATCTGGGTGGTACAGCACCTGGTTTCGAAGAACCTGTTTCCTCACAGCCTTCCTCTGATGATGAAGGCTTGAGTTGGCTGGATAATCTTGGTGGAACTTCCATCTCGCAGCCTGAAGAGAGAGCACTGTCACAACCGGCTTCCTCCGATGATGATTTGGGTTGGTTGAAGAATCTGGAAGACACGCCCGCCTCTGTGCCCAGTCAACCGGCAGCTTCACAACCATCATCCTCTGATGAAGAGCTGAATTGGTTGAACAATCTCGGAGGTACGCCTGCAGCTGCTTTCGATGAACCTGTTTCCTCACAACCATCTTCCTCTGATGAAGATTTGAGCTGGTTGGATAATCTCGGTGGCACTCCCGTCTCGCAATCTGAAGATACCCTCCCCTCACCCGCCGCTTCTTCCGATGAAGACTTAAGTTGGTTGAATAATCTGGGAGGCACGCCTGCCCCAGCACCTGATGAACAGGTGGCTTCACGATCTTCTTCTGACGAAGATCTAAACTGGTTGAACAACCTTGGCAGTACACCCGTTTCATCCTCCGAAGAACCTGCTCCTGCGTTTGATGAACCTGTTTCATCACAACCGATCTCTTCTGAGGAGGACATGAGTTGGTTGAACAATCTGGGTGGCACAACAGAACCATCGTTCGAAGAACCTGTTCCATCGCAAGCCTCCTCTGCCCAGGAAGACCTGGACTGGCTAAGCAGCCTGGGTGGCACCACGGAAACTTCGGAACCGTTTGCTGGAGAGACTGTGTCACAGGGTTCCGAGCCTCCATCGGATAAGACTTCCAAACCCTTCCGCACAGCGCCTCTAAAGGAACTTGTTGGCGACGAGGCGTTTAAAGACACTACACCCGATTGGTTGAAAAGTGCCATGGAGGAACCCTCCATGCCGGCTCCTGGTGCGGTATCGATGGATTGGTTCTCAGAGCACAGCAAACCGGCGGATGCAGAGAGCGTTCCGATTCAAGAGCAGCCTGCCTCTTCTTCCCCGGCCTTTGACTTCTCCTTAGACGAATCCTCCGCCACTTCTGCACAAGATGTGGACTCTCTCTTTGATGTTGAGATGCCTGACTGGCTTTCGCAGGAACCGGAAAGCCTTGATGGATCATCTCAAGGCGCTGAGGCGGGCATTCCTGCCGCCGGGGGGGACGACCTTGCCCCTGTAGAATTACCTTCCTGGGTACAAGCGATGCGCCCGGTCGATTCTGTCATCGCCGAATCATCCGCAAGCGATGTGGAACAGGTTACCGAAAGCGAAGGTCCGTTGGCCGGTTTCCAGGGAGTGATCCCATCCTTACCGATCGGTTCTTCGCTTCGCCCGAAAGCCTTTTCGTTGAAATTGCAGATCACAGAAGAACAACAGGCGAGTGCGGCTTTGCTTGAGCAAATTGTCAGCGATGAAACACTTGCCCAACCGCAAAAGGAAGCGACAGGCGTTTCTTCACAGAACCTATTGCGTTGGGCGTTATCCGCTTTGTTCCTGGTTGTGCTGGGAGTTGTCCTTGGCCTTGGCTTGAAGACGATGCCCATTAATGGCTCAAACCAATTATCCAATCTTGTTGGAACCATCCCTGAATCTGCGCCGGTGCTTATTGTGGTCGACTATGAGCCCTCATTCATTGGCGAAATGGAAGCCTCGGCTGGTCCATTGTTGGATCAACTGGCGTTGGCAAAGCGCTCCCCTTTCAGCTTTATTTCCATGTCTCCTAATAGTTCTGCGCTGGTTGACCGCTTGATGCTCAAGACCGGAATTAGTAATTTGGGTTATCAGCCGGGTGAGCAATACTTCAATCTCGGTTTCCTGCCTGGCGGGTCTGCAGGGGTGCTTGGGTTCATCGAAAACCCCGCCGATGAATTTTCCAAATTCGAAGCTGTCATCCTGATGACTGACAATGCCGAGACAGGTCGAGTGTGGGTGGAGCAATTGGTTTTTGCAAAGGGGAAATATCCATCCCTTGCCGGCAAACCTTTGATCGTGGTTTCCAGCGCGCAGTCCGCGCCTTTGCTTCAACCGTACGTTTCATCCGGTCAGGTGGATATCATGGTCGGCGGTCTGTCTGATGCAGTGAAGTATGAATATATGAACAACACCCGTCCAGGTCTGGCACGTTCCTATTGGGATGCGTTTGGGATCGGGTTGACAATGGCACTTGTCGCCATCATTTTGGGCAGTCTGTGGAGCGTGCTCATGCATATCCGCGAACGCCGTGAAGAAGCGGAACAGGTATAAGACAACATGTCCATCGAAGTGATCTCCGCAGTCGTCGGCTTCCTCCTGACCGTGATGGTCTTCAGTTATCTCATCGGAGATAATCCGATGTTCCGTATTGCTGTCTATTTGTTCATCGGTGTTGCCTCGGGGTATGCCGCGGTTGTAGTGTGGCATAGTGTTTTGGTCCCGAAATTGTTCGATCAACTGGCGGCTGGTCCAATCCAGTTGGCTTTGTCCATTGTGCCGTTGATCCTGTCCGTTTCCTTGCTTGCAAAGCTCTCTCCGCGTATTTCCTGGATCGGTAATTTTGCGATGGCTGTGCTGGTAGGGGTTGGCGCGGCGACCGCTGTCGGTGGGGCGCTGGTTGGGACTTTGATCCCGCAGGTTGAGGCGGCGATGGATGCGTTTAACTCCCGTTCGATCTTCGCGTTGACCGAAGGAGCCATCATGCTGGTTGGTACGGTCGTGACTCTGGCGTATTTCCAATTTGGCGCAAAGCGCGCGGCAGACGGCACCGTCAAGCGGAATGCCATCTTTGAAATGCTGGCGTGGCTGGGCCGCATCTTTATTGCTGTTACATTCGGTGTGCTGTTTGCCGGGGTGTATATGGCGGCGTTGACTGCCATGATCGAACGCCTGAGTTCCATCATCAATCTTGTGAAATCGTTATTGGGTCTATAGCGTATGCCAACCTCACTTGTCCAAAACGAATCCATTCTTGCCATCGAAGTCGGAACCGCGGTGACACGTGCGGTGCTGTTCGATGTGGTCGAAGGGCAATATCGTTTTGTTGCATCGGGAAAGGCTCCTTCAACTGCCGAAGCCCCGTTCAAGGATATTGGCATTGGTGTGCGAGAAGCCATTACCAATTTGCAGAATGTGACCGGCAGTACACTACTGGGACAGGATAACAACCTGATCGCTCCCTCCCAGGCAGACGGTACCGGTGTGGATTCCGTGGTCGCCACCGTTTCAGTGGGTCCGGTTGTGCGAACCGTGGTGGTTGGCTTGCTTTCGGATGTTTCTGTGGAGAGTGCGCGTCATTTGGCTGAGTCCACGTATGCGCGTGTGGTGGAGGCGCTCGATCTTTCGGATCATCGCAAACCCGACCAGCAGTTGGACGCAGTCGTTCGTTCCCGTCCGGACCTTGTGATCCTGGCTGGTGGAACGGATGGCGGTGCGTCCCGTTCGATGCTAAAGATAATGGAAGCTGTCGGGCTGGCCTGTTATTTGATGCCGCTCGAAAAGCGTCCGATGGTGTTATATGCCGGTAATGAAAAACTTGCCAATGATGTGCAGGAGTTACTCGGTGCCCACGCAGGAATGTTGAAGATCAGCCGAAATGTGCGCCCATCGCTTGAAGTGGAGAACCTGGGACCGGCAAGTAATGATCTTGCATCTCTGGTGGTGAACCTCCGCCAACGGCAGCTAAAGGGCGTGGAAGAATTGAATATGTGGTCGGGTGGGAACGTTCTGCCGACTGCCTATGCCCAGGGGCGGATGATCCGTTTTCTCAGCAAACAATATGAGTCGGTGCGCGGTTTGTTGAGCGTGAATATTGGTGCATCAGCAACTTCGGTGGCGGCGGGATTCAATGGCGATGTGGTTTTGCGAACGTATCCGCAATTTGGTCTCGGCGAGAACCTGGCGGGCTTGTTGCAGTATACGGACATTGAGAGCATCATGCGCTGGTTGACCTTGGATATTGCACCAAATACCCTGCGCGAATATCTTTATCAAAAATCCTTGTATCCGGGGTCGTTGCCTGCAACAGGCGACGACCATGCCATCGCCCAGGCAATCGCGCGCCAGGTGATGTATCTGGCTGTCCGTTCGGCGCAGAAGGATTTCCCCGGCGGCGGCTACGCTTCGAAAGACAACCTGCCTCCATTGGACTTGATCCTTGCGGGGGGCGGCGCAGTGAGCGATGGATTATCGCTTGGGCAGGGGCTGTTGATGTTGCTGGATGCGATCCAGCCGGTGGGGATCCTTCCGATCTTGATTGACCAGAACAATCTTCTACCTCTACTCGGTGTTGCCGCGGTGAGGAACAATTACCTGCCGGTACAGGTGATCGACTCAGGCGCATTCATCGGTTTGGGGACGGTCATTTCGGTTGTTGCTTCGGCAAACTATGGTGAGCAGATCCTGCGTGTGAAGATGACATACAGCGATGGGACGGATGTACGAGCGGATGTGAAGTTCGGCGGGTTGGAGATCCTGCCGCTTCCGAGCGGGCAGAGCGCACGCCTTAGCTTGCAGCCGCTTCAAAGGGCAGATGCGGGCTTGGGTCCGGGAAGAAGCGGGGCAATCACTGTCACCGGCGGTGCGATGGGGGTGGTCATCGACGCACGTGGGCGTCCATTACAATTCCCATCCGATCCAGTCCGCAGACGCGAGTTGATCAAGAAGTGGTATTACACGGTGGGAGGATAAATGTTAGCGCCTGTCTTGCATGTTTTACCCCTGACCTCGATCGTTCGTGAACGCCTCCTGCCTGTGGCTGGAAAGGTAAACGCCGGCACCAATCAAAAGGTTTACCCGACGGATGTGGTGGCGGAGGCGAATTATGCGCGTGAACATGTCTTGCTTAATGTGGCACGCACATTCGGTGTATCTGTAAAAGCTGCCGACAAGATGATCAAGGTCAAGGAAGGTGACCGCGTTACGCAGGGAGCAGTGGTCGCTGAAAATGGCGGGTTCCTTTCCCGTTCAGTCAAGGCTCCGCGTGCAGGTCGCGTGATGGTGGCTGGCGGGGGGCAGGTATTGATGGAAGTGGGCGATTCACGCATTGAGTTGCGCGCCGGGCTGCCCGGCACGGTACTACGCGTAATCCCCGAACGTGGCGTTGTGATCCGTACCGTAGGTGCGTTGATCCAGGGCACGTGGGGCAATGGACGCGTGGATAACGGTTTGATGACAAGCCTGATCGAAAAAAATGACGATGTTTTGACGTCGGCGCGTCTGGATGTAAGCCTGCGCGGCTCGGTGATCCTTGGTGGTCATGTGCGCGATCTGGAAACATTAAAAGCCGCAGCGGAAATGCCGGTACGCGGATTGATCATTTCGAGTCTGAATTATTCTCTGATACAGCCTGCCATGCAGATGCGTTATCCCATTCTTGTGCTGGATGGTTTTGGCACGATGCCGATGAATTCCGCGGCATTCAAGTTGTTGCTATCCAACAACAAGCGCCAGGTGACCGTCAATGGGGAGTTCCCAGACCGATTCAGCGGCGGACGCCCTGAGGTGATCATCCCATTACAGGGTACCAGCGAACCGGATGAGCCAGATGACTATGTGATGTTCGCAGTCGGGCAGCAGGTGCGCATGCGTCGTTCCCCCCATGCCGGAATGATAGGTTCGATCACGAACCTGCCGGATGGATTGAGTCTATTGCCAAGTGGCTTGCGGGCCTCCGCAGCGGAAGTCAAGCTGGAAAATGGCGACACTGTGCTTGTGCCTTTGGTTAATCTTGAAGTTGTGGGATAATTAAAAAACGGAATAATGAGGAGAGTGCAACATGTCAATGAACAATTACGAACCAATTGATGATGATGTTTTTGAGGATGATGATGCCGGTGAAGAATCAAATAATCGTACCTTCCTGTTCGTAGCGGGTGGTTTGGGAGTTCTTATTCTGGTTGTTCTCCTCTGTGTGGTTGGATATGTTTTCCTGAATCTCAATTCCAGCAAGACAAATGAAGCGACTGCCCAGGCGCTGGCTGCCGCCCAGGAGGCAACGGTTCAGGCTGCATTGACGCAGACTGCTGTGGGGGCACAGGCACAGGTTGAGGAGGCGACCGCCACAGTTCCCCCGACAAACACACCGGTCATTGCCGAAGCGACAGCAACCTTCACTGAGACGCCGAATCCTGCCACTGCCACGGTCGGCGCGGCATTCACCCAGATCGCGGTCTCCACCCAGACGATCATTCCCACCTCCACGGCACTGCCGAATACTGGTTTCGCAGATGAAGTGGGTTTGCCGGGCATGTTTGCCATGGCGCTGGCGCTTATCGTTGTAATCTTCCTTGTGAGAAGGTTAAGAGCGGTACCGGTGAGATAATCGGTTTATAAAGGAACAAACACAGCCCCGTGATGACGAAAGGTCCCATCGGGGCTGTATTGTTTTTGAGGGTGTCTATGAAGAGTTTATCTGAAAACCATTCGCAAAAATTGATAAAACGGAGTGGTGTGTATCTCTCCCGCCCACGAAAAATACCGGGGGGCAATTAAAGATGCGACGCCAATGAGAATAAGCGCCTGGAAATATTGTTTTTGGAATTCTGTCTTGTTGCCATTTTCCATGCCGGAGAGATTATAGGAATGAAAAATACATTCGAATAACACCCCCCAGGAAAGCAGGGAAAAAATCCTTGTGGTGTCGAGGGTAAAGAAAGTGAATCCATAATTGACGAGGAGAAATATCAATGCCAGAGTGTAGAATTTCCTGCCGTTGTTAAAGAAAAGAATCAGACACAAAGGGATGATTAACCAGTGAATATTGAACAATGAAGACAGGGATATGGGCATGTTGAGAGCATTCAGTTTGAGCCATTCACCCATATCCTTGAGAAGCATGAAATCGGCGCGTGATACAACCTCAATTTGCTTGGCTGCAAGGAACAATCTGGTCAATCCATATCCTGCGGCAAGCCCAGACACTGATGCCAGCAGGTGTTTTAGCTTTATGTTGTCTCGTGCGGACCATCTTAGTATCAGAATTTCGATCACTGCAATCATAAATGCAGGGTGGTTTGTTGCACCAAGAATGGAAAGAATAAAAACAAGCAGGCTCGAATGGGTGAAAAGGAAGGGAATGGTAAAAGCCAGCGTCAAACCATCCGGGGTTCCGATCCAGGAGAGCAGCACAGTCATTAGCGGGCTGGTGATGAGGAGCGATGAAAAAACCAACGACGGCATGGCCCCCCAGCGCTTGTTTGCCATTAAGGCAAAGATCAAAACTGCTCCAGTAATGATGACAAAACATGAAATATTGAAAGCGTTTGAAGAAGATAGCCGCAGATAAAAAGCAATTACCGGCAGAAACGGATTCGCCTGCCAGTAATTGTTAAAATGAATATCAGTTCGTGTGATGAAAGGATTTTCAGACAGCTTCTGATATGCCTCTTCTGGAACGATGCCAGTACCATTGATGAACATGACAACGAGAAAAACCATTCCCAGAAAGAGAAGCCAGAACCTGCTCCTTCCAAGTTTTAGAGTTTGCTCGTACAGTCCATCGAGGAAATCTGAAAAAAGCATTTGGGAATATTACACCACACTTTTAGCAACCTGTTCGCCATAACCCAACAGTGCTTTGACCATTTCCTGCGTGCGTCCTTCTGCGTAGACGCGCAAGACAGGTTCGGTGCCGGACGGGCGGATCAACAGCCACGAGTCATCTGACATGATGTATTTGACGCCATCGCGCTGGCTGATCTCGGATACTTTTTCGCCTCCGATCTCCGCCGGAGCCTGCTTCGTTAAGAAATCTGTCATCTCCGCCTTGGCAACGGGACGGCTCAAGCGCAGGTCGGTTCGTTCGTAATGAGCGGGTCCAACATCGTTGAGCAGCTCCTCCACCAGTGCATTCAACGTCTTCCCTGACTCGGCGATCATTTCCACAAGCAGCAATCCCATGATGGGACCATCCCCTTCTGGGATATGTCCCTTGAAGGAGATCCCCCCTGATTCTTCGCCGCCAATCAACACATCTTCTGTCATCATGTAATCCGCAATGTGATTGAAGCCGACAGGTGTTTCGTGGAGTGTCAAACCATATCTCTTTGCCAGACGGTCGATCATGCGTGTAGTGGATACTGTGCGGACAACTGCGCCGCTCATACCGCGTTTTTCCACGAGATATTTTAAGGACAATGCCATGATCTTATGTGGATCGACGAAATTGCCGCGTTCATCCATCGCGCCGATGCGGTCCGCGTCGCCATCGGTCACAACGCCGAAGTTGCCCATCCCCGAACTGATGGCAGACGCCAGCGGATTGAGGTACTTTGCAATAGGTTCAGGATGCACACTGCCAAACCCGGGATTCATTTCGCCGCGAATTTCAGCAATTTCACACCCCGTGCCCTGCAAAAAGGATTTGATCACGCCGCGCCCTGAGCCGTACATTGCATCTACAATGAAGCGTTGTGGGTTGTCAGCAATTACGTCAGTGTTGATCAATGTGCGCAGGTGATCGAAATAGGCGGGCAGGGGATTGAACTTCTGAATCAAACCTGCTTCGCGTGCCTTCCTGAAATCCATCAAGTTGGGACCGCGTGCCTGTTCTTCATTGTCATTAATGTACACTTCCACGCGGCGGCACTGTTCCGGTAAAGCGGATCCGCCGAACGCACCCTTGAGCTTGACGCCGTTATAACGAGGCGCATTGTGAGAAGCGGTGATCATCACGCCTGCGATGGCATTCTGATGTTTGACCGAGAAGGAAACTGCAGGAGTTGGCGCATCTGCCTGGGCAAGCATGACAGTGAAGCCGTTCGCTGCAAGGACGCGCGCAACCTCACCAGCATATCTGTCTGAAAGGAAGCGCGTATCGAAACCGACAACGATCTTGTTTGGGTTTGGGGTTTGCCCCCCGTTCCCCGTCTTGTCCATGGGACTGCTTCGCTTGTCCACGGGACTGCTTCGCTTGTCCCAGTGTTCCGATGCGACCGCGTCTGCTATTGCCTGGGCTACCATGCGGAGGTTGCTAAAAGTAAATGTGTCTGAGATGACGGCACGCCAGCCGTCCGTTCCAAAGTGTATGGGCATGAAAGTTCCTTGGTTTGTTTTTGATGACCGGGAGAAAATCTCTGTAATTCCAGCCTCAAGATGCTTGAGACTATAAAAGGTTACGGTGTTGAAGTTGCTGGTGATGTTGCTGAGGGCTGCCAGTCAGGGATGGGGGTGGCGGTGATCAATACAGCCTGGATCATCCAGCCTTCCACCCGTACATCGTTGACGATGGCGAAGACGTGCACCCAGACCACGTTATTCACTTCCTGAAAGTCGTCCGGGATGATGGTCACTGTAGAGCCATTGCCGAGCGTTGCCAATACGATGCCGCCCGGTTTTTCGCGAATGAACGCACCGCCACCCTCGGATGCACGGATGAGCGCGATGATGGGGGTTGGTTCGGCAGTGACAGTTGATGTAGGTGTCTCTGAGGGGGGAATCGTGATGTTGGGTCGCGTGGTGGGAGTCCGTGAGGGGGTGAGGGTGGGCACGCCGTTACCTGCACTTGCACCAGGTACAAGAGTGACTGCCGTTACTGGCTCGGGGGTGTCGGTGGGGGTGATGGTGGGAACAAGGGGCAGGGTGGCAGTGGTTTGAAGTGCAGGAGCAGGTTTCGGTGTGGTAAGCCCCGTTCTTATTTGTATCCAATCCAACGCGCCGGTGGAAGTTGCCAGCCAGGCAATCAGAACGATGAGCACAAATCCAGTGAATGAAAACCCGGCCAGGGATGTGGGATAAAAGCGAAGGAGGAAAAGTGTCAGGATACAGAAGAGGGTTGCCCATGCAAAATTTACGAGGAAAACCTGTATGCCCGGAAGTCCAAGACCTTCCACGCCGCTTCCGAAACCAAAACCAGCTGCGCAAAGCGGCAGGAAAAATTTGTAGGCGACCAGCGCGCTGGGAAGATATGGACGTTGCTCAGAACGGACAAAAGAAAGCGTGATGAGGATCGCGCCGACTGCGAGAACGAAAAAGTCCGGGGGCCATATATGGCTATGGTGGAAGGCTTCATTGAATGTGCGCGGTTGGGGGAAGATACGGGTGGCGTAACCTGCAACGACCCCGCCTGCTACAAAGAGCGCTGCGCTGATGAGGAGGGCGAAAAATGTCTGTGTAAAGAGTCTGCCAGTACCAGCCACGATACCAAGTGACATTCCGATCCATGGGGTGAGCAGAGGTGCGACCAATACGCCAAAGATGAGCAGGCTTTGCGTGTCGAGAAAATATCCCAGCCCCATGATCGCACCGGCAACCAGCGCGAAGATAAAGAGTTCATAAGAGGGGAAGGCACGCTTGGCAAGATGTGTGAAAAGCGCAGCGCGTTCCCCTTCATCGGTGGGGAAGTAAGCGCGTCGGTGTGCGCGCCGTCTTCTTGCGCGCGCGGATTCGAACTCCCGTGGTGGTTCGTTCTCAGGTTGTGGTGTGGTCTCTGAAAAATCCATATGATGCCGATTGTATTTGGAGATGATCTACTTTCTTAAACTGGCAATGATCCGTAAAGGTTTGTCTAGCAGGTCAAGTGCGGTGTGGATGTCTGGTGCAAAGATATCGGCGGATAACAGTGCTTCAATCGCTGTTCCTTCCGTTGAAAGAACGCAGATGCCCAACGCGGCGTATTTGAGCATTCCTGCATCATTGGCTCCCTGTCCGAGGGCAAGGACACTCTCTGCGCCGAGTCTTCGGACGTACTCTGCCTTTTGCCCGGATTCATCGCCGGGTTGGATGCGGATCGCCCTCAGGTTGAGCTGCTGATCTATTGCGGCTTGCCTGCCGTGTGTGTCTGCGGTCAACATATGGACCGTCAACCTGTCTCGCAATGCCTCAAGCCTGTGTGCCACTCCGTCGATCAAATGACCATCAACCGCCAATGTCCCGTTGACATCTGTGACAAGATGATTCAATCGTAATATTCCGCGGCCAGGAATGTTTAGCTCGATCACGTGTGTAATTATACAGGGATAATCTGGATGGGGAAGGGCGTAAGATGTTTGAGGATTTCTCACGCGTTATTTAACTGACAACATGAGGCGTCATTAATAGTTTGAAGCACTGCCTGATAGCTGGA
>CAYTDB010000060.1:0-28251 GCA_964436455.1 uncultured Anaerolinea sp. | reverse complement strand
CCTTTCAAGTAAATCGGACCGACCAAGTCCACCTGATGCAAGTGATTGGAGTCGGGCGCTTGCGGTGCAGGGTATACATGCGTAGGCAGGAAACGCGCTAGACGCACTCTGGGCAAAGTCACGCCATTCCGTTGCAACACACGTTCAATGGTGCGGGCACAGGGCACGGTACGAATATTCAAGGCTTTCAACTCGGCTTGAATGGCGCTGGCTCCGATCAAAGCATAGCGCGTTTGCGGATGATACGTCGACTCAAGCCGTTTGCGGATCATCAGAATGGTTCGTTCCATATCCGGCGAAATCAGGGAAGCGCTTTGACGTGCACGAGTCACATCGTACAGACCTGCCGCTCCCATAGATTGATAACGTCGCCACCAGGTATGAAACCATTCGCGTGACCGTTCCAAAGTTTGGCAGATGACTTCAACAGACTGACCTGCCAAACGCATTTTGATCGCTTGATGGCGATCTGAGAATTCATCTTTCACGGTAACCTCCGTTGGAAATGAGTGCCGGTCTCCACACGGGATTACTGTAAACGAATTTCTCTTGACGCCTTCGGTGTCGTTTCAACCGACACGAATGTCAGCACTTACCTGTCGGTACTTTTCGAACTTTTGTCAGGATTTAACTGTCGGTAAAGTGTCAGCCATGTGCTGTCGGTTCGCAGGTAGCGAGATATGATTTAGCCATTGAAAAAAGAAGCCTCAGGAGTAGGTTTAAGGTGCTGAACCACAAACCTATTCGAAGGAGGCTTCCGATGTTCATCATAACATACCGGGAGGAGGCCCGGTTTTCTGAGAATGATCTGGTGGAACTGGCGCGGCGGACGCCGAAGTTTCGGCAGTTGCACCCCTGCACTTGCGCCAGGTGCAAGTGTGATCTGTTGCAGGTGGTCTGTGCGGATGCCAGAGTGCAGTTAGCCGTACGACATGACTTGGTTCCGTGGGGGACGCAGGCGGCGACGCGGGGAGCGCCAGCTTTGGCGGCGAATGTCACGATCTGTGTGGCGGTGCTGCGCCGTCTCACACCTGCACTTGCGCCAGGTGCAAGTGTGAGCTGGAGTTACCGCACGACGATGCAAGAACTGAATGTGAATGCTGGCTGGCGCTGGGTCTGCCAATTGTATTTGGAGCGCGTGCAGAATTTTCGGACGATCCAGGAGCGGGAAGCCAAGCTGCAACCCAAAACCATTCGACTGATCCACGAGGTCGTGGTGGAATGGGGAACCAGGCTGGGCGTGACCCAAGCCAGGAAGCTGCGGTTGGATGGCTCGGTGACGGAAACCAATATTCACTATCCCACCGACAGCGGCTTGCTGGATGATGCCGCCCGCGTCCTGAGCCGACTGGTGAAGCAAGCGCGCCATCTGCTACAACCTCGCTCGGCAGCCGACAAGATCTGGTTTCGTGATCGACATCGGCAGGCGCATCACCTGGCTCGGGACATCAGCCGTTTGAGCCGCTCGAAAGCCAAAAATACGGCGAAATCCAGCCGGAAATTGTACAAACGCCTGCTGGCGGTGGTGCAAGCCCTGCTGCAGCAGGTGGCGGAGATCCAGCCTCGCTTGTCCGCCCTGAAGGACTCCTCGGCCGAGGGGTTGAAGGAAGAGTTGGATCACTATCTGCCCTTGGTGGAGCGAGTCATCCAGCAAACCCAGCAGCGGGTGCTGTATGGGAAGCCTGTGGTGGCTGGCGATAAGGTGCTCAGTCTCTTTGAGCCTCATACCGCCCTGATTTGCCGTGGTAAAGCCAAACCCAAAGAGACTGAGTTTGGGCGCAAGATCTGGTACGCTGAAGTTGACGGAGGCCTGATCAGTGAATATCGTCTGCTGAAGGGCAACCCGAATGAAGCGCAGTTTTTGGTACCCAGTGTGCAACATCATTGCCAGATGTTCGGCAAAATACCTCAGGAAGTGTGTGGCGATCGCGGCATTCACTCTCCCGAAAACGAGCAGCAAGCCCGTGCCTTGGGGGTGCGTCACGTGAGCTTGCCTCAACGGTTCCGCAATGGGATCGAGGGTCGCATCAGCCAACTGCCTCGCGCCCGCCACCTGGACCGCTGCCTGGCGCATGGTGAAGTCGGCATGGAACGTTGGATCGGTTGGGGCGTCATCGCCAACAATCTGGCGACCATTGCCCAATTCTTGATCAAGCATCATCGCTATGTCACTCTTGCCACATCATGAACAGTGATTTCTTGGACACGAACTAGCTAGCGGAATTAGGACATTTGCCGGTTTATTCGATTATTACAGGAGCCAGATCGTTGCGAATAAATAAGCGAATAAATTCCTCGGATGAAACAAGTTTATAATGTTCTGCCAGATAAGTTTCCAGCGAGGGAATCTCGAAACGTGCCATTAGTACCTGCTCAGGATTAAATTCACGCATGATATTGATGATGTCTTCTTCAGTCAGACTGCCGGTGACCAGTAGCTTCCTTGAGAACGTTGCCAGTTTGGGCGGTACTGGTAGTTGCGCATGGAAAGCATAGATTGGCATATCAGTCACGATCCAGTTCGTTTGACCGGAATATCTTTCGATTTCATTAAGGACTTTCCATTCTGCTTCTGTAGTTCTAGCCACTAATTGCTTGTTAGTTGCGGGTATATAGTTTTTGATTATTAACAGATAACCGATAAGTGCAATTGCTCCAAGTAGGATTTGGAGCCCGATATGTATATTAAGTTTTCTCGTTTGGATAAGGGATTGAAATCCTTCTCCAGTACCTGCTGCACCCATTATTACAACAGGGATTGTGATTATTAATTGGTGGTGATAAAAAACCGGTGAATGAAAACTAAACAATATATAGTAAACAACTGACCACGTCAATGGATATAACACAAACCAGTTTCGTTTGATGATACAAACCACTGCCCCTAAAATGCCAAAACATAACAATGGAATTGAAGGTTCTAGATGAGAGGAGAGAGTATAAAAACTGCTTTGGAATTCTTCTATAGTAGTTGCCGATACATGAGGCGAGATAATTGCTTGTATGTTCCGCAGATCAATCATTACTAAGCTTAGCAAGGATGCTGATGCTGTGAAACAAGTACCCCAAATTAGGATTGGACGAAGTGTTTTCCATGATAATTTAACCTGTTTATTACCCCAATAAATAGAAATGGTAAATCCAATTAAAATGATGGGAACTAAAAAAACAGTAAATAATTTTATTAGAACCGAACATGCTATTGCAATAGAAGAAAGAACCAGCCATAAGTCTTTTTTGCTTTTATGCCAGATTGTTGCAAACGTAATCGATGTCATAGCCAAGGCAATAGCAGGTAAACCTATCATCACAGACACGCTCAAGTTCAGGTAATGCGGAGTTATTATTGCTAGAGGTAAATATAGAATTGATGCCACTTTGCCTGAGATTAATCGCAAGAATTCGGCACTGGCCCAGATTTGTAGAGTGGAAAACAACAATACTAATAAACGAGCGAAATTTACCTTTAAGCCTGCAATGCGAAGGACCAGCCCCAATATATATGTAAACAATGGTGGTTGATCACTGGAAATTTCACTATACAAAGAGTATCCTCTTGTTAGTAACATGGATCGCATCAAATTTAACCCCTCGTCCGTATCGAATTGAAATCTTCCGCGAAATGGGAAGCTAGAAAATGTAAAAACAAAGAAACTCAAAGCAATCAGAGCAGGTACAAGAAAATTTCCCGTTGTTCTCTGCCTAGGCCGGTGTAAAATTTGAATGTTCATGTTGCATCTTTATATGTGTTAGAAGATTCTAAAATGTCAACAAGTTATAATATTTATATGTTCCTATTTTACTTTTCCATTACCCTTGCTATTACTTCCAGCGCATTGTATCACTTTTCTGCCAAGAGCACGCTGTCGAATGTCAATTTCACGGTGTCTTTACTAGTCACATATGCCGTTGCTTTTATTTTTTCGCTGGTTGGCTTCTTTTTCTTTCCAGTTACAAATGGAGTCAAGGCTGAGTTGACAAAACTTAACTGGGCAAGCATCGGACTCGCCATCGCCATCGTCGGCATCGAATACGGATTCCTGCTCACCTACCGCGCAGGCTGGAATTTGGGGATTGCCGCGGTGCTGACTAACGTGGTGGCATCGTTGATCTTGCTTCCTGTGGCGATTTTCCTGTTCAAAGATAAAATCTCATGGGTCAATATCGCCGGGATCATCGTGTGCTTTATAGGGCTTATCATGCTAAACTGGAAGAGATAGAAAACATGAAATGGATTTTGCTTTGCACGCTCCTGTTCGTTTTTTTCCTTTCGGCATGTGCTCCTGCGTCTGAGCCGGTGCCCACGCCCACACCTGTCGGCTTCAAGGCTCCTTATGTTG
The DNA here is from genome assembly GCA_964436455.1 of uncultured Anaerolinea sp. Lineage (GTDB taxonomy): Bacteria > Chloroflexota > Anaerolineae > Anaerolineales > Villigracilaceae > Defluviilinea. The sequence continues at coordinate 23,911 of CAYTDB010000060.1, read as the reverse complement.
AATTGGTTGACACGTTTTATAAAATTATAAATAACACACAAACGAAAGACGATCTTTTTGAGTCTTGGGATATGCTGACTAACGAGGCACAGTGCAATCCCAGGGAAAAATGCGAGTATGCCAACTTTCAAATAAAATGGCAGGATTCGAAAGCGGCATATAAACTTTACGATTGTGGTTCCAACCGCGTGATTGTAGAAGAGACACGATACCCCAGAAGGGACAGTTCACCGTTAACTTCCGCCGTATCCAGGTTTTGGGTTATCAAACGGTGGAAACCGAAAACGGCTTGATGATCAAAGATATATCTGGAACACAGGCTCCTGGGGATGATTGCGTCCTGGTCCTTGAACAATAAAATCTGGAGATACAACACGAATGTTTTCCCGTTTCAAATCCGCAGCCCGTATTTTACTCAAGGGCGAACCGAAAAATAAAACCCGCAACCCCATCCCTGTCATCACGCCTGAGGAAGTGGCGGAGGTCAAGCAATTCTTCCCGCGTGACAAGTTCTTCATCCTCGGTCACGCCCGTTCAGGAACAACGCTCCTCATGCGCCTCGCGCGGCTTCACCCCGAAGTACATTGTAATTATCAGGCGCATTTCTTCACACGCAAGCCGTTGTTGAAATCGCTGGTGGATTCGACAGAGATCGAAGAATGGCTGACGCGCAAGTCCAACCGCTGGAATCACGGACGCGACCTTTCGCCATTGGTGCTCCGTGCATCCGCAGACTTCATCATGGAGCGCGATGCTGCCCGTGAAGGCAAGATGATCGTGGGGGATAAGAGTCCCTCCAGCGTGATCCATGGTCAGGTTGTGCGAGACATGCATTCGTTGTATCCCGATGCGAAGGTCGTCAACATTGTCCGTGACGGGCGCGATGTACTCATCTCAGAACGCTTTCGCAATTTTGTGGAAGAATCCAAATTCCTGACAGCCGAAGACAAACGCATCATCGCCGACCTTCAAGCTGATCCCGCTCCATTCAGCGACGGGCGCCGTTCTATCTTCACTGAAACCTTCATCCGCAACATCGCAACGCGCTGGATCAACGACTTGACTGAAACCGATTCCGAAGCACAAAAGCTTTACGGTGAAAACTATCACTCCCTGCGATATGAAGACCTGCTGGAAACCCCGTTTGTAGAAATGACTGAGTTTTGGATGTTCCTGGGTGTGAAGAAGATCAACAAAGCGCTTGAGAAGGCGATCGAAACTGAAATGTCGTCCAATCCCGATGAGCAGTGGCAGGCTAAAAGGAATGAAGGAATCGCATCCTTTCTTCCAAAAGGACAGGCTGGCAATTGGCAGAGATTGTTCACGGACAAGGATAAATCCGCGTTCAAGGATGTAGCGGGTGAAATGTTGGTCAAGTGGAGATATGAGCAGAACTTGAATTGGTGATAAGTACCTCGGTGGTTGAGTAGGGCGGGCGTTTTTCTCGCCCGTATCGAAACCGCCAATTAGCAAAGGATTTCTTGTTACATGTTGGTTTCGACTGCTTGCGCTCAACCAACGAACATGGTGAATATATGAAATTTCTTATAGCAGGTCTTGGTTCCATTGGTCGTCGTCACTTTCGTAATTTGATCGCACTTGGCGAAAGGGACATTGTCCTCCTACGCACGCGCAAAGCGACATTGCCCGACGATGAGCTTGTGGGATATACCGTTGAAACAGATATTCATGACGCGCTCAAAAAGTACAAGCCTGATGCGGTCGTTGTTGCAAACCCAACAGCATTGCATCTCGATATTGCCATTCCTGCGGTAGAGGCGGGATGTGCGATTTTGCTTGAAAAGCCCATCTCCGATTCGCTTGACCACCTGGACCTTCTTCAACAAACTGCGCAGAAAAGTGGAAGCAAGATTCTCGTTGGCTTCCAGTTCCGTTATCACCCCACGCTCAACAAGGCGCGTGAACTCATTCAGGCGAACGCCATCGGCAAGGTGTTAACTGTCCATGCGCATTGGGGTGAGTATCTGCCACAGTGGCATCCGTGGGAGGATTATCGTCAGAGTTATGCGGCGCGTGCCGATCTTGGCGGCGGCGTCATCCGCACGCTCACGCATCCACTCGATTATCTGCGTTATCTTATCGGCGAGGTCGAGTCGCTTTGGTCGTTCAATGGCCACATTTCACCGCTTGAATTGAATGTGGAAGATGTCGCTGAGATTGGGCTCAAATTTTCAAACGGCGCGATTGGCGGCGTGCATCTCAACTATGTACAAAGACCTCCGCGGCATACGCTGGAAATAGTCGGGACTCAAGGCACACTTCGATGGGATAATGCAGATGGTGTTCTACAGATTCAAAAATTCCCTGCCCCCTTCGCCGCTTATTCGGACCTCCCGCCCGCTCCCGTTATCGAAAGCTTTTCTCCCCCCGAAGGCTTTGAGCGGAACCACCTCTTCGTGAGTCAAACGCGTCATTTCATTGAGACAGCCAAAGGTGAGTCCGAACCGGTTTGTCGTCTCGAAGATGGTATCATGGCTTTGCGTCTCGCATTGGCGGCGCGGGAATCCCAGACGAAGGGACTTCCAATCAAGTTAACTGATTAATCCTTACAATGTGCAAAGCAGTTCGTAGACTTTTTCGTGATTGTAACCGGGCGGTGTAGGGTAATCCGGATTATTTTTCATGAACGTGCATAGCGGGTAACGCATTTTCACCCGCCCTCTGATCTCGTTGAAGTAGAGGGCTTCTGCATCGTCATACCTGCCAAGATTGACAAGACCTTCGAAGAAGGGGATAACTTCGGAGGCGTCTTTCGGCTCGAGCCCCAGTGAAATTACCTTGTCGTAGAGTTTGCCAATCTCCTGCCAATCGCCAGCCTGCCGGGCAAGGGAAGCCTTTTGATAATAGTAGCACCAGTCATGTGCTGGCTCCGACCCAAAGATCGCGTGTGGCGGGATGGGGGACATTCCAGAGGGGACGATCTGATCGATGCGGGAAAGTCCTCCCACTTGTGGAATCACAAGTGGATCGGATTCCGCATAGACTGGCAAGGTCCCATCGATCACATGGATGCATGAGGAGGGGGATGGATAACTGATCAGGAGCAGGTTGCCGAAATCCCTGTGCATTTTCATATCGCGCATGCGATTGTCAACGATTTCCCCTTTCAGGATATTGAAGGCAGTATCAGATGTGAGAACTTCCGCTTTGATGGCGGGCACTTCGGCAGGTTCGGGATTGTAGATCAAGTTGATAGGTCCCCACATCTCGTAGTCCTGTTGGAGGCGGAAACCTTCGGGAAAATATGCAACCACCAGGGCTTCGTCTTTGATATCCGGCGCGCGCCATGTGAGCTGCCACCAGGCTTCCCGTTGGTAGTCCCAGAATTGGATCCAGTAGTCTGTGTTCAGGATCTGGGTGGAGACCGATATTCCGATCAGAGCAACGAGGAACAGCCTCCGGAATTTTGCCTGGAACATGAGGAGGATGCCAGTTACGAACAGGACCACGCCGCCGATGGGATGCAGTCCATAGCTCTTGTACGCATCGCCCAATTCCACCTGCCTGCCGGAAAGAATTACAGGGAAGATCGCAAACAAAGTAATGAGAGCACCGATCCAGATGAACTCTTTCATCAAGCCGGGCGATTCAGCCTCGTTATATTCGTTTCCCCACCATTTTTTGAACAGAAATGTATACAGCATCGCCAGTGCGATACTGATGACGGCGATCAGAACTGCGCTCCCCAAATTCGAATAGCGTGTGGTTGAGAATAACTGATAGGGCTGAATAAACCATGCAAAGACCGTTGTGTCGAGGAAATCGGTGACGGTCTCGAGGATCAAGCGGATGCTCATATACCGCAGGTTGTAAAGATAGTCAGATGCAAGCCTGGTGACATCAGTTGCATTCCTGCTTCCTTCGAAGATGAAGACGCGCCAGTATAGAAAACCCGCGACAACGAACAAGTAAGGCAGAAATCTCTTGAATACTTCCCACAAGAGCGGGCGGACCTTTCTGTATCCGTTTTGAAAGAGGACATATCCCAGCAGGAGCAGGCGCGTCGCTTCGAAGCCGATCATGTATTCGTAAATGAACAGATAGTTCGCAGCCAGAATGACCGAAAGGACCCCGAAGGTCACTTTCCAGGCGCGGACATTCGTCTTCATTGCCTGTAGCATCAACGCGATCGATAGAAGCGCCGTCCCAAACCCGTAAAGATGATTCTGTTTTGTGTTCGCGTTCGGCTGGGACAGGAACCCGGGATAGACCACGAAAAGCACGGTCATCAGGGTGGTAAGGTACTTTTCCCGGGGCCAGAGCAGGCGCAAGATCCAGAAGAACGCCAGTGCGCCGATGAAGCGCCAAAGCAGGGCATATGTGTGCCAACCGAGGAGTGAGTCGCCCAAAAGGCGATACACATAGGAATAGATCACTCCCATGAACGGACGGTCTGTGCTGAACAGTGGAATGATGCTCGCCGCGCCGCGTGCCTGACCGGACCAGAGCAGATACCAGTCATCGTGATAATATCCAAGCTGCGGAATGCGACCCCCATACGTGATCGCGGTGGTAAGGAAAATCAACAGGATGGAGATGAATGTCTCGTTTTTAATTAATTTTTGTAACATCTGTTTCATCCTGAGTCTCAGTTGACAAGGTGGACTTTGAAAAAGGATCGTTCTTCATGGTAGAGTGAAATTATACACTTACGGGATTTGGGTGAGGTGAGTTTCAGGAATAAAGCAGATACGGCGCTATTGGATCACGAGCTTGCCAGGTAAGATTTTGTCCGAATCCTTGGGGGGGGAACACCCCAATATTTTTTCCAATGCTGGCATAGACTTAATTCTGCAAGTTGGGCTTCCTGAGAGGGTTCACCCCAGAGCGACATGATCACACCCGGTTACAATTCACCGACGTGTGGGCGTAGTTCCATTTCATATGCCCGGGATGCATGTGGTTCTCGTAGCATAACTAAGGAATGTTACATCGGGGATTCCCACGTGGAAATCCCAAAGAATCAGCAGCTCGTTTTCGACTACTGAATCAATTCCCATTTGATGTTTTGAGAGTCTATTCGAAGGAACACTGAAACCTTCCGTCCAATTTTGGCGTATAGGTAACCTTCAAGATATGGGAGCGCTTCATCTCTTGTACCATCCCGAACACTTACAATCACATCGGGTTTTAATTCACCAAAGGAGTATTCATAATTCCACTTCATATGACCTGGTTGCATGTTTGGAATATCGGGTATGCTCATTGGCATGCGAACCGGTCCACGTGCCACTATTGCATCTGCCTTCCCAAGAATATCAATCATATAGTTGTTTGGCAGGAAATAAGCAGTACTCCCCGCGGCGGTCACGGCAACCCAGGCATCAGGTGTTATAACCTTCTCCAAATAAAGCCCTGTTATTGTGTATTGCTCACTCCCGGCAACAAAATCAGGTTTTCTATCGAACGTCCAGCGCTCGATGGATTCCCATGTGCCCATTATTGCATTGAAATTAAGTATCGATGGAATAAAAAATAATAAAAATACGATTCTTTGAGCGAACACCAGCAGGTTTTTATATTGAATCGTTCCAAAATAATTAAACAGTTTCTCCACTATGGTGTTAATCATATTAAATGAACTGTAGCTAAAAAGCACAAAATAGCATTGAATGGCTACCAGGATATAGCGATTTGCCCCCCCATGATGTTCCCATGCGTCACCGCCAACGTAAACCGAGTAGGCTATCTGTCCTGCGAATAGCAACGTCAAAAGGCTGACCTTCCAGTCTCGTCTGTAATAGTATACGGACAATGGCAGGAGCAACAGTACCCAATTATGGAAATACGCAAATTGTGTCAAGGCATAGGCGCCACGTAATAATCGCAGTTTGGTGTTCCAGCCCTCCACTTTTAGATAATATGTGTTCGGAAGCAGTTCACCATAATACAGATAGCGTCCCAGGGTCTGCCCGCCCAAAAACAATGCAAGCAGACCAAGTCCCCAAATGAGATGCAGCTTGCGATTCTCTTTTTGTGCAGCAAACAAAACGCCAAAGATGATAAGATACGGCACGGCCATATCGAAGCGGACAAGCGTTGAGACCGCCATCAAGATGTAAATCCACACGTTGAATTTGTCATCGCTTTTCAAGATCAGCCAGACCGCCAAGCTCAGTATCAAAACAAGAAGGCTGACCTCCATCCCGAGTAGACCGAACGAATTGAGAGGCAAATAGAATGCAGTCAATGCCACGGCAGCCAGCATAACGAAGAGATTGTCCGTAAAGTGTTCGATTATTTTTTTGACGAAAAGCAGGTTCAAGGTTAGCAGGGAAGCGCCCAGTATCTGAATATAATACCCCGTTTGATTCAATCCGATCGGCAAAAGATGTATCAATGCCATAATCCCCACCCAAAGCGGATTGGTGAATCCTTCCACGCGCTCACCAGCATTCCATACAGCGCCAAGTCCGTGTGCAAGATTGTAGGCATACCGCATTGAGACCATGGCATCGTCGAAGAGCATATGATATGTTTTGCCCTCAAAGGAAATACTGGTGGCAGATATGTAACGGTTGCAGTAAAAAATATAGCCCAACACAAGCAGGGCAAAAGATATATTTCGTACGGTTTTTGAGTTCAGCATTTTGGGATTATATCGTACATCCTCAAAATTCATTCGCTGAATTTTGAGTTATAATAGCGCCTTGTATTCGAAATACCCACAGAATGGATCTGTGTAACTCAAGGAGAATTAAAATAATGTCAAAAGCAAAACTTATTGCCCCGTACGGGGGAAAACTGGTGAACCTTGTTGTGGAAGGAAACGAACGCGAGGAATTGCTCAACCGCGCTTCGAAACTCCCCTCCATCAAGATCACCATGCGCAATCTTTGCGATCTTGAATTAATCGCCACGGGTGGTTTTTCACCTCTCACTACCTTCATGGGCAAAGCGGATTATGAACGCGTGCTCAAGGAAATGCGCCTTGCAGACGGAACCCTTTTCCCGCTTCCCATCACGCTGACGGCTGATCCTAAAGAACTGCCAACCGTTGGCGAGGACATTGTCCTGCGCAATACAAACAATGACGTGATCGCGGTCCTGACCCTCGACGAGGTCTATCACTGGGATGCCGGCGTCGAAGCCGCCCATGCTTATGGCTCCACCGACCCGCGCCACCCGATGGTTTCTGAAATGGAACGCTGGGGTAAGGTCTGCATCTCTGGTCCAATGAAGGTTGTCAACCTGCCCAAGTATCACGACTTTGTCAGCCTGCGCCAAACACCTGCCCAGGTACGCGGCATGTTGGAAGAAATGGGACACGATAACGTGGTTGCCTTCCAGACGCGCAATCCCCTGCACCGCATCCACGAAGAATTGACCAAACGCGCCGCGGCACAGGTCAACGGCTCGCTCATTATCCACCCCGTTGTCGGCATGACCAAACCCGGCGATGTGGACCACTACACCCGCGTCCGCACGTACCGGGCTTTGGTGGATAACTACTACGACAAGAACAGCACCATGCTCAGCCTCCTGCCGCTTGCCATGCGCATGGCAGGTCCGCGTGAAGCGATCCTGCATGCCATCATTCGCCGCAATCACGGCGCGAACCATTTCATCGTGGGACGCGATCACGCGGGTCCGGGAAATGATTCGTCGGGCAAGCCGTTTTACGGTCCGTATGACGCGCAGGAATTGATGACCAAGTACGAAGCCGAACTCAGTGTCAAGATGGTCCCGTTCGAAATGCTTGTCTATCTTCCCGATGAAGACCGCTACGTTGAAGAAAAGGATGTGCCGAAGGGTGCAAAGACCGCCAACATCTCCGGCACACAGGTGCGCGATGATTATCTTGCCAAGGGCAAACTTCTGCCCGAATGGTTCACCCGCCCCGAGACCGCCGAGATCCTGCGCGAGATGTACCCGCCCAGGAACAAGCAGGGTTTCTGCATCTGGTTCACGGGTTTGAGCGGTTCCGGCAAGAGCGCCACGACACAGGTTCTCACTTCACTTATGCTCGAGCGCGGACGTGAGATCGCCATCCTCGATGGTGACGTGGTTCGCACACACCTCTCGAAAGGACTCGGTTTCAGCAAGGAAGACCGCGACACGAATATCCTGCGCATCGGCTTTGTGGCAGGTGAGATCGTTCATGCGGGCGGTGCTGTCATCTGCGCTGCTATCAGCCCCTACCGCGCTACACGTAACGAAGCGCGCAAGATGGTTGGTGACAACTTCATCACCGTTTACATGGATACGCCCGTTGAAGTCTGCGAACAGCGCGACGTGAAAGGCTTGTACGCCAAGGCTCGTCAAGCCATGCAGGATGGCAGGCCGATGGGCTTCACCGGTGTGGATGATCCCTACGAACCGCCGATCGATCCCGAGATCACGCTCAAGGGATACGGCGCAACGCCCGAAGAGAACGCCTACATCATCATCAAGTATCTCGAAGAACAGGGATATTTGAACGGAAACTAACCTGGCTATTCAGAAGAACGCGAAGGTTATAATGCCCGCCCCGGGTATATAATGAAAGCCTTCGCGTTCTTTGCTTAGAAACTGAATCCACAAGTTCTATTTGCGGAATGTGAAACTTCAGAAGCCGAACTTCTGTCGCCAGACGCCTTCTTGTAAAACGATGACCACCCGCATCAACCCCCGCCTCGCTTCATTCCTGACCTTGATCCTGATCGCCGTTATTGGGACTTTGCTTGTCCTCAAAGCGACTCCCGAAGGGCTTGAGCTGTCTGATGATTCCATCGCATACATTGCGGGTGCACGTAGTATGCTGGCTGGGAACGGATACCGCGAGGTATGGCTGGAAAGCAACCAGCCTGTGACGCACTTCCCGCCGGGCTTCTCATCGGTACTGGCGTTCCTTGGTCTGTTTGGGCTTGACCCGTTGCGCGGCACACGCTTTGTCAATGCACTGTTGTTCGGCATAAATGCCGGGCTCTTGGGAATCCTCATCTGGCGTATGACACCCTCGCTGACCGCCGGTCTTGTCGCGGCTGGATTGTTCGTTACAAGCGGGGACATGCTGCCAGTCCACGTGGCGGCGATGAGCGAGCCGCTCTTTATCTTCCTCTCACTTCTTTCCTTCTGGACCTTTGACCTGTATTTCGAACTCCCACCCTCCTCGGTCGGACGGGGAATCTCCGGCGAGTGGTGGTGGCTGGTTGCCTGCGGCGCATTGGCAGGGATGGCGTATCTCACCCGCTATGCCGGTCTCGCACTGGTGGTAACCTACCTTGTTGCCATCGTCATTTTGCGCTCCACCTGGCGCAAACGCTTTACCAGTATTGGCATCTTCCTGGCGGGATTTCTGCCATTTGCATTGGGGTGGGCGCTTCGCAACCGCCTGGTCGCTGAGAATGCCACGAATCGTGCATTCGCCTGGCATCCCATTACTGCGGAGAACCTTGAGATTGGCAGGTACACCTTCTCCAGTTTTCTCATTCCTGTCGAATCATGGCGCAGGGCGCTTGCCCAGATACCGTTTGCCGTCGAAGGGTTACTCCTGGTTATTCTTGGCGCAGTAATGGTGTGGACTTTGTTCAGGGCATGGAAATATTTTTCAAAACCGAGGCAGGCCTCGGAGTTGAAAAGAGGCGGGAAAGAGTCGCGCGAGGTCATCTCGTTCACCACAGGACTCTATATCTTTGCCTATCTTACCTCCATCGTTGCATCCATGACCATGTTCGATGCCGCCACCAAATTTAAATTGCGTATCCTTGCCCCGGTGTTCGTTGGCTTGTTGATCCTGTTGGTGGCGTTCGGCATCTGGATGAGAAAAAATTATCGTCCGCTTGTGGTTGTCGCAACCATCCTTGCATTCGCGCTTTCGATATACAAGCAATCCGTCACATTTGCGCACTGGTCGCAGGGAGGGCTTGGGTATGCATCGTTCCAATGGTACGATTCGGAGGCGATGGCATATCTGCGGGAATTGTCCGAAGGTGTGAGCATCTACACCAATGAACCCGCTGCGGTGTATCTGTATACCGGGCGTGGGGCGAGGGTATTGCCCAGTCGCTACGACTCTGCCACCGCGCAGGAACGGACGGGTTATGAAGAGAGCCTTCTCGCCGTGCAAAACGATGTCATGCAAGGCAGGGCAGTGGTGGCGTTGTTCGACGGCAACGATAACGTTTTACGAGATATTGAAACCATGACTGAAAGCCTGCACCTTGGATATAAAGGTCAAGGTGATGTGGTATACACAAAACCCTGATAAGTTTTTTGCACTACACACAAGGGACCTATGAACATACAACAAAAATTTGATTTGACGGGACGCGTGGCAGTTGTGACAGGAGGCGTAGGACTGCTCGGCGCGGAATTTTGCAGGACGTTAGCCGAGGCAGGCGCGTCCGTTGCAGTGGTGGACTTGAACGCTTCAGCCTCGCAAGGGACGGCTGATACGCTTATGAAAAGTGGATACAATGCCCTCGCCATTCCCGCCGACATCACCAAACCCGATTCCGTCAATGCGATGGTTGAAAAGGTGTTATCCGAATTCGGTCGGCTGGATATCCTCGTCAACAGCGCAGCACTCGACCCCAAGTTCGACCCCGACGCGGCCAAAAAGGGAATTGCTCCCGGTGCCTTCGAAGATTATCCGCTCGAACAGTGGAATGCCGCGATGAACGTCAACCTGACCGGCATGTTCCTGGTCACGCAGGCATGTGTCAAACCGATGATCGTACAGGGCAAAAAGGGCAGTGTCATCAACATCTGCTCCACCTACGGACTCAATGGTCCCGACCAGCGTATCTACATCAAGGACGGTCAGCGTGTGGCGTTCAAACCGGTCTATTACACTGTCACCAAGGCAGGCGTGATGGGTTTTACAAAGTATCTCGCCGCGTATTATGCGGACACCGAAATCCGCGTGAACGCATTGACGCCCGGTGGCGTCTTTAATAATCACGATGAGTATTTCGTTAAGAATTATTCTGCCAAAACCATCATGGGACGCATGGCAAAAAAGGACGAGATGAATGGCGCGTTGTTGTTCCTTGCATCTGATGCATCTTCCTATATGACTGGAAACAATGTCGTTGTTGATGGAGGTTGGACGGCGTGGTGAGATTGGTAATGCGTAAATAGTAATTACCAGTTACCATTTGCCGACAGTAAATAACCAATGACCCGTATACTTGCCTTAATCCCGGCGCGCGGCGGCTCGAAGGGAATCCCGCGCAAGAATATCAAGCCGTTTGCCGGGTATCCGTTGATCGCGTGGAGTATCGCGGCTGGCTTGCAGGCGAACAGCGTTTCGCGCGTCATCGTTTCGACGGATGATGAGGAGATCGCGGCAGTTGCACGAGAGTACGGCGCGGAGGTCCCTTTTCTGCGTCCTGCCGAATTTGCCCAGGACCGTTCGCCGGACCTGCCAACTTTTGAACACGCCCTGAAATGGCTCGAAGATATCGAAGGCTATAAACCCGATTTCGTCGTGCAGTTGCGTCCCACCTCACCACTCCGCCCAAGGGATATGATAGATAGCGCGGTCAAGATCCTTGTGGAAAATCCCGATGCAGACAGCGTACGCGGTGTGGTACCTGCCGGGCAGAACCCGTTCAAGATGTGGCATTTCAGCGGGTATGACAAACCGATGAAGCCTTTGCTTGAAGTAGAAGCCATAGCGGAACCGTACAACGCCCCGAGACAAATCCTCCCGTCCACGTATTGGCAAACAGGACACATTGATGCGATCCGCACAACGACAATCACGCGCAAGGGTTCGCTTACAGGCAGCGTCGTTTACCCGTTGGTGATTGACCCGCGCTATACCGTGGATATTGATACGCCTGCTGATTGGGCAAAGTATGAAGCCTTGGTTTACCAGGGTGGTTTGGATGTCGTTACGCCGGATGCACGTACTCGTCGCGGGATGCCTGAAAAGATCGAACTGGTCATTCTAGATTTTGATGGTGTGATAACCGATAACAAGGTCTGGGTGGATCAGGACGGGCGCGAGATGGTTGCCGCGTATCGCAGTGACAGTCCATTGATCGGCAGGCTGCGAGAGAAAGGCATCGAGGTCATGATCATTTCTTCGGAGCCAAATACGGTTGTGGCGGCGCGCGCGAAAAAGATGGGGGTGGATGCAATTCATGGAGTGGGGATGCAGGATAAGGGGCGCGTGATGTGTGAAGTCCTTGAGAAGAAAAATATCAAAGCGGAGAATGTCGTGTATGTTGGCAATGACCTCAACGACCTTCCATGCTTTGAAGTTGCAGGCTGGTCTGTGGCGGTCCCGGACGCGTTTCCCGAAGTGCTACAAGCCGCAGACTATGTGTTAAGCAAACCTGGGGGGAATGGCGCAGTACGGGAACTGTTTGAATTGATATTGAAAAATCTTTCTGTGTAGGCGGCGTTCTCTAACGTCGCTTGTGTGCTAAAGAGCGCACACTACGCAAATTACAGGAGAACAAATGACTCGTGAAATAAAGATTGGAAATAGACTGGTGGGAGACGGTCATCCCACGTATGTGATCGCGGAGATCGGCATCAACCACAATGGTGATCTGGGCATTACAAAGCAAATGATCGATGCAGCGGTGCATGCGGGTGTAGATGCGGTCAAATTCCAGAAACGCACACCTGAGATCTGCACACCACCCGACCAGCAAAATCAGATGCGCGAGACGCCGTGGGGTTACATCACTTATCTGGATTATCGTTACAAGGTTGAGTTCAGCGAGGAACAATACCGCGAGATCGATCGTCACTGCAAGGAAAAGGGAATTGACTGGATGGTTTCTGTGTGGGATGAGCCTTCGGTTGATTTCATGGAGAAGTTCGATACGCCTGCCTATAAAGTTCCATCAGCTTCGCTCACGGATCACAACTTATTAGAGTATGTTCGCAAAACAGGCAAGCCCATCATCATCTCGTCGGGCATGTCCACGATGGAACAGATCAGGCGCGGCGCTGAGATCGTTGGCACTGATAATCTCGTCATCATGCACTGCACCAGCACCTACCCGTGTGAGCCGGAAGAGCTAAATCTCAACATGATCAAAACCCTTCGCAATGAATTCCCGAACAACCCCATTGGATATTCGGGTCACGAGGTAGGGCTCGTCCCTTCGGCAATCGCGGTCGCTTTCGGTGCCTGCATGGTGGAACGTCATCTCACGCTTGATCGCGCCATGTGGGGCAGCGACCAGGCTGCGTCTGTTGAGCCCGGTGGTTTTGAGCGCCTCGTGAAATACATCCGCGTGACCGAGTCTTCGCTTGGCGATGGTGTGAAGAAAGTCTATGACTCCGAGATGAGTTCGTTGAAGAAACTGCGCCGCGTGGTGAATCAATAATTTTTAGCCACGAAGGATTCTTTGTGATGTATATAAAACTTTGTGTTCTTTGTGGTAAATTGTCTTCATGAGTCTTACGCAGAACATCCGCCGATTGGCACGCCCCTATGGAAAAACCGCCCAAGCCATTTTTCGTTGGCGGCGGTTTTCTTTTCATGAAGCCCCGCACATCTTCGGCAACTCCAAGCCAAAGAGCGGCTCGCATTTGTTGTTGCAGGTCCTCAATGGCTTTACACAGATCATGCCATATAAATATGTGGATGCGGAACCGGTTAGGACCATCACGCCTGACGGAAGAAGAAAGGTGAAGGAAGAAATATTGGATGAATTGAGACGCGTGTCCCAGGGCGTGATCGGCTGGGGATATGTGGATGCCACGCCCGAAAACGCTTCTTTCTTAACCGAAGCCGGGCGCGTCAACTATTTCATTTATCGCGACCCCCGCGACATGCTCATCTCGCAGGTTTTCTTCGCGACAGATATGCACGAGGGGCATGGCATGCACGAGTACTACAATTCCCTGCCCGATTTTGGCGAGAGGCTCAAAGTGGCGATTACTGGCATTGATCAGGATGGATTGAAAATGATCAGCGTTAAACAACGCTATGATGGTGTCTTCCAGTGGCTTGAGCAAAAAAAAGTGATGTGCATCCGTTTCGAGGATTTAATCAACAACCGCGATGTAACTCTCAATTCCATGCTCGATGAAGTGGAAAAGACAGGATATCGGATCCCCACACCGCGTGAACAGGCATTATCCATTTTGGTGGATGCGATCCAGCCGAAGAAGAGCCATACCTTCCGCTCGGGGAAAACAGGCGGTTGGACACAATACTTTACCGATGTGCACAAATCCCTGTTCAAGGATGTGGCGGGGGATTTGCTGGTGAAACTGGGATACGAAAAGAACAATGATTGGTAATTCGCATCCTTTCTCCATGACGGACGAAGAAATATCACAAAATAAAAAACAACTCCGTGAACAATGTCTTGCGATCCGCAAATTGCTTGGTGCAGATACACGCGCAGAAGCCAGCCTGTCCATATGTAGAAATATCGAAAGTTGGGGTGTCTTTCAGCAAAGCCAGATCATCCTGACTTACATGCCCATCAAGTCCGAAGCAGACCCAACTCCACTGTTGAAACTTTATCCGCAAAAGAGATGGGTTATCCCTCGTATCATTCCCGAAGAAGATCACCGCATGGTCTTCCATCCCTACGATCCTAACCACTTGGTTCGACATCCCTTTGGCATGGCGGAACCTGCATCCGATCTGCCTGTGATTCAACCTGAAGAGATAGAATTAACGCTCGCTCCCGGTCTTGCTTTTGACAGGCATGGTTTTCGCTTGGGATATGGCGGTGGATATTTCGACCGCTTCCTGGAAAACTTAAAAGGCGTCAGCGTGGGATTCACCTTCCATGCCTTGCTTTTGGATACAATTCCACATGCTATGCACGACATCCCCATGTATTGGATAGTTACGGAACGCGAGTTGTTCAAAACGAATTAATATATTTCATGCTCAAAGAACTCTACACCCAACGCCTCAAACGAGGGCTTGTCCGCAGGCTCAATAATGTAAAGATTACACGCCTGGCGCGCGAAGTTGCGCGTCAGGAACCAAAGCCAACAGGCGCTCCAGTTGTCTTCTTCAAGGCATCATCAGGCATTGATGACCTTTCGTGGAACAGCGGATTTCACCTGCTGGCTTCGTGGGCATTGCGCTTGAAGGGTATCCCTGTTGTATATTTTGCCTGTGACTCTGGCATGAGTAAATGTGTACTGGGAACAGATCGGGATGATCCGCAGCAGGCGATGCCGTGTCGGTCGTGTGTGTATCAATCACGGACATTGTACGCGGGTGTGCCGTCAAACGTTACAGATCACAGGTCGAAGGTTGAATGGTTTGATTATCAACGTGATGGACAATTGGCAACTGCGATTGAAAAATTATCCGTGCCAGAGTTGATGAAGTTCGAATGGCAAGGTATTCCACTTGGCGCGTTGTGCCTGCCCGGATTACGTTGGATCTTACGCATCCATCATTTGGAAGATGACGAGAACACACGTTATCTTTTGCGTGAGTATATTTTGTCCGCGTGGAATGTGGCACGGAAGTATTCGGGTTTTCTCGATCGGACTCAACCTAGGGCTGTCGTTGTTTTCAATGGGCAGTTCTTCCCCGAAGCGACTGTGCGTTACATTGCACAGAAGCGCGGACTCAAAGTCATCACGCATGAAGTGGGATTGCAACCCGCAACTGCCTACTTCACCGAAGGCGAAGCGACAGCGTATCCCATTCACATCCCTGATGAGTTTGAGTTGAATGATGAGCAAAATGCCAAACTCGATGCCTATCTTGCCAAACGCTTCCAAGGCGACTTCACGATGGCAGGCATCAAATTCTGGGCAGACATGAAGGGCCTCGACGAGTCATTCTTGCAGAAGGCTTCTCGGTTCAAACAGATCGTACCCGTGTTTACGAATGTCATTTTTGATACAAGCCAACCGCATGCCAACACAGTCTTTGAAGATATGTTCCAATGGCTGGATTTGGTTCTCGAAGTAATCAAGTCACATCGCGAGACTTTGTTTGTGATCCGTGCGCATCCGGATGAGTTGCGGGTGCGAAAATCCAGCCGCGAGACGGTTCAGGGATGGGTGGACAGCCGAAAGGTCCAGAGTGAGCCGAACGTTATTTTTGTGAGTCCAATTGAGACTGTGAGTTCGTACGAGTTGATCCAGAAGTCCAAATTCGTGATGATCTATAACTCAACGATCGGGTTGGAAGCGTCCATCATGGGTGCGGCGGTGTTGTGTGCGGGCAAGGCGCGTTTTACTCAATATCCTACCGTTTTCTTTCCGCAGAGCATTGAAGCATGTCAAAATGAACTTGAAAAGTTTTTAAGCGCGGAAAATATCAAAGTGCCTGCAGACTTTAAACGCAATGCACGTAGATTTTTGTATTATCAGTTGTTTCGCACATCACTACCGTTCGGTGATTTCCTCGAGCCGTCTGTGCGGACAACGCAAACGCGTTTGAAGACCTTTGAGCCAGAAGAATTGCTTGGGTCAGATGCAATTAAAGCAATTCTGGATGGGTTGTTGAACGATGGGGATTTCCTCTTATCAGATTGAAGTAGCGGCTAGTTGGAGATTGAGATGTTCAATCTCCACTTTGTGCATCGATCTGAAGTATCACGAAGCCTCCGGTTTCAATTATCTCCACTCTCTCCGGATAGTAAGTGATAAAATCTTCGAAAAGTCTAAGGTCAAAGTTTTGGAGGAAAAGGAATTTGACATCGTATTTTTTGAGAAGGAACATTTTCTCTTCCGAGGAAAGCGATTTCGAAAACATCTTTTTTGTGTCTAAAATTCTTTCCTCTCTCTCAGTGTTCGAAAAATATTGCATGTGTGAAGCCTGTGAAATACGGAAGGTGAGGATCATTGACTTTGCCGAGATGCCAGGGATTAGATCGTTGATTTGTTGAGATCCGACCACAATAGCTTGATCAGATATGCGCTGGTCAAGTTCCTGACCCGCTATTGCCAATCCATCATATCTTTGCATTTTGTCTGAGAACTTTTCGAAGTCAGGCAGGTTATTCTCGTGCATGTATAGTAAGAATATTCCAGCAGCAAAAATTGCTGTCGTTGACAGAAAAACATTGGGATGAACGAATATCCACGAGAACGGTTTATGCGGCTGGGCAGAAATATAGTCCCTGATAGCCAGCAATACATATACCACGCTCAATCCAAACGGGAACAACCAGATCGCCCGCTCCAGCATATAGGCTGAAAGAAAATAGCCAATGATCCATCCTGTGAATGGAAACCAAGCAAGAAAAACCAATAGAAAACAAGCCAATTGAAATTGAGCAGAGAGGCTTTTTCCTGCCTGCCGTAGGGCAAGCACCGTTGCGAGGATTGGAAAGATTAACCAGCCGCGTGCCAGAATCAGAGGAATGTTCTCTGCCAAGGGGACTCGCATATCCAGGATGGCAGGATTGAAACCATAGAATTGAGTCTCTCCCCATCTGGTAACCATATTTTCAACACCGCTTTGACTGAGGATGTCTTCAGTGGTATAGGGAATCTTCGACTGTGAAGACGCACTTGCGAAACGGAGGGCGACCTGAGGCAAAAGGATCAAAACCAGAATCGCTATTGCAAGGACCTTTTGTGACGATCCCGAATTCATCCAATTAAGCAGTATCAATACACCGCCGATAAAGACCGAATATGCCAGGATGACCGGGTGCATGAAAGTCAAACTGAGACCAGCCAGAAGGAATATGGATAAATTACCTATTGTGGATTCTTTCAGGAACTTAAAAAGGCTTTGAAAAAAAACCGGCGCAATACTGAACGCGGCTGTGGCTTTGTCCGCGCTCAGCTGTTTAAAGAAAGGTGCGCCGGGATGCAGGTATTCTGAAAGGAGCAGGAGGAACACAAGCTGAAAAATTACAGTGGCACTTGCTGCCCGGGGTGAAAACGCCAATGTGCGCGCCAGTTCATACCAGCTAAGAACTGCCAATATCAAGAGAAACGGTTCGTAGAATCCGCTTAAAAGTAAAATGCCCGGCACTTGGCTCACATCTGCCAGAAATGCCTGTGCAAAGGGAGCGCTCATGATCCAAAATCGCGGATGGACAAGTTGAGGTTCTCCGAACAGGATATCGTTGAAATCCATGCGGGTTGAGTGTTGCCAGTTCGTGAGATAGGCAAGGTAGGTTAAGTCATCGTCTCCGAGGACGCGCTGAATGACAATCAGGCAGGCAATTCCAGAAATCAGAAGCAGGAGAAAAACCGGCAGAATACGATCGATTTTTAGTGACTGTAGCTTTATCTTAATTCCATCCCGTATCCCTGACAGAAGAAATGGGATTATGGCAAGTAGACCAGCCAGAATGGTGAGGAATTTTACCGCATCAAATGACAAGTGGATCAAACGTCCTAGGGTGCCCAGCAGGGCAGCTGTGAGATGTGAAATGACGAAGCCAAAAGTGATGGGGCTGAAGGTGAACTCAGGCCGCCGGGTCAACAGACCGTATATGCAGATGCCAGGGATGATAAAGAGAAATAATCCAACACCTAACCTGACCCAAATGAAGGATTGCAAGTATACCTGCCATGGCAAATACCATGCAGAAAACCAGAGTGTTGTGGTGAGCAGAACCCAAAGCAGGGATTTTCTTGAAATAGAACGGCGTGCGAACAAAGATGGCTTCATTGTGTACCGGGTCATTTTGTCTTCTTGGTTGTTCCCGCTGTTTTGAAAGGAAACTGCATTTGGTCAATATTGCTCGTGAGTGGATCCTTGGGGACCGACCGCAGGTCGATCTCAATTGCGGCAATGAGGAATTGGATCCCGATGATGACCGATAATGTGGGAAGCATGACGGTTCCTGTAGGAGCCGGCACTCCGAGCCTTGAATACTGAATCCATTTGCTTATGCCAAAGACCAAACCAAACAGAAGAAGGGGAAATCCTGAGAACAGATAGATGGATGCCATTGAAAAATTGTAAATTAGATTCTTGAGCACGAGGCGATTTATGAAAGTGCTCAATAGTTTGACCGGAAATTCGACCAGGATCCGGTGAATGGACAGGTTTGATACTTCACTGCCATAACGGGCGGGCATTGGAACATCCTTCACAACCGCATCGAGCAAATACAGTTGAGCGAGCATGGAAGTTTCAAAGAAGTAGGTTTTATCTATTTTATGAAGGGGCAATTGTCCGAGCACCCTTCCATCAATGGCAATAAAACCGTTTGTGGGATCGAAGAGATTCCAGTACCCTGTTGCTGCCTTGGTTAGAAAGCCAAGTGCCACATTCCCAACACGGCGAATGACAGGCATTTTTTGTAATGCTTGAAAATCCCTGAACCGGTTTCCCTTGGTATAGTCCGCCCGGTTATGGAAAATCGGTGCAAGCATATCCGGGATACGATTGGTATCCATTTGACCATCCCCATCGATCTTTATTACAATATCGGCTTTGAGTGCGAGTGCTTTCCGAAAACCTGTGACCATGGCCCCACCAACACCCTGATTCCTGTCGTGCCGAAGCAGGTGAATACGACGGTCAATTTTTGCGATATTCGATATGATTTCGGCAGTGCCATCAGGAGATGCATCATCAACGAAAAGAATATGTTTTAGATAACGCGGCAAGTTTGCGATCACCGTACCAATTTCCGCTTCGACGCGATAGCAGGGCACGATTGCTACAATGTTTAGCTTTTCAAATTCTCTGAAGATTGGATTCATACGCAAATAAGACCGTAAAAAATTTTGTTTGTAAAAGTGTTAGACAATTCAATCTTGCCCATTATAATTTAGCACCAAGAGTTGTCGAATGGAAAATCGTACCCGTTTTGAATATCCCAAAATAACCATTATCACTCCCTCACTGAACCAGGGACAATTCATCGACGCTACCATTCGTTCCGTCCTTTCACAGGAATATCCAAACCTGGAATATATCATCATGGACGGCGGTTCGACCGACAATACATTGGACATACTCCGTTCCTATTCCGACCGATTGCAATGGCTCAGCGATAAGGATACGGGTCAAACCAATGCCATTAACAAAGGACTGCGTATGTCCAACGGGGAAATCGTGGCTTACCTGAACGCTGACGATCTACTCTTGCCAGGAGCGTTAAGAAAAATCGCGGAAACGTTCATGGGTCATCCTGAAACAATGTGGGTCACAGGCAGGTGCCGCATCATTAACGAGAACGGACAGGAAGTTCGCAGGTTGATAACAGCCTATAAAAACCTCTGGCTGCTCGTGCAAAATCGTTCACTACTTTTAATAACAGATTATATTTCACAGCCGGCAACCTTTTTGCGGGCAGATGCCTATAGAGAGTTTGGTGACCTGGATGAAAGCCTGCATTATGCGATGGACTATGAGTATTGGCTTCGGCTGAACGCAATATATCCGCTTCTGGTCATTCCCGAATACCTGGCAGCATTCCGGATCCATTCACAATCGAAAAACATCAATGTGGGGCATAAGGATATTTATATTGATGAGGAAAGAACCATTATCAACCATTACACAAAATCAAGGTTCCTCTTATTTTTGCACAACCTGCACAGGTGGCTGATGACAACGGTCTATTCCATCATGAATGGGTGACGACGGGCGTCAGGATGGGTAAACCAATCCGGCGATGGGGACAAGCTGAATTATTTGCGCGGCAAAGTGAAATAAAACGTTGAGCCTTTCCTCAATTCGCTCTCGACCCAGATCCTGCCACTGTGAAATTCGATGATGCGTTTCACGAGTGCAAGCCCAACCCCTGTGCCTTCCGATTTGGCATCCAGTTTGTTGAAGAGTCCAAAGATGCGTTCGTGATATTCCGGGGCAATGCCAATGCCATTATCTTTCACGAACAAGACGAGCTTTCCATCCTGCTCGCCTTGTTGCCCGATCTCGATCAGCGGAGTAGATTGGTCACCCATGTATTTAGCGGCGTTGTCGATCAGGTTTTGCAGGACCTCTATCAGACGTTGGCGATCTCCTCGAACCCAGGGCAGGTTTGGCTGGGTTCGAACCGTGATGTTTTGTTTTTCAATTTGCCCATGGACGATGTCCATGGCGTCATTTACCAGAGTGTTGAAAGGAACATCTTCAGGCTGGTTCATCATGCGTCCGATGCGCGAGAGTTCGAGAAGCTCGGTGAGGAGCTTATGCATTTTATTGACAGCTTCCTGAATGCGCTGGGTATCCTTCTTTAGCCGTTCGATGTTGCCTGATATGGCATCCTGTTCGAGGTAGCCGAGATATCCGTTGATGGTGACCAGTGGTGACTTAAGGTCGTGGGAAACAGTGTAGGTGAACTGGGTCAATTCAGCATTTTTTTCCTCCAGTTCCACTTTTTGTTTTTCCAGTATGTCGATGAGTTCTTCGCGCTCGGTTTCCGCCCACTTGCGCACTGTTATATCGCGCACCATGGCGATCACGGTTTTAGCATCGTTTTTGATGATGCTGGCTTCAAAGTATTTGTTTTCGGATTCTGCAGGGAATTTATATTCGAACACCTGCAACATCCCCGACTCTAGCGTCCGCTCTATATTGAACATGGTCTGTTGTGTTACATCCGGGGGCATTATCTGGGAAATATGCCTTCCCAAGAATTGTTCGGGTGGCATGAGCGGGTTGATTGTTGAAGAAGGTACGAAGTTTAGAATTTTGCCTTCGCGATCCATTTCGAAGATCATATCTGGTATGGCTTCAAGCAGGGCGCGTGTGCGGGATTCGCTTTGCCTTAATGCCTCTTCGGATTGTTTGGCGATCACTTCGTTCGCGAGTTCCAATTCCTTTGTTTTCACATCAAGTGCGGCGCGTGCCTCTTGCGCTTCATGGTTTGCTCGATCTGAAGCCATCAGGGCTTTTCCAAAAAACCACAAACCGCCTGCCACCATGAGAATGTTCATGGCGTAACCAATGCCCTCGAAAATGATCGGGGTGGGGGTTGTTGGGTCAGGCAATGACTGAAGTTCCAGCCACCCGCGGCTGAATGCCAGTCCGAAAAGGCTATAAGTGAGTAACACGAGACCCGCCGTATAAAGACCCACACGCGGACTGAATAGAACAGCGCTGACAACGATCAGAGCGAGCAAAAAAACACGTCCTCCGCCGGCAAGCCAGCCGCTGTAAAGCGCCAGCGTGCCAAATGCATAAAGCAGGAGCATGAACCCAAATGACCGCCATGTGTCGGGAACCTGGCGAACAAGGAAAAGTACGAGGAGGAATGTGTACGCAAGCACGTAATAGATCGTGTTGAAGGTAATCGTTCGTTCGCGAACCACACGACCCAAGATGATCATCAGGGCGATTAAACCAAGTATGAGAATAAAACGGGATAGGAAGTTTATAACGATCCGTTGCTGCTGTTTCAACCAGATCGTCCAGTCTGTGTGGGTTTCCATGCTCATTTTATGATTTCTCCAGCCTGCCATGGTAAAGGCGGCATCAATAATATTGTAACCCTCCCTTCGTGTATCAATGTGGAGAATTTCGTTTCAGATTTATATACAAACAAGAAAGGACGGACAATATCCGCCCATATGTTACCGATTTCTTATTGATGGTCTTTCGCTTTACGATTTCGACACCCAACTATTTCCACTCTGTTCGTATCCATGCGAGGCGGCATTCTTTTTTATCCACAAGACCAAACGCACAGGGATGGGCGCCTGCTCGGAAGGTTCCCCTTTCCATTCATCGAAGACTGCATCCACATCCATCTGGACGAAGTCAAACCTGTCGACCTTTTCTTCCATTTGTTTTTGCACAGCCTGTTCATAAACGAGAAATGGGTCGATGTTCTTCTCTTTCAACATTTTCAGGATCTCAGGGTTGATGGCAATGTATCCGCTTCCGTTCGCGCTTGCATCCTTCATGGCAGCATCCTGATCTCCCAGCACGAAGCGTCGTTCCTTTTTTGGTGGTTTCGTTCCAGGTTGTGGAGGGGCGGTTTTTGCGCCTTCGATGACGCCCATCGCGATGATCCCCGTTGCCACAAAGGGATCGATATCTTTGACTGTCATTGCATGATATTGAAATATGATCGAACAGACGATCATCCCTGCCCGCGCGCCTCCCAGATAATCCAGTCCATGCTTTTTCATGATCGCGTGATACTGGTCCTGATATTCTGCCAGAACCTGTTCCGTTTCCATGAGTGGTTTGTTCTGGTCAGGGAACTCCGTGGTCAAGGGACGTGACATGACATCCAATCCATTTTTCTTGCAGTAGAGATGTCATGTCTGCTGGACACCGCAAAGCATGAAAATGTGCTATACAGGGTGTCAGTTGGCTGACAGAGAGATCGTTTTTTGACTGGTGCCATGAGCCTGAAGTGGAGATTGATCCGGATACCTGCAGGCACCGCTAATTGTCGCTCGCTTGTATAGGAAGCACGTAAAACAGTCTCTGTCTTTCCGGGTATCCAAGTCAGCCGTAATTCCAAGAAAGAGAGGTTGCTTTGGATATCGTGCATACGCATTGTGCTGGCCTGGATGTACACAAGAAGACTGTGGTAGCCGCCATCATCGTTCCCGACGGGAAGAACGGGCTTCAGAAAGAGACTCGTACCTTTGGAACCATGACATGTGATCTGTTGGCGCTTTCGGATTGGCTGATGGGTTATGGGGTTACTCATGCGGCCATGGAGAGCACGGGCGAATACTGGAAACCCGTCTTCAACATTCTGGAGAATAACTTCGAAGTCTTGTTGGTGAACGCACAACACATAAAAGCTGTTCCAGGTCACAAAACTGATGTCAAAGATTCTGAATGGATCGCGGATCTTTTACGGCATGGTTTGTTGAAGGCAAGTTTTATTCCGCCTCTTGGGCAGCGCGAACTGCGCGAATTGACCCGCTATCGGAGTACTTTTGTGCGTGAGCGTGCCACCCTCGTTAACCGGGTGCAAAAGTTGTTGGAAAGCGCCAATATCAAACTAGCAAGTGTTGCTACGGATGGGCTGGGAGTATCCGGGCGAGCCATGTTGGAGGCGATTATTCAAGGGCAGAGCAGCCCAGCGGAAATGGCCGAATTGGCGCAGAAACGCATGCG
>CAYTDB010000059.1:0-28607 GCA_964436455.1 uncultured Anaerolinea sp. | reverse complement strand
TCATGAATGGTACCGGTCCCTTCATGCTCGACCACTGGACCCAGGGTGAGGAACTCGTCCTCGTCCGCAATGACAACTACTGGCGTGAACCCGCCAAGCTCGAACGCGTTGTCATCAAATCCATCGATGAGTGGGGCACCCGCTTTGCGATGCTTCAGGCTGGTGATGCTGATGCAGCTTCCGTCCCGGCTGAGAACCGCTCCCAGGTGGATGCAATGGTTGGTTCCATGCGTGTGTATGATCTGGATGCCGGTTCTTATGCTGATGAAGTGGAGGTCTGCGCCTATGATCCTTCCAAGCAGGGCGTTGAGAAATTTGCACCCTGTGCCTCCGGCGAAACTGGCATTGGCGGCTCCATGCGTCTGTACATTGGACGTCCCTCCCTTGCCAGCCAGGACCTGTTCATGAACTTCAATGTTGTTCCAAGCTCCAACTACGTCGGTTCCGGACAACTTGATGGCAATGGCATTCCGTATGACTTCTTCTCGGATGTTCATATCCGCAAGGCATTTGCCTACTGCTTCGATTGGGAAGTCTACATCAGCGATGTCTATGATGGTGAAGCCGTTCAACAG
This sequence comes from uncultured Anaerolinea sp., assembly GCA_964436455.1. GTDB lineage: Bacteria > Chloroflexota > Anaerolineae > Anaerolineales > Villigracilaceae > Defluviilinea. The sequence goes on along the minus strand of CAYTDB010000059.1, from coordinate 28,032 downwards.
CCTGTGCTCGCCCGCCAGGGCATGCCCGGTTATGAAGGTGATGCTCCTGTCTATTACTACGATCCTGCCCAATGTGAAGCAGAGTTCAAGGCTGCTGACGTGGACAAGGATGGTATCCCTGCCGGTGATGATCCCGAAGGCGACGTCTGGACGACCGGTTTCCGCCTGCAGGCTCTGTACAACCAGGGCAATACCACCCGCCAGGTGATTTCTGAAATTCTGGCTGGCAACCTCTCTTCGGTCAATGATGCGTTCGTGGTTGAGACCGTGGGGCTGCCGTGGCCGACCTTCCTGCGCACCATCCGTGCCAAGGAAGCTCCCTACTTCACCAGTGGTTGGGTGGAAGACATCCATGATCCACATAACTGGTACCAGCCCTACATGCTCGGTACCTATGCATTCCGCCAGAACCTGCCTGATGATCTGCGTGCACAGTTCTCGGATATCATCGATCGCGGTGTTGCCGAGACTGATCCTGCCAAGCGCCAGGTGATCTACGAAGAAGCGAACAAGCTGTACTATGAGCAGATTCCGACCATCCTGCTTGCCACCGCCACCAGCCATGGTTTCGAACAGCGCTGGGTGCATGGCACAGTTTTGAACCCGATCTTCCCTGGTAACTACTTCTATCCGATGTACAAGGATTAACACCGGACTTTGGTTTGAGAAAACTGGGAGCTCGTTATCGGGCTCCCAGACCTGCTTTGTTCCGACTTTTTCATTGGATCATACTCCGGTAAAATAACGGATGGTGACATGTTAGTTTTCGCTTCATTCCGCCCCGGTACCTGATTTGGTTTTCAACGATCCTTCGTCTTGTTGACGGTTTGACCCGTCGTTACCTGGCGAAATCTTTGCTATAATGACTTCATTCCTGAATATGGGAGCATCTCCTGATGAATAACGGCAAACCACTATTGGAAGTCAAAGGTCTCAAGACATATTTCTATACGGAAGATGGCATTGTCCGTGCGGTGGATGGTGTGGACTTTGAAGTGTATCCTGGAGAGGTACTCGGGTTGGTGGGCGAATCGGGGTGTGGGAAGAGCGTCACTTCGCTTTCGATCATGCAGTTGATCTCAAAGCCAGGCAAAATCGACGCCGGACAGATCCTGCTCGATGGCGAGAACCTGCTCGATTTCCCCGAAGCTGAAATGATCAAAGTTCGCGGCAACCGCATCTCCATGATCTTTCAACAGCCTCAGACCGCCTTGAACCCCGTGTTCAAAGTTGGCGACCAGCTTGCCGAGGTGTTGAACGTCCACCAGGATCTTGGAAAGGAAGCGGGGTGGAAGCGTGCAGTTGAGTTACTTAGAATGGTGGGCGTACCCGATCCTGAGCGCCGCGTCGAAGCATATCCGCATGAATTGTCGGGAGGTATGGCACAGCGTGTCATGATCGCGATGGCGCTGGCTTGTGTGCCCGAACTTCTGATCGCAGACGAACCCACCACCGCCCTCGATGTGACCATCCAGGCGCAGATTCTCGACCTGATGCGCGACATGCGCAGGGAAATGGGCACATCCGTCATCCTCATCACACACGATCTGGGTGTTGTCGCTGAAATGGCGGAGAGAGTTGCGGTCATGTACGCGGGTGAGATCGTTGAACAGACCGATGTCAACACGCTTTTCGATGAACCGCTTCATCCATACACCCAGGGCTTGATCGGGTCCATCCCCGTCCTCGGCGAGATCAAGGACCGGCTGGATGTAATTCCCGGATCTGTTCCCAACCTCGTAAACCTTCCGCCCGGATGCCGTTTCGCTCCGCGCTGTCAGGCGCGCATGAAACATAACCTCACGATCTGTACGGACCAGAAGCCCGAACTTGAAGAGATCAAGATGGGTCATAAAGTGCGTTGCTGGTTGTATCAGAGTGCTGATGGACACACGCCTCCGTTGCGAGCCGGTTAATCATCCCCTCATTGGAGCATTTGAAATGCCAAACGAAAACAATCATAAAGGGGAGACCCTTGTAGAAGTAAATAACCTTGTCAAGTATTTCCCGGTGCGTGCCGGTTTGCTCCAGCGCGTGGTAAACCATGTCAAGGCGGTTGATGATGTTTCTTTCTTCGTGAGGAAGGGTGAAACGCTGGGCTTGGTGGGCGAATCCGGCTGCGGCAAGACCACAGTTGGACGCACCATGCTGCGCCTGATCGAGCCGACCTCCGGTTCGGTTGTGGTTGATGGGCAGGATGTCTTCTCTCTGAAGCCTCGCGAACTGAAACTTGCCCGGCGCGAAATGCAGATCATATTCCAGGATCCCTACGCCTCGCTTGATCCGCGCGTGCCGATCGGCGAATCAATAATGGAAGGATTACATATCCACCGGGTGGGCACTCCCAGGGAACGCGTCGAGATCATGCTTGAAACCCTCGCAAAAGTGGGACTTGAGGATTACCATGCCCGCCGTTACCCCCATGAATTTTCCGGTGGGCAGCGTCAGCGCATTGGCATCGCCCGTGCTCTGGCATTGCGCCCCCGATTTATCATTTGTGACGAGCCGGTCTCTGCTCTGGACGTTTCCATTCAATCCCAGGTCTTGAACATCCTGAAAGATCTTCAACAGGAATTCGGTCTTACCTACTTGTTTATCGCACACAACCTGTCTGTGGTTGAACATGTCTCGGACCGTGTGGCTGTGATGTACCTTGGCAAAATGGTTGAATTGACCACGCGCGATGAACTTTTTGCCAATCCGCTTCACCCTTATACCAAGGCGTTGATGTCTGCGATACCGGTTCCCAATCCGCGCCTGAAGCGACAGCGCGTCATCCTCAAGGGTGATGTGCCAAGTCCGCTCAACCCTCCCAAGGGATGCCGCTTCCATCCGCGCTGCCCGGTGGCAGTTGAAAAGTGCTCTCAAGAGGAACCTCAATTCAAGGAACTTGCGCCGGAACATTGGGTGGCTTGCTGGGTTGCGGAGGGGAATACCTAAAGGTAGGATTGGTTTCCATGGCGAATCCCTGTGTTCTTCTCGTTGATGATCAGCGCGATATTGTCCGTTTACTCCATTCGACCCTGCAGACATTGGGGCATTCATTGGACATTGTGGACGCGCCCTCCGGCGAAGAGGCATTGCTTGAGGCATCACGCCGCAAAGTGGATCTGCTGGTTGCAGATTATCTCCTGCCCGGCATTTCGGGTGTGGAGTTGATGCGCAAGATCAAAGTTCGTAATCCGGATATGCGCGTGATCTTCATCTCCGGCATGACCGAACGCAAGGCACGCGATGAGATGTTGAATGCAGGGGCACTTGCCATATTTGATAAACCCATCTCGCTTGCCGATTTTCTGGATGCCGTGGAGCGTGGACTTGGACTGGTGCGTACGATCTTCCCGATGGAGACTGCCAAGGAGGCAGAGGAGCATCGCCAGTCGCTTTCAGAGTTACTGGGCGGCTTCCGCCAGAAGATCAAGGCGGATGCGGTATTCCTCATCAATGACCGTGGACGCGTCCTCGCGCGTGCGGGTGATCTGTATGACAGCAGTATGGAAGTCTCCCTGCTGGCGGCATTGATGGGCATTTATTCCGCGGCATTCAAGGTATCACGCATCATTCGCCAGGAACATCTGGATAATTACCATGTCTTCCGTGGCGGCGACCATGATCTGATCTTGATTCCTGTGGATAGTTCACACGCGTTGTTGCTGGCAGGTAAAGGACTTGGCAACTCGGACCGCATCCTGCAAACGGTGGAAGGTATGCTATTCGTGCGTGGCGATGTGGAGAACATTTTGAAGTCGCTTGGGGTGATATCTGCGGAAGGTGCTGCTGAATCAGCTGTCGCTGACGCTACGCGAGAATCGGAGCCTGTCCACTTTGTCCCGATTGATGAACCGGAACCCGAGCCGGAGGTGGATGTCGATGCGTTGTTTGCCGCTGCCAGTCAGAAGAAAGTCACTCAAGACCTGGATGCGTTCTGGGATGAGGCGGTCGAGAAGACGGGCAATATCCCGATCAATCCCGATGTGATCACGTTTGCTGACGCTCAGAAATTGGGGTTGAAGCCTGGTGAAGCCCCACTCAAGGTGACAGGACCCCTGCGTCAGACAGGCGCATTAAAGAAAAAGTGAGCTCCTTTCTTGTGATACAATAGCGTCCGCATTGGGGCATGGTGCAATGGCAGCACACCGGCCTTTGGAGCCGTGGATCTTGGTTCGAATCCAGGTGCCCCAGCAAATTCCCGCTCTTGCGGGGCTTTTTTCCAAAGCAGGCTTCGCATAATGTGGGAGCCTGTTTTTTTTACCCCTGCCATGCTGCGCTGACCGAAGGTGCAAGGCTCGGAACGCCAGCGAAGTCGAAGCGGATGGAAATAGGAGAAGTAATGAAGATTACCGCAGTTTTATTGGCAGCGGGTCAGGGCACTCGCATGAAATCAGACCTGCCGAAGGTGTTGCATCCGTTATGCGGCAAGCCTATGTTGTGGCACGTGCTGGAAGCCTTAAGGGAAGTGACCACTGAAATGCCGGTCGTTGTGGTTGGTCATGGTGCGGAAGCAGTGACGAAGTATCTCGGCGACACGGCACAAACTGTTCTACAGGAACCACAACTCGGCACAGGACATGCCGCGATGCAGGCGGAGCCTCATCTCAAGGGCAACACGGACATGGTCATCGTGACATACGCCGATATGCCATTGCTGCGCGGCGAAACCTTCAAGCAACTGGTGGAGACACAACTCCTCAATTCCGGACCGTTCAGCCTGTTGACCGTCATCGCAAACGATCCGCGCGGCTTCGGACGCATCGTTCGCAAATCCGACGGGACGGTTGCCGCCATCGTCGAGGAATATGTTGCCACGCCCGAACAGCAGCAGATCAAAGAGTTAAATGTCGGTGCGTATTGCTTCAATGCCGAATGGTTATGGGACGCGTTGAAGCGCATTGAGAAGAATCCCAAGAAGGGTGAATATTACCTGACGGACATTGTTGAGATCGCCGTGAGAGACAACCTCCCTGTTCAGGCGGTGATTCACGATGACTTTATCGAAACGATTGGTATCAACACCCGTGTTCACCTTAGTGAAGCGGAAGCTGCCATGCGCATGCGTATCAACCGCGAACACATGCTGAACGGCGTTTCCATGATGGACCCTGCCTCAACATATATCGAAACAGGTGTGAAGATTGGCAGGGACACAACCATCATGCCAAACACCTATATCCATGGTAGTACGGTCATTGGCGAAAGGAATGTCATCGGACCGAACACGATTATCCGCGATACGACCATTGGCAATGGATGCAGGATTCTTGCATCTGTCATGGAAGGCGCTGTGCTTGAAGATGACGTGGATATGGGTCCGTTCGCGCGGTTGCGGAAAGGCGCGCATTTGAAGAGCCACGTCCACATGGGGAACTTTGGAGAGGTGAAAGATTCAACTTTGCATGAGGGTGTAAAGATGGGACACTTCTCCTACATCGGCAATGCGAATATCGGTGCACATACCAACATCGGTGCGGGAACCATCACTGCGAATTACGATGGAGAAAAGAAGAGCGCAACCATCATCGGGGAGGATGTCTTCATCGGCTCAGATACCATGCTGGTCGCACCAGTAACTTTGGGCGATGGTGCCCGTACTGGAGCCGGTGCAATCGTCACGAAAAACGTGCCGGATGATACTCTTGTGGTGGGTATGCCTGCGCGTGCGATCAGAAAATTGGAAAGAAAAAAGAAGAAGTAATCGCCACAAATCCATTGAGATGCAGAGAATTGTATAAACTCTGTATCTTTGTGTCTCCGTGACAGACAAGGTTTTTATGACACTCACAAAACAGGAAAAACAATCCCTCGTTGATCTTGCCAACACCGCCCGTCAACGCGCGTATGTGCCATATTCGAACTATCCTGTTGGCTCCGCACTTCGCACGAAGACGGGACGTATCTTCACCGGTGTCAATGTGGAGAATGCCGCGTATCCGCAGACCATGTGCGCCGAACGGATTGCGATCTTCAAAGCGGTTTCCGAAGGTGAGACCGAGTTCGAAATCATCACGGTTGTCACTGACAATGGCGGTTCTCCATGCGGCGGATGCCGTCAGGTGATGGCAGAGTTCGGTTTGGAAACCGTTGTCATTCTGGCAGATGGAAAAGGGAAAATTATAGAAGAGACGACTGTTGGCGGGTTGTTACCGGGAGCATTTACGCCGGAGCATCTCAAGAAATAATTACGTGATACGTATTAAGTAATAGACCTCCCCATGCCCGAAACCAAATTTCGTTCCTTTCGTGTGGATGCCGTTGTGCTTCGTCACAATGACTATGGCGAAGCCGACCGATTGTTGACGCTGTACACACGTCAACTGGGGAAGACGCGTGCCATCGCGAAGGGAGCGCGCAAGATCGCTTCACGCAAGGCGGGACATATCGAGCCGTTCACGCATGTCCGATTGCAACTGGCAAAGGGGCGTGATACCCTGATCGTCACACAAGCTGATACTGTGGATGCATATCTATCCCTGCGCGATGACCTCATACTCACTAGCCAGGCATCCTATGTGCTTGAATTGCTGGATCGATTCACCTATGAAGATGAAACCGAGAACTCTGCCATCTTCCGCTTGCTGACAGATACCCTCTCACGCCTCTCTTCAGATCTTGACCCATGGCTTGTCATTCGATATTACGAGATTCGATTGCTTGACCATCTGGGTTTCCGTCCGCAGCTCTTTGAATGTGCCAACTGTGGACGCGAGATTCAACCACAAGACCAGTTCTTTTCTTTTAGTGCGGGTGGTGTAATATGTCCGCGTTGTGGACGGGGTTTGCCGCATGTGCATGAAATCTCAATGGACACGCTCAAGTACCTGCGTCACTTTCAAAGATCAAGCTACGCGGAGGCTTCCCGTGCAAGACCCAATCTCGAGGTCCAGAAAGAGGCGGAGAGTCTCATGCAGGAATATTTCACTTATTTGCTTGAACGTGAGTTGAATACGCCGGGGTTCCTGAAAAAGATCAGGGACTAGGCGCAGGCATTCTTTTCCCCCAATTCAAAACCAAGACCCATGCGACCAGAATGACAACCGGTTTCATGAACCTCCACAATAGGATCTGGAACCACTTCCATTTGAATGAATAGATGATGTACGCAATAACCCAGCGTGCGATCAATGTCTGACCCAATGCGCTTCGTACCACCCGACGTTTGTATCCACGAAATGAAAATTCGTCACGCTGAAACGACTCTTGAATCTCGCGCGCCGCGAGTATACCGTATCCTAATGCGATGCTGATACCCTCACCAAATATCGGATCTGCACCGACAGCATCGCCCACCAGCAATACCCTCGGCACGGACATTTTGTTCTCCGGGCTGAACCAGCGGATGGGATGTCCCTTGAGTTCGTAGTCATTTAAATCGAAACCAAAGCTTTTCATCTCATCTGCAAGCAGCTCTTTGAATTGTGGGCGCTTACCGTCTGAAAGGATATTCGTGTCATAGATGCCCCAGCATCGCATGAGTTCACCTTTGACCTGTGTGGGGAAGTTCCAGATATAACCTGCGATGTTGTCTGGAACGGGGGAGAATTCGAAAAAGGCTATGTCATCCCGTGCATTACGCTTCGACTTCGGTCTTCGTCTGCGTTCCACTCCGCCCAGCGCGGAGGAGGGTTGGGTGGGGGTCAGGACCTCTAACACTCTTGCGGTATGCACAGGGCCTTTGGGAAAGATGCATCTTCGCGTGATGCCATTCGAGCCGTCCGCACCAACGACGATTTGGGCATGGAATATTCCCTGATCGGTTTCGATAATTACTTTGTCGGTTTGTGGAATGATGTTTTTTACTTTAACCCCTTCTCTGATCTCTATTCCTCTACTCTCTGCCTTTTCCGCCAACCAGTTATCAAATTCATCGCGGCGGATGACGCGCAAGACATGCCGCTTTAGGTTGCGTATGCTTAGTCCCCTCGATTCAAAGTCGAAGCGGACATTGTCTGCAAATACGTGCGGGACTTCATTTACATCGAGACCAAGCCGTTCAAGGATGGTTTCGGCATCGATGGTGAGTCCGCCAGCGCAAAGCTTGAAGCGCGGATAATGCTCCTTTTCGAGAATCAGGATTCGGGACGTGAGCTGCGAAGCAATCCGATGGAGATGCAGTGCGGTGGAGAGGCCGCTGGGTCCGCCTCCGATGATGATGACATCTTTTTCCATCCCCAAAGTATAAAGCAGACAAAAAAACTTTGCGAAGGTTGATAGCCTTCACAAAGTTGGTTTAATCCGTTGTTGCAGTGGACGGGATGGGCGCAATCTTTTTACGCCAGAAAAATGCCCAGTACATCAAAACCGAGATCGTGTAGAGGATAATAGTGCCGATGAACGGCGGACCAAATCCGTAGCGTACCTGCAGCCAGCCGCTGATGGTGGGACTGAACGCCCAGCCGAAATTCCATGCCATACTGGTCAGGCTTGCCACGGTGGCGCGCGCCGATGGTTCGACGTGTTCCATGATGAACGATTGATAGACCGGGCTGCTCATATTCATCAGTGCAAGACGGATGTAGTAGGCGGCGGCGCCGACCCAGAAGATGGGAGAGAAACCGAGCAGGATGAGGAATGGAATGGACAGCGCCTGTGTGATGACAACCAGTTGTATCTTGCCGGTGCGTTCGGCGAGCGGCGGCGCGATGAGCAGGCCGATGCCCATCGCCAGCGAACCCCATGCGAACAACGTGCCAATGACAGGGTCGGGTTGTTTATGCACGACGCGAAAAAAAACATTCATGAATGGCATGATGAGTCCCGCGCCGATGGAGGTAAGGAGCATGGGCAGGACCAGTTTGGTGAGAAGCCCCGGATTCTTTGCGGCGTATTGGAAGGGCGCAAAGATGGCACGCTGGCTTCGGGAGATCTGTGGTGACTTGATGAAGATCAATGGGATGACTGCAATGCCTGCCCCGATGCCAGCGATCAGCACCGAGTTTCCGTAAGCGATACTGCTTGTGGCTGATGCGTTTTGCAGTTGTCCCATCCAGGTGGGGAGGTAGCCGCCGATCCAATTGCCGACGGATGCCATGGTCATTTGCAGTCCCTGACCGAAACTGAAGAGGTAGGTGCGCTCGTGTTCGTCGCTGTTTTCCATCAGGAACGGGGACATGGTCACGCCTGCCAGGCTTTGCGCCAGCCCGGAAATGACGTTCATGGCGTAGAGCGTGGATTCAGCCCGCCAGATTGCCATTGCGAGAACTGCAACACTCAAAAGGATGCCGGAGATGATGAGCGAACCTTTTCGGCCGATGGTGTCGGCAAGGTAGCCCATGGGCAGGGCGGCGAGTAAGGCAACGAAACTGCTGGTGGTGATGAGGTTGCCGAGCAGGGCTTCGTCAAAGCCGAGGCTGAGCGCGTAAAAGTTGAAGACCAGCCGGAAGATGCCCATCACCAAGCCGGTGATGATGACATTGATCAGATAAAGCCGCGCATTCGGTTTGAATGCACGGACGTGGGAACTGTATTCGCCCAAAATCCGAAAAGGATTTGTGTGTTTCCGCGAAGGTTTAATCATCTGGTGTATTGTTCTGGAGAAAGGCTTGCAGGTTGCCAAAAATGGATTCAAGCGCCTGCTTGCGGATGGTGTAGCGTTTATTCTCGTGGTTGATGGAAAATTCCACGAGGCTGGCAAGACGTAGCTCGCTTAGGTGATGTGTCACTGTAGGCGGACGGAGTTTTAACTTACGGGCGATTTCAGATGGCGTAAGACTTTCGCTGGAAAGGTAGTAGAGAATCTTCAAACGTGTTGGATCTGCCAAGGCTTTGAGCGACCGGATCAGTGCATCCGGTACCGTTTCGCCGGGGACAATGGACATAGATGAAGGACGGGCTCCAAACAACAGGAACATCGTGTCTTTGTCGATCTTCTCAAATATGACAAGGGGGGTGGTCCAAAACGCAGGTGCGAGGATAAATTTCGAGGTGTTGAACTCGCCGCCAAGTTGAAGACCCTGGGAGAGTTCGAGGAATAATTCATCAATGCTCATCATGGATGCCATTTTTTGGGCTTTTTCCAGACCAGCTCTCAGGATAGGTTCGACGCGTTTTTCCTCCTCCTCGAAGAATGCCTGGTAATACGATTGCAGGGCAGATAGGTATCCCTCGCCCAGTTCTTCAGGACGACTCCACCAATCCAGGCAGCTTTCTATGGCATCCCTTTTGATGGATCGTTTTTGGCTGAAGACCTTTACAAAGAAATCCACGTCGGCAGATGCCCATTTGCCTTCGGATGCAACACGTGTCAAAGCGGACCTGAGAGTTGCGTGCTTTTCCTTATCGGCAGGATCATCGCTTTGGTTTGGTTCGTTGAGCCTTTGCAGGGTTGGCATCCGTTCGGCGGGCGGGATCTGCTTCAAAGCCCAAAGAGCGCTGATGGCATCCTTGGGCTCGGGTAATTGTTGCAACCATTTGAGTGGCAGACCGAGGATGGGATACACATCCTCCAGAAGTTTGCGTTCAGCGGGGGGAATCCTTGACCGAACCCCTGCCGCCCAGGATGGACGCAGTCCGAACTGATCGGGTTCATGCAATACATGCAGACTGATGAAAAGTTCGTAGGCGGTTCCAAAGTCCCAGGCAATGGAGGGGGAGTATCCTTGTGTGGCTGTCATAATGATTTCAACATCCTCTTCACAATTTTGCCGCTCTTAATTTCCTGCCAAGCGAGATCAGCAATTGACCGGTGCTCTGGTCAATGTGGTTATTGAAGGGAGGAAGGTACATAAAAACTGCACCAAGTGAGATCAGAACCTGCCCGATATGGTGTGCCATCAGATTCCGTCTGGATATTTGAATCGCTGGATATGAGGAAGTGCTGATTTGGGGTACGCTCGGATGAAGAGACATGGCAACATCTCTCCTTCTTTTGATAAATACTTAGGCAATTGCCTGTGTTAGACCAATGTCTAATTAGATAATAGTCTAACTAGCGCGGTTTGTCAAGAGGGAGCTAATTCCAAATTCAGTTTTTTCCTTTCCGTTTCACGGGTATGGGTGATTGATCTGATTTGAACCACGGGGTTGTATTGGTTTGGATTAAAGCAAAAGAGCACAATGGAAGACCTTCGTGCCCTCTGTGTTTCGGGAAACATTGGTCACGCGTAAGCGCCGCTCCAGGTTTCGAAGTGGCGGTCGTCATGTTCTTCTTCCTTGTAGAAGGTGATGTAAGTGAGAGCCTTGTACGGTACGAATTTTTTCTCTTTGGGATTTTTTCGTGCAAGGTCGAAATAGGTGTGCCAGGTGCCCGAGTTGAAATAGATCTGGTTGCCGCCATGATCGTCGTAATCGAGCGGGATGGTTTCCTGATGATGGGTGTGCCCGAAGACGATATAACGCGCCGTGTCATCACGGAAGGAAGGTTCGTTCAGGGCAAATTTAGCAAAGGAATTATCGCCACCGAACAAGCCCCGGTTCTGTATCTTGTAGATCAGGTTGTCGAGCGTTTTGACCGATATCAACTTTGAAATCTTGATCGCCAGTTCCATTTTGTCAACCATGTCGAACAGGGGGGTATCTTTGCCTCTCACGAACTTCAGGTTGATGAACTTGTCACAGAGATTGTCCCAAATCTTTTTGATGTCCTTTACATCCATGCCAGTGATCATGTTCTCGGTGGAGAGTCTTGTCATTTGCCCTGAGATCCACAAAGGAGTTGCCAGCGCAGGACGGACGTTCGTGATATGGCGCAGGTTGTCCACAATGTCGGGATTCAGTCCGGGTTTGCGTTTAAGTTCCTCTGGATAGCGATTGCAGACTTCCATGGTGAAAGCATCGCCAAGTGTTGCGTAGTCTCGCCCGATGAGAGCGTTGAAGTTGAAAGAGTCGTAGTAATCGCCATGACGGCAGAAGACTTGATACTCTCTGAAGAGTCTTTCAATGTCGGGGGCTTCATCCTGTTCCCATTCTGAATGGGAATCCACCTTCCGCAGATCGTATGGGAACGGTGTGGGCGGGTTGCTCAACCCCATTGCGTCAATGATCTCCTGACGGATCTGGTCGAAGGCTGCACCCTTGAGATGGTAGTACCAATCATGGTTACCGACCATGTAGTGGAAGCGGACCTGGAGGGGGATCTTGTCTTTACTATCCAAATCCCGGTTCCCGCCTCCGTTGGCTGCATCGAATTCGATAAATTCACCTCTCGCCAGCTTGCGCACAACCTCAAGAGCTTCCTTGTTATGTTCGATGATGGCCCGGGTTACTTCGAGCAGTTTGGGCGCGAATAGCGGGTCTGACGGGTCGCTCCACGGGCGGACGCAATTCTCTTCCCCTTCCTCAGTGATGCGAATGAAATCCTTGTCGTCAACGCTGACATATTGTTCATGTCCCTTTGGAGGGAACAGCCATAAGGTCGAATGAAGCGGGTCTATGATGTCGCCCATCAGGATGACATCCAGTTCCTCAATGGGGCGGTATTTCCCGTATCGCATGGATGCGAAGTGGGCGTCCTGGCGCAGTCGTTTGGCGAACAGGTAGAAGGCGCTGGCAGGGATGGATGCGGCGGTCGTGCCGTCTCCGAGGTGGAGGTCACTGATGATCACGAGCATGGGTCTCTCCTTGTTTGGTCGATTTAATTATAGCCCCTTTGCATGTGCAAACATGTATAATCCCATGCATAGGATCAAAGTCCATGGAAAACTCAAAACGCCCCTTCAAACTATATCTCTTTTATGGAGAAGATGACCTGCCATTGGTGAAATCCCTTGTCGAACGACTGGATTGGGATGGAGTGGATGTTTATCTTGCTGATTTTTCGGTCTTCGAAACGGAGAACGAAAAATCCGATGACGAATCAAATTGGGAGGAACGGAAAAGAGAGGTTCAAGGCACGGACTTTGTTCTATTCTGTCTTTCGAAACGATTTTATGAACGGTCCTTGTTGAATACCAAATGGCAATTCGTGCTGGATGCCACAGCCCATAGAACTCAAGGGAGCATGTCGATCCTCACACTGCGGTTGGATGAGTGCAATATTCCGGAGCCGCTGGCGCAATGGAATTCTGTTGATTTGTTCAACCGGGATGGATATGAAAAACTAATGCTTGCCATGAAATTCCAGGCAGATATGGAAGGCATTAAATTAGAAGCCCACTCCAGTTGGAAGGTGAAGTTTGCCTATCCTGCGCCCCAACCCGATTTAAGCGGGGAGAAGAAGCGGAGGATACCTTTCGGCAGGATCATTTTGGTTGCTGTTGTCGTCTTTATGCTCTTTTATCTTATCAAGTTGTTCAATGAAGCTTCTTCCACCGCACAAGTTGAAGTTCTTGCAGAAAATCTTACAAAATCAGCCCAGTTGGTTGTTGCAAATAAAACAGCGACCAATCAAGCCAAGATCCTTTCCGTTACACAAACCGCAGAATATCGTGCCGCTATTCTTCTCACACGCACGAAAGCCGAGTTTGAGGCGCACATTACGCCTACGTTAACAAGTACACCTACTCTAACTGTGACACCTCCTCCAACTGTGACACCTACTCCAACTGTGACACCTACTTATACTTCGACAGTAATATCCGTACCCGTAAAGATCATCGGCGGAGGAAATGTGTCTATGGTGCTGGTGCCGGGAGGAAGTTTCATGATGGGTAATGCCGATGTTGTGGATGCCAGCCCGGTTGCCTGGGTGGAACTAAAACCCTTTTATATCGATCAGTTTGAGGTCACCAACGCCTTATATAAAAAATGTGAGCAGGCGGGTGTCTGTCAGCCGCCTGTGATAAATGACTCGCAGACTCGTGCAAATTATTATGATTCACTCGAGTATGCGAATTATCCGGTCATCAATGTGGATTGGTACATGGCACGTACGTTCTGTGCGTGGCGTGATGCCCGTCTGCCCACGGAGGCGGAATGGGAAAAAGCCGCGCGCGGTACCCGATCTTCAAATTATCCGTGGGGTGATGAAATTCTTTGTCCCTATGCAAATTTCACTGCACCGGAAGGTGCCTGCATCGGTGAAACGCAGCCAGTTGACAAATATGACGCGGGTAAAAGCATGTACGATGTCTACAATATGTCCGGCAATGTTGCTGAATGGGTGGGAAGCCTGCACCTTCCATATCCATATAGTACTACTGATAACCGGGACAACCCCACATCCATTGGATCGCGTGTTGTGCGCGGCGGATCGTGGACTTCCTATTCGGATGAAATGCTGACCTATCGTCGCTTTGCTTTGGACCCCGCGTCATATTTTCTTCATGGTAATGACCTTGGTTTCCGCTGTGCCGGGGACGCGAACCAATAGCAGTTGATTCACTCCCCTCTAAAACGAAAGGTTGTAATGACCCCAAAAATCCCCGCGTGGACTTTGATCATCCTCAGTACCCTGTTCCTTTTGTTGAGCATCGCTGCTATTGGCGCTATCTGGGTTTATAACGAACCATTGACGCTCGAAGCGACCTCCCGACTAAGTGCGATCGATGACGAACTCGCACAGGCGGAAGTCACATTGGCATCCACACATGCAGAACTTGAGCGTGCTCTGCGCCTTGTAGATGCGGCACAGACTGCTCTGGAAAAACTTGCTGCGCAATCCACAAGCGCTGAGAACCTGCTCGATGGCATTCAATCATCTTTGGATGAAAGGTTGCTTCCGGAGTTGAAGAGAACACGCGAGAGAATCGACGTGGCACGCAGCGCGTTGGAAGATCTGCGTGACTTGCTGCAACGTATCAGCCTGTTGCCGTTCATTGATGTTCAAATCCCGGACCAGGTATTGACCGATCTGATCTTTTCCGCCGACTCGCTGGATTCTGAGATCGCAAATGCGGAGGAGGTTGCCAAACAAGCCTCTACCTTTGTCAGTGATACCTCCTATCTTTTGGGAGGTGACTTGACCGAGACGCGTGACAGCTTGCAAAACTTTCTAGCGGCTGTGGAGGAATATCAAGTCAAGGTGTCAGGTTGGCGAACGCAGGTTGCGGATTTGATCGAAACGTTCCCGGTCTGGATCGACCGTACCTCGATTGGCATAACGATCTTCCTCATTTGGTTCGGTCTTTCTCAGTTCGGTCTGCTCCTGCATGGACGCCTGATCCTGCGCGGACAGAATCCGCTGGAGGCTTTACGGGGGAGTTAAGTACCGCTTGACTTCGAACAATTGTTCTAATAAAATAGCCGTCCTGTTTCCTGCTCCCGTTGTGCAAACGGGTTTGTCTGATCTTGTGCTGCGGCATAAATCAGGATCTGGTTATGACGAATGAAAAGCTCAACACAACATGCAAATATCTTCCTCATCCACGCACACAGCGACAGGGAAACCGTCCATAAGCTGTATCAGCGCCTGGTCAGGGATGGATTGAATGCCTGGCTCGATGTGGAACACCTTCAACCCGGGCAGGATTGGCAGAACGAGATCCGCAATGCCATCCTCAAATGTGAGGTTGTCCTCGTCTGTCTCTCACGCGGATTCGATAATCAAAAGGGATACCGCCACGAGGAACTAAAACTTGCTCTTGAAAAAGCGCACTTCCTGCCGGACGATCAAGTCTCCATTATTCCTGTGCGGCTGGAGGAGTGTGAAATGCCTGACTCGCTCCATCACCTTCATCGCGTTGATCTGTTCAAACCGCACGGGTATCGGAAGTTGATTGCCGCGTTGACGAAGCACGAACCGGCAGGATAATCGTCCTTGTCCGTTGTATAATTTCTCTGCATCTTCACGGGGATGTTCTTATGGAACAGGATTTTCTGGCAGAGAGAATGCTCATGGTGTCGCGCCAGCTTATGGGGGGTGGAATCAATAACCGGCGTGTCCTCGATGCGTTTGCATCTATTCCGCGCCATCTCTTTGTCCCGGCGGAGTATCGCAGTTCAGCGTATGGAGATTACCCGCTTCCCATCGATTTTAAGCAGACAATTTCACAACCATTCATTGTTGCGTTTATGGTGCAGTCTTTGGAATTGACCGGCAGCGAGCGCGTGCTGGAGGTGGGAACAGGATCGGGCTACGCCGCTGCGATTCTTTCCACCCTCGTGCCTGAAGTGCACACGATCGAATTTATCCCCGCCCTGGCAGAGCGCGCCGCAAAAACGCTTGTCGAAATTGGGATAACCAATGTCTTTGTTCACGAAGGTGATGGTTCACTGGGTTGGAACGAGTCTGCTCCATACGATGCGATTATGGTCTCTGCCGCCGCGCCGCGTGTGCCCAAAAGTCTGTTGAATCAACTCGCTGACAAAGGGCGGATGATCCTGCCAGTTGGTCAGGTTGGATATCAGGAATTGGAATTGTGGACGCGTGACGGGGAAGAGTTCTCGCGCGAGATATTGCTCCCCGTTACGTTCGTACCGCTGAGGGGTAGGGAAGGAATATAAGATCCGGGTACCAGCAAAACGCGGATGGAAAATATTGTTCCCGATATGGTTGAAGCAAGGGTGGAAAAGTTGTACACTGAAGAAAAGAGTTGCCGGGAGGTTGTGATGATGACAGGTACAAACGAACTCTCGCTCTTGAACATTGTATTGGCAATTTCAGAAGCGGTGGATATGGTCAGCCCGGATCTTGCTGACCATCATTCCCGTGTGGCATACATTGTGTCCCGCCTTGCGGAGGCGCTTGGGTATTCTGAAGCAGAGCGACAGACATTGACCCTTGCCGGTGCAGTGCATGATATTGGCGTGATCTCACTTAATGAGTCTCGTGGTTTAACCAAGTTTGAGATAGAAGTCAGCCCTGATCACGGTGAAGTGGGATATCTGTATCTCAAATCCTTTACGCCCTTTACCAAAGTTGGAGAACTCATTCGTGATCATCATGTGTATTGGGAGCATGGCATGGGGGAGGTGTATTGCGGACATGCCGTCCTGCCCGGCAGCCACCTCATTCATCTGGCGGATCGAATTGCTGTACTCGTCGATCCGAAACAGGAAATATTGACTCAAACTGGTTTCATCCGTGACCGTATCACTGAACAATCGGGGCGGATGTTCGTGCCGCGTTTTGTGGAAGCCTTCCTCGATATTGCCGACAAGGAATTTTTCTGGCTGGATGCCGCTGCTCCCAGAGTGGACTGGTATTTGGCGCACAACAACGACTGGGATCTGGTTGCAATGGATGGTGAACAGTTCACAGAGCTTGCCCGGCTTTTTTGCCAGATCGTGGATTTCAAAAGTCCGTTCACTGCTGCACACTCAAGCGGAGTGGCGGCGTGTGCCAGTGCATTGGGACAGCTTTTTGGCTTGTCTGAATCGATTTGTAACCGTTTGCGGACTGCCGGTTATCTGCATGATATTGGCAAGTTGAGCGTGCCGTTGGAGATCCTTGAAAAACCCGGTGTGCTCGATGAACGTGAAATTGCGGTCATTCGTCATCATTCGTATGAGACGTTCAAGGTTCTTCAGCGTATCGGCTTGGATGAAACGATCCGCAATTGGAGCGCGTACCATCATGAACGTCTGGATGGAAGCGGGTATCCCTTCCATGTAGACGCGTCACAATTGACACCCGGCTGCCGCATCATGGCGGTCGCGGACGTGTTCACGGCACTGGTGGAGAAGCGTCCCTATCGTTCAGGTTTGACTCGACAGAAGACCATTCCCATTCTGCAGAACATGACATCCAAGGGCTGGCTGGATGGCGACCTTGTGGATACGATCTCTGGGAATTTCGATGAGATTAATAGTATCTGTCATCAGTCGGAGGAAAATGCCCTGCAGGAGTATGCATCCTTTGCGCTGGCAAAATATGATTACGAGCAGAAGGTGATGGTGGAATAATCGAACCATTTTTGAAGTTTATTTGGTAGCGCCTACCCAGGGGGCTGCCGAGTTTGTTAGAATTGCTCTTGTATTTTCAAATCATTTTTTGGGAGAAATCAAATGTCAATACCACGCCCGTCCCTTGAACCGATCCACACAAGACATCGTTTGCAATACCTGACGCCAGATCAATTGGACCAGATGCAGGAGGCCACACTTCAAATCCTGGAAGAGACGGGTGTTTATTTCCCATCCGAGAGGGCGTTGGCGGTTTTTGCGGAACATGGGGCCGTTGTAGACCATGAAACCCAGGTCGTACGCCTGCCGCGGGACCTGGTGCGCAAGGGGATGGCAACAGCGCCACGTTATACACACTTGGGGGCACGCGACCCGGAATGTGACCTGCATTTGGAAGATCAGAAGACATACTTCACTGTGGATGGCTGCGGCGTGGAAGTTGTTGATTTTGAAACGCGCCAACGCCGCCCCTCGGCGAAGATCGATGTGGCGCGCCAGGCGCATGTGGCGGATTATTTATCTGCGATCGGTTTCTACTGGCCCACCGTCAGCGCGCAGGATTGCGGTGTCACCTCGCCTCTGCATGAACTGGATGCATGCTGGAACAACACCGTCAAACACGTGATGAGCGAAACTGTGATGGGTGAAAGACAGGCACAATATGCTGTGGAGATGGCAACGGTGATCGCCGGGGGGGAAGATGAACTGCGCCGCCGCCCGCCTCTCTCTTCGTTGATCTGCACGATCGCGCCTCTCGCTCAAGACCCGCCCGGTTTGGAAGCCGCGATGGTGTTTGCCGAAGCTGGCATCCCTGTCACATTCATGGCAATGCCCACGTTGGGCACCACGGCTCCTGCAACGCTGGCAGGCGCGTTGGTCATGGCGGATGCGGAACTGGTCAGCGCCACGGTCTTGTTGCAGTTGATCAATCCCGGCACAGCGGTCATGCATTCCATGCTGCAGGCGTATGCCGACCCGCGTTCCGGTACCTATCTTGGATACCCGTTGGATTCGCGCGGACGGTATGCGCCCATCGACATGGCGCACCATTGGGGCGTTTCCACGCTCGGCGGTGCATACGGGACCGAATCGCTGACGCCGGGTACCTGGCAATCTGCGGCGGAGGTGGCGCTTGATCCGCTCTTGATCGGACTCAGCGGTTCGGAACTTGTGACCGGCATGGGACTTGTTGCAACGTACATGGTCCTTTATCCGGAAAGTATCATCCTGGATGCAGACCTGTATCACCGTGCCCGCTATGCATTGATGGATGTGGAAGTGAACGCTGAGGAACTTGCGCTGGATGTCATCCATAAAGTTGGCCCGCGCGGACATTTTCTGGCGCAGAAACACACGCGCAAACACATGCGTGATTCGGTCAAGATGCCCATTACCTACGAAACTGGGGATGACGGCAAGTATCGCGATCCTGTTGAGGTGGCACGCGAGAAGGCGGATTGGATATTGAAGAACTACCAACCCGTGCCGTTGGAGGAACACAAACAAAAAGAATTGACGCGCATCCTACATGCCGCAGACAAAGAAATCCGCGGAAGTTGATGCTATCAATTCAGAATGATTGATATGGTTGCCCCTCTGTCAGGGCAAAGGGACACTGAGTTTACGATTGCTTTGTTGGATATTAGCGACCAGTCCACACAGGAGCTGTCCAGGCGGTGACGCCTTCACTGCCAGATACGTTTGAGACTGTAGTCACGCGGACGTAGTAGTAATGTGCGGTTGTTGATGTCAGTGTGACTTTCCAGTCCACGCTGGTGCTGTTGAAGGCTTGGCTGGTAACGACCTGTCCGCCATCTGAGACGATTTCGACGAGAGTAATGTTGTCGCTGGGAACGCCGTCAGGGTCTTCGATGTGGATCTGGGCGATGCAGGTATCGGCGGGGGAAAGAATCGATCCCATTACCGCGCTGTTAAGGGTGTAGTTGATGCGCAGGTTTTTATCCAGAGTGGCATATCCACGGCTTGAGCGCATGGCTTCAAATAGATTGGCAGGAGACAGGCTGGGGGCGAGCAGGACCGTCCGCACTTCGTAGCCGGAGATCCAATCGGGAGAGTGGGTATCCGAGTTGGCGGCTGGCATAACGTGCCAGCCATTATCCAGTGCCATGATGTAGGAGGCTTCGTACTCCAACAACTGTTGCGGCATTTCATAACTTCCCAAATTATGGACTTCGAGCAGCCCCATGCCTTCATCGCGTGCGCTGGTCCAGTAGGTGAAGTCATCGAAATTATCGCCGTAATCGGTGGGATGTACAAACAGACCCACACCATTTGGTTGCGCGGCTAGCCAATCGTAGAAAGCTCCCGGTACTTCCATACGCGATAACTTGCGTTGTGGCTGCAAGTTGGGATGTTCACTCGGGAAGTAGGGAACATTGAAGACGGCAATTTCCCCGAAGCCGGGCATCCAATATTCATAGGCTGGCATGGCGACGAAGTTTTCGGATGTGTAGTCCTTTGCCATACCCAGAGTTGCCTGCCATTCCTCATCAGTGAGCATGCCTGCGTGATCGGTGGTTGCCAGGAAATCGGCACCGCCTGAGATGGCAGAAGCATAGGCATCTGCCGGCGTGCCTTCCCAGCCGTCACTGAAACGGGTGTGACTGTGCAGGTCTCCAAAGTAGAGTTGATATTCAGGTGGTTTCTTCCCCGCTTCCACGGGAGACACGAGACTTAGGCTTATGAACCCCACAAGGACAATTGCAAATAGAACGGTCAAAACAGGTCTGTTGCGCATTGGGTTCCCTCCGAAATTGGATTTGTCAAGGCACTTACGACTCGCACTAACTTGCCATTAGTATATTGATTTTGATGCCTGGATTCAATAGGCAATTTAATTTTTATGTCAGCCTCACCACCGCCTTAAGATACCGCCTGACCGAAAACGGCTGCCCCGAAAGTAAATTCTGTGCCTGGAACATGGCTGCCGCTACCAACAGGGCATAATACGCACTGGCAAAGAGCAATACTGCTGAAAGAAACACCTGCCACAGCGGCACCACGGTATCCGTCAGGCGCATGATCATCACCACCGGCGATGTCAGCGGGAAGATGCCCAGAAAGACCATGAACGCCGAACCTGCCAAATTTGCCAGAGGAGCGATCAAACCAAAGATGTAGCCGAACAGCAGGGGAATGATGGCAATGAAATTGGCAACGCCTGCTTCCTTCATTTTAGGAACCATTGCGCCCGCCCCAGCCATCAGACTGGCATAGAACGCAAAGCCACCCAGGAAGAAAACCACACTCCATGCCAGAATATCGAACGGAAATTTGAAACCCTCCGGCAGGCTCAAGGTCGTGCCGCCTTGGTTGAGCGAGATATAGATGGCTGCCATCCAGGTCAGCGTCTGAAGCAGACCAGCCAGCCCCATGCCGATGGTTTTCCCCACCAGCAATTGGCGCGGGCTGATCGAGAGCATCAATACCTCGATGGTACGGTTTTCCTTTTCCGTTCCAATGCTGTTAAACAACATGCTCGAACTGGACATGAATGCAATGTAGAAGACCACCACCAGGATGGATGGGATCAGCCGGACGAACTTGTTGGAATAACAGGCGGAGCCGGGACGCGAGCAATCTTCCTCCACCACCGTTCCAGTTTGGACCTGAGGGTTGATCCTGACCATTTGCACTTCCCAAATCGGACTCCAAGCCCGGTCAGCCAGGTCCGGGTCGCTACTCAACAGGTTGAACGTCATCGTTCGCTGCATGATCCACTTTTGATCGTCGAGTGTGAACGGCTTGTCGTCCGGGAATACATAAATGATCTCACCCTGTTTGATGTAATCCGGCGGGACGATGTAATAGGCGGAAATTTCATCAGCGAGCAAAGCCGCCTGTGCCTGTTCCTCGGTTTCATACGCCAGCAAAGAACCGGAGAATTCATCGGGAACAGCGTGGACCAATCCGCCTTGGTCAACATAGCCCTCTGTTTCTAGGATAAGTTCTTCAGGAGAATCGGTGATTGTCACATTATCATTCCCCGAACGTCCCTGGTAGATCCCAACCCCGGTCAGGATCAGGAGCGCCAGTATCGGTATGCCAAAGGCAAAGAAGATGTATGACTTGCTCGAGAAGATGGTACGCAGCTCCTGACGCATAATGAGCATGGTTTTGTTCATGACGTTGGTTCCTTTAGCTTTCCGAAGTGCAGCAACTTGCGCAGGTCCAACCGCTGACTGTACTGCAAAATCCCCAACTGTAAGGCGCGTCCCGCCAGCCACAAGCCCCCCAACGCACAGATTGATTGAACGATCACGCTGACCAGCACCTGCCAGCCCGGGACAATGGTGAATAGGTTGCGCATACCGATGGTCATCAGGGCTGTGAATGGCAGCAAGCTCAGGGTGACCGCAAGGGGCGTATTTGGATTTTTAATGAATATCATGCTCGTGTAGATCGGTGCGGCGAATAGAATGAAAAAGATCGCACTGACCGACTGCCCTTCCTGAACGCTCGTTACCATTGCCCCTATTGCTGTCATGAGTGAAACAGCCAGCGCGTAGGTCGGGATGGCAATGATGATCGTGGCTGCAACGGCGCGCCAATCCATGCTCAGGTTATCGAACCAACCCACGCCGAATTGACGTGCGACCACGATGCCCAATATGATCACCAGGGTCCACGTGAGGAGCAGTGTCAGTCCAATGGCAACGATTCCCACGATCTTGCCGCCAATTAGTCGCCCCGGCGGGATCGAAGTGATCAGCACTTCCATGGTGCGGTTCTCCTTCTCATCTGCCACCGCGCTCATGGTGTAGCCGGAGGTCATCATGATCATGAAGAGGAAAGCCATGGTGATGAAAAGAGGCATGAGCAAACCGAACGGCGGACCATCGTCCGGAATGACGCGCCGCCCATCCAATGAGCGCACATTCACACGGGTTCCCTGCGCGACGCGGCGGGCGATCTCCGGGGGCTGTGATGACAGGATGTTGATCTGCAGAAAATCGTGGAATTGCCGCTGGACGTTCTCGCCCGGCTGGTCAATGTATACTAGCTCCACTTGCAATTTCTCCGGGTAAATGGCTGGCAAAACGTAGTAAGCCTGAATTTCCCCGGTTTCCAAAACGGCTCGCGCTTCCTCCTCGGAGGCATAAGGGATGAAATCAACCGGGCTGTCATACTCGATCCCCAGTTGTGAGGCGGTCACCGCATTGCCGAGCACACCAGCATGACCCACATATCCGACTGGATCGGAATCGTCCCGTATACGTTCCATGAACATGCCCATTCCGATGCTGAGAACGATGAAGAAGGGGACGCTCAACAACAGAAGGATGAAGCTCTTCTTGAAAACATTTCGCTGATATTCGTAGTAAGCCACGCGCCAGAAGGTGTTCATGCCGGCATCCCTCCGTCCCGTACCACGCGGATGAATATCTCGTCCAGAGATGGGATGGCGATCTCGAATTTTTCCAGTGTGGTGTTCTGTCCGGTCAACTCGAGCAGAATGTCCTGTGGTGTAACAGCATCATCCAGGTTGAGCTTCACAGCATTGTTGTGTGCCACGATATCTTTCACGCCGGAGAGTTTGGGGAGTTCACCTGCGGCACGCACCAGCACGGCATGACCGGAGAACCTGCGCCGGATCTCAGCCAGGTTTCCATAAAGCACATCATGCCCCTTATCGATCAGCAAAATGCGGTCGCATAACTCCTCGACCTGATGCATCTGGTGTGTGGACATGATGATGGTTGCTCCCTGCCGCCGCAACTCCTGCATCAGGTCCTTGACCAGCTGTACGTTGAGCGGGTCGAGCGCAGTGAACGGCTCGTCAATGATCACCAGTTCCGGTTGATGCAGCAGTGAGGTGATGATCTGTGCTTTTTGCTGCATCCCCTTGCTGAGTTCCTTGACCTTTTTGCCTTTGTGTTCAGCCAGATCAAAGCGTTCAAGATATTTTTCCAACCTTCGGCTGGCTTCTTTGTCCGGGACTCCTTTGAGCGAAGCCAGATAGAGCAGGCAGCGTTTCAGGGAAACATCCTGATACAGCCCGCGTTCCTCGGGCATGTAACCGATGCGGGATTTCTTTCCTTCGTTCATCGGTCCGCCAAGAACGGAGATGCTGCCGTCATCCGGTTTGAAAATATCCAGCATCATGCGGATGGTGGTGGTCTTTCCTGCTCCGTTAGGACCGAGCAGTCCGAATATCTCGCCGTGTTCAACATTGAAAGATACATCTGTAACAGCTTTGGTGTTCCCAAAGGATTTGGCAATGTGTGAAATTTCTACGGGGTGCATGTGTTTTTCTCCGTTAGCTCGCTGTTTCTGCTTGTTTTTCCACGACCAGCACGAAATCCACCTTCGCGTGCCACGTGAATGGGACAGGCGCCACATTGGGGATGATGGCAACAATCTCGCCTTTGAGGCTGTTCAGGAATTGCTCGAGGTAACGTGGGTCGGCGGTCATTTTCAGTTCAAAACGATGGACTTTGTACGTCATGGCAGGCTCCTTTCATGGACTTGTCATAGCATCTCGATGATGCTGTACCGTGCAAGCATTTCAACAACATCGAGAATTTCGGGGGTTAGTGCATTCTCAAGATTGGCTTTATGCATGATCTCTGTTACGCTCAGACATTCGGCGTTGGGGAATGGCAGATGGAACAGGAATTTGCCCTGGGGAACTGTCAGGCTGAGACGATGCTCCTTGCGGTCGCGCCCTTCACCGGTCCAGAATGAAACGTGACCGATGTATTCGCCTCCGCGTGCCAGCGAGAAGTTGGCTCCAGAGTTGGCTCTTTCACGGATGCAGCGCGTCATGTCGTTTTCAGATCGGGCTTTTTGGATCTGAGTCAGGTCCAGGTCCAGAGTGATGCGGTACGTCTTGAGCGTGTAGCGGAAGTAGGGACGCTTCTTTTCATAGACCTCCTGTTTGGTGAGGATGTCCAAGCCGGTCAGCCCTTCCAGAAAATCCTGCGCGGTGCGGATGTGCAGACCCAGGCGGGAGGCGGCTTCGGAGGCGGAGATATCCTGATAGTTGACCAGCAGCTCGAAGAAATCGCGGGCATACTCTTTCGAGACATAGGTGCCCAACAGGGCGGCGGTTTTGAAATCCATGCTCATCATGTTTCTTAGGAAAAGATACTTAGTTGCAGGGCGTTGAGGCGTTCGATCACGCGGACCTGCTCGCCGCGTTGGCACATTTCGAGGAATTCAATGAAGAGTTGTCCCATCGATTCACATAAGGTATCAAAGGCGAGTTCATCGCGGTAAGCCAGGTAATCCTTGTGGGAGATGTGAGCAGTGATGTTGCCATTCAGGTCAAAAGCAACCCAGCTGAACTCGTTCAAGCTGGGAGTCGTGCCCAGCAGAAAGGGATATTCCTGGCTGTTCTTGACAGGTGCGAAGATGACACGGTCGGTTTCAAAGTAGGCGAGGGCGATCAAATTTTTGGAAAGGAAGTTTGCAAAGGCATGCAAATCCTGTTCAGAGTAATCGGCTTTGCCCACAGGGCGGGGACGAGGTGTGTACCCGCTGGTTGTGTCTTCGACTTTGAGCGCGGTCAACTCGAAGATCTCGCGCCCGCGCCATTTCATCCGTTTGGACAGGGTGAAGAACCAGAGTGCGGGGAGCAGGAATAGTAATACAACGATCAGAAGTTTGGTCAGCATTGGTAGTTCATCAGGGAAGGGGATCGGCAGTGACCATACGAAGCCGCCCCATAGGATGTTGTATAGGGACAAGATGAGGTATCCCGTATTGTATGTGCGCAAATATCCGACAAGCATGAACCCGCCAAACAGCATTGCTGCGCCGCCAAGTACCCACTTTGCGATCACGGGTCCGAACAGTACGTAAGAGATGGCAAAGGCAAAGAGCATTGTGATGAACGGGACCAAATCGTTGATTGAAAATTCGGGTCGTAATTTTCTGAAACTGCTCATGGAAACCTCCCTATGAGAAGATCGAAACACCGACAGAGTTCAGGCGGTCAATAATACGCACGCCTTCGCCGCGGTGGTGCATCTCGATGAATTCAACGAACAGGTCGCCGAGTGATGCGCAAAGCTGGTCGAATGCCAACGATTCCTTGTATTCGAGGTAATCCCGATGCGAGATGTTGACCGAGACATTGCCACTGTTATCGAACGCCACCCAAGTCTCGTCGGTGTAATCGCTTTTCATTCCCAGGATGAAGCCTGTTTCGCGTCCTGTCATAACGGGGACGAAGACGATCTTGTCCTTGCCGAAATAGGTCACAGCGATCAGGTTCCGACGGGCAAAGTCGGCCAATTCCTCGATCTGCTGTTTGGTCAATTCGGTCCTGCCCGAGGGGAGCGGGCGCGGGGTATATCCGTTACCAATTTTCTCCACAGGCGCGGCGGCGAGTTCAAGTATGTCACGCCCGCGCCATTTGATCTTGCGGTTGACCGTCAGCAGGACCAGCCAGATCATGAAGAACACTTGTGTGAGCAGGAAAAAGATCGTCCAGCCTTTGTTGGCAGGGTCATGGATGGTCGCAGGCATTGAAAGCGTGACAAATCCAACAGAAGCCTGAAATAACATCGAGACCAAAAAACCTGCGTTCAAGGTTCTCACATAGATGAGCAGGGAATACAGTGCGTAACCCCAAAAGACAACCGTCATAGCATTGAAGAACATCTCAACGCCCCAAATGGCTCCTGCAAGGGCTGCCGCCACCAAGTAGGCAAACGGAAGCAGGATGGGGTAGAAGTTGCGGTCTGGTTTGAGTTTTTGAATGGTGTACATGGTCTGGCTCCTGAAAATTGCATGTTTCATATACTTCAACTCAAATACACTATACAAAATATTTGACACATCTTCAAGTATTTAGGACGCCTCAGTTTGACCATCTTTTCTCAAGAAATACCCCTCCCGCGGACTACGACTACCGCGTAGACGAAACGCACGCCTCCACACGGACCTCGTGCCTGACTTGCCGACAATGGCGTAGATTGAGCGTTATAATATCAACGTAGCTCAGGAGACAGACTATGTTTTCTCATATCGCATATACCCCCGAAGTTTTGAGTAGCAAACCGCACATTGCTGGTACATGCCTGAGCATTGAGTTCATACTTGAACTTGTTGCCAGCGGAGCGACCAAAGATGATATGCTCAAAACCTACCCGCAGTTGACGGCAGAAGCCATTCGCTATGCCGCCCAATCTGTGAAAAATGAAATTCTTTTGGATGTGAAGGTTGGGGCTTGAAAGCACTTGATCAGGAACAAGCAAACAAAAACGCCCTCTTGCAGGGCGTTTCATTTTCTTACTTCTTTTGTTTCTCTTGAAACTTCTTGATCTGCTTATATAAAGAAGAAACAGTCTCTTTTTGAAAGAGTTCCTCGCGGATGGCAAGATAGTCTCCCTCACCAACCTGCCAGGAAGCCCAAAAACGAGTTGCCTTGGATGGACTCATGTGCTGAATTAGCACCTGCGCCGCTTCTAAAACAATTTGTCTTTCACTGAGAACATGTACGGTCATGGTTGCTCTCCTAATTCCTGTTGAACGAAATCCACTGGATTCATGGATTTCACTTTGAACTGTTTTGCTTTCTTGAGTAAACGATCATCACAAGCAATAAAGAAATCCACGTTTGCGGATTCGGCTATTGCAACGTGCAAAGCATCAATTGCCGAAACGCCTTGCTTTTCATACTCCTGAGCGCGATCCCGAATTGCCTCATCAACACGCTCGTATTCGGTTGCCAGGCTCAAACAGCGTTCCATCCACTCGCGGCGCAAGGAAAATGGGTTGCGGCTGTTCTCAAACTCCAGAACGGACGAGTTGACCAGCGTCGCTTCTCCTGATTCGACCAGTTGCAGGATCAACCCCAGCGCCAGCGTTTCCAGCCAGATACGCGGCTGTGTCTGGTCATCAAAGGGACGGTTGTAAACGCTGGTGTCAATATAAAATCTCACGCCAATATTTTACCCTATTCGTGATGCCTCAAAATAAAAGGTAACTTTGGATGTTATTCGCCTACCATTAACCATCAGTTATAATCTCCCCGCTGGTTTCAACCACTAAATCTAATATCGAATAGCGAATATCGAATGTCTAAATCTACTTTCCAAGAAATCATCCTCAAACTGCAAGACTTCTGGGCAGCGCACGGATGCCTCATTACCCAGCCCTACTACGCCCAGATCGGCGCAGGGACGTGGAATCCCGCCACCTTCATGCGCGTCCTCGGACCCGAACCGTGGAACGTGGCGTATGTCGAGCCCTCCATCCGTCCGGATGACGGTCGCTTTGGCGTGAGCCCCAACCGGATGCAGCAGCATTACCAGTTCCAGGTGATCCTCAAGCCGTCCCCGGGCA
>CAYTDB010000058.1:0-28707 GCA_964436455.1 uncultured Anaerolinea sp. | reverse complement strand
CACCCACCGCGTAGGGCCCATTGGAGGTCTGGCTCTTGACAACGTTCAGCGCCGGATTTTCCCCAAAATAGGCAGCGGTATCACTTGCCTGATCCGTTTCATTTGAATCAGCTGTGGCAGTGTTGTTTTGTACCCCTGCTACTGCAGTCACAGTACAGGTATATACCCAAGTCTCTCCACCCTCGAAATTGGCATCGTTATTGCCAGGATCATCGGAATCGCGAGTCAAGGTACAACCTGCCATACCATCGTCAACAGTGAAACCGGTAAGAGTGACTGTGCCAGTATTCTGGACTCGGATGCGATAGTAAACCGTATCGCCTGCATTGACATTTACAGATGTATCGTTCCAATTCACATTGTCGGTACTGACTTCCTTGAGGATGTTCAGCCCGGCGTAATTGATCGTGACACTGTCCTGGTTGGATGGAACAATTGTGTTTCCAAAAGTCGCATTAGCAGCTGCCAAGTTAGTTACCGTGCCTGAGGCAATATCACCATCGGTAATGGTATAGGTTGCTGTACAGGTTGTGGATTGTCCTGGCAATAATGGACTGGTCGCGCCAGAGCAATCTACAGTGACCTTATCATCGGTTACGGTGTAGGGCGCCGTGAGCGTCACATTGCCGGTGTTCGTCAGTGCGTAGGTATAAGTCACCTGTTGCCCCACAGCAGTATAGATCTGGGTACTGGCAGTCTTATCCAGCGCCAAGGCTGGGGTTTGGGGCAATTCCTGGGTTGTTGAATCAGAAACAGGTCCAACTTGAGCGCTGTTGGCAGTCGCCAAATTTGTCACAAAGCCATTGTCAAAATCTTCCTGCGTTAGGGTATGGTACCCTGTACATGTTATGCTTTCACCCGACTGTAGGGTTAACCCGGCAAGAGGTGGAGTACAAGTCAATGAATCGGCTTGGGAGTCTGTAAGTACAATATTGGTAAGAGGCACTCCGCCCGTATTGGTGATCACGATTGTATAGTTGATTCGATCACCCACATTGGTTTCATCTGGTGGCGCTGCGATCGTTTGGTCAATCGCGCCTTCCTTGGAAATGGAGATGTCAGCAGGCTCCAAAATATTCGCGATACGGGTGGATACCGCAAAATCACTGTTGTAGTGATAACTGCTCCCTGAATAATCATATATGAGTGTATTCAACGGCTGGCTGGTTCCACCGCCACTGATGATCTTTACAACGTATGTCACTGTTACAGTGCCACCGTATTTAGAATTGTCGCCAGGCGAGCAAGACCTGTAATTGGGGGAATTTGGATCATTGATCCAGCCACATCCATCTGCATATAGTTTTGTGTAAGCATCAGGATCAGTACCATCATCTGCCGTGTAAGTCGTTGCAACACTCAGTATTTGAAAGATCGTATTGGGAAAATTGATAAAGGTTTCCAATTGTTCATATCCGTTGGTCGCCGTATCACTAACCAGGGTGATCGTATAAGTATTTCCCACCACTAAATTCATTGCCCCGCCTGCAGCAATGGATACGCCGTCAAGCCGAATATCCAATACAGAGTTACGGTTTTGGGACACAAGACGTTCCACATAAATTTCGCGTGGAGTCGGGGTGCTGATCGTTCCCAAACCATCAGCAGTTATATTGATGTGATATTGCCGAGCTGTGTCATATGCTGCAGATGTTCGAGTGATCACAACTTCAAAATAAAAATCGGAACAAGTACCATTGGGAATGCTTGCAAAAGTAATTGGATTTAACGACCCTGCCCTTAAATTAATATTGGCATTCGCTGAATCCCATACAAAAGTGGCTGTTACATTTGTAGCGGGTAGATCACCTGTATTACAAACCCGAACACCCACCGGAAAGTTATTTGGCCCAACAGTCACATTATTGCTATCCAAGCCAATTACATTCCAGGTAATTGGCTTCACAGTCAATATGGGTGCCGCCAGGACAGAATATTGGGGGCTAAATAAAGTACCCGCAACCATTACAATCACAAATACGATGCGAGAAAACCCACCCAGATAATTTTTCATAGAAATAACCTCTCTCAAGATTGTTCCTTATGCAATTATTGACGAAATGATTGCTAAGGAAGAATCGAATACCTACCTACGATGTGAACTCAACGAAACCTTTCAATTCTGAAAGGATTGTAGTATTTCGGAGTGAAATTGTCAACGATTACCAGTTGGCGAAACCATCATCCATTCTTCCTAACATTTTTGTAAAGTTGCATACAAGACGCCAAAAATCAGACCTTGTTACAAAATCCGAATGCCAGTTTTGAGCCTGTTTCTCTTACATTTTGTATATACCCCGGTGATAAAATCCGTTCATGCTGCCCGATTTCCGCGTCAGACAACGCGATTACCTGCTCGAACTTTCCCGCGCGCTTACCCAGGAACTTGACCTCGAGAAACTCCTTGCCCGCGTTTTGAAGATCTCCATCGAAATGCTGGCGGGACAGGCTGGATTGATCGCCCTCAAAGAACAGGACGGCTGGCGCGTCGTCACCGCCCAGGGAATTGCTCCAGCGTTCCTGAGTTATTTAACTCCGCTGTTGGCGGAGGAAAACGTGCGCGAGCTGGATGTGCGCGAACTCAACCGCATGTTGAAAGAGTTGACCTACACCGCCAGCATGGGACTCCTCAACGGCACCGCCCTGCCCCTCGCCGCCCACGGACAGGTCATTGGTGTCATCTTCATATTCCGCAACTATCCCGATCTTTTTACCCAGAACGACCGCGTCCTGCTCCAATCCTTTGCTGATCAGGCAGCGATTGCCGTGTTCAATGCCCGGCTTTACGGACAGGTGTCCATTGAAAAGCAAAGACTGGATGCTCTGCTCGATTCCGCCGCGGACGGCATCATCATCCTCAACCCCGACCTGACCATCGAACGCGTCAATGACGCGTTCGAGCGTATTTATGGCAAGACACACGATGAACTTACAAACATCCCGCACGATGAAATAATTAAATGGATGGGAGATCCACAAGGTGCCACCTTACAAGAATCCATCGCCAATGGCTGGCCCCTGACGCCCAACGCCACCCTGTATGTGGAAGGCGACCTGGAACGCGGTTCGCAATCACCGCTCCCCGTGGGGGTTACCTACGCCCCATTGATGTCACCTGACGGCAAACTGCGCAACATTTTCGTCAGCGTGAGGGACATCACTCACTTCCGCACGGCGGATGAGATCAAGGCGACTTTCATCTCCATTGTCAGCCATGAACTGCGTACGCCTGTTGCGCTCATCAAGGGATATGCATCCACATTGCGGCGTGACGATGCCCGATGGGACAAATCCACGATCAACGATTCATTGGCAGTGATCGAAGAGGAAGCCGACCGCCTGAGCAAGATGATCGATGACCTGCTCGACGCCTCTCGCTTGCAGGCGGGTGGAATGAGCCTCAACCGTGCGGATGTTTCCCTGCCCATCCTTTCCAATCGTATCGCCGAGCGCTTCAGCACACAGACCAAACAACATCAGATCGTCACCGACTTCCCGGAAAAATTCCCTGTCATTCTCGCGGACGAAACACGCGTGGGACAGGTTATTTCCAATCTTGTTTCGAATGCAATGAAATATGCCTCTCATGGCGAGATCAGGATCAGTGGACAGGTTCTTTCCGAGCAGGTAGTCGTATGCGTTTCGGACGAAGGACCAGGCATCGAAGCGAAAGACCTGCCCCACATCTTCGATCGCTTTTATCGTTCAACAAAGGCGGTCAAAAACACGAAAGGCGCCGGTTTGGGACTTTACCTTGCGCGTGCCATCGTTGAAGCACACGGCGGGCGAATCTGGGCCGACCCGAAACCCGATTCGGGTGCGAGGATTTGTTTCTCGCTACCTAGGTGATTTCCCTTCACTCCTAACCCCTCTCCCTTTGGGAGAGGGGAATTATTGTCAGGATGGTAAAATTCATCGAAACAGTATCAACTCTCCCGTTGGAAAGAAGCGGGAAATGAGTCCAAGAAGAGGAAAACATGGCAAATAAAGTCCTTCCAAGAAAAAAGATGGATAAAAAATATCAATGGAACGCCGAAAGCGTGTTTCCATCTGACGAAGCGTGGGAGAAGGAAGTCAACGAGATTATCAAGGATATTGAAAAGGTGAAGCAATTTCAGGGGCGATTGGCTGAGAGCCCGTCCGTTTTGCTGAATGCCCTTGAGGCTGTTGAGAAATTGGTGTCACGCGCACAGATTGCCTTTATGTACGCAGGCTTTTCCTATAACGTGGATACTACAAACCAAAAGTCCGCAGGCATGATCGGCAAGGCACAGGGTATGTTCGGTCAGGTGGTTTCGGCAGTTTCTTTTTTGAATCCTGAAGTGCTGGCAATCGGCAAGGAAAAGGTCGAGGGATGGATGTCCGCGAGTTCCAAACTCGCGGTCTACAAACAATCTTTCGATGACTTATTCCGTCAACAGGCACATGTGCGTTCGGCAGAAGTTGAGGAGATCCTTGGTCTTGCCAGCGACCCGCTGGGCGGCGCATCCAACTCCACCAGTATGTTGACCAATGCCGATTTCAAGTTCAAATCTGTGAAAGACGAAGCGGGTAAGCTCATTGACATCACACAGGGCAATTTCGACACGCAGTTAATGAGTCACCCAAGTCGCAAGGTGCGCAAAGCCGCTTACAACATCTACATGGACCAATACGTGGCGCACAAGAATACGCTTGCTGCGAACCTTGCCACATCCATCAAGGCAAACGTCTTTAGTATGCGCGCCCGCAAGCACGAGTCCACGCTGGCGGCATCTCTATTCAACCTGAATATCCCAACTGAGGTTTTTTACAACCTGATCGATACCTTCAAGAAAAACCTGCCCGTGTGGCACCGGTATTTTGAAATTCGCCGCAAGGCGCTCGACGTAAAGAAACTCGCCTACTACGATATGTGGGCTCCCATTTCCAAGAAGAAAAACAAAGTGCCTTTCGAAAAGGCTGTGGATCTGATCTGCGAAAGCCTCGCACCAATGGGAAAGGAATACGTAGATACCGTCCGTAGAGGCACACTCAAAGACCGCTGGGTGGATATTTACCCCAATCAGGGTAAAAGCAATGGGGCGTTTTCCTGGGGCTCACAAGGAACACATCCTTTCATCATGATGAGTTTCACCAACGATGTGGGAAGTATGAGCACACTCGCGCACGAACTCGGTCACTCGATGCACTCATATCTCACCTGGAAGAATCAACCGTTCACCTATGCAGGGTATTCTCTGTTTGTTGCGGAAGTCGCATCCAACTTCCATCAGGCGATGATGCGAGGTCACTTGCTCAACTCGGATAAAGTTAACAAGCACATCAAACTGGCATTGATCGAGGAAGCGGTCGGCGGAAATTTCTTTAGATATTTCTTCCAGATGCCGACTCTCGCCCGCTTCGAACTGGAGACTCACCAACGCGCCGAACGCGGCGAACCCCTGACAGCCGACTCAATGATCACCCTGATGGCTGATCTTTTCGCCGAGGGATTTGGTCCAAACTTTGACATGGACCGTGAACGCGTTGGCATGACCTGGGCAACCTTCCCACACTTATTCGCAGATTACTATGTCTACGCCTATGCAACAGGCATCTCCGGTGCCCATGCCGCGGCAGGACGCATCCTGCGCAAGGAACCGAACGCGGTGCAAGACTATCACGGCTTTCTCAAGTCGGGTTCCTCAGATTACTCACTGAACGTTCTCAAGAACGCAGGCATCGACCTGACGTCACCCAAGACAGTCGAGGAAACCTTCGCCGTCATGGAAGGTTACATTGATCGGATGGAAGAATTATTGAAATAATATCGTAGGGGCATAGCAGCCCCGACCTGCAACAAGGTCATTTGCAGTTTCGCTGTGCCCCTACTGAAATCGCAAATCCAAAATCAGAAATCGGAAATCATAAGAATGCCACAAACACAAATCGCATGTCCAAATTGCCGCCAGATGATCGCGGCGAATGTCGAACAACTTGTTGATGTCACCCAGGATCCGCAGGCAAAGCAGAGACTGCTCGGCGGCGCGTCGAACATGGCGCGTTGCCCGCATTGCGGGTTTCAGGGACGTCTCGCCACGCCCATTGTCTACCACGATAACGCCAAAGAACTTCTGCTCACCTTCTTCCCGCCGGAATTGAACATGCCTCTGAATGAGCAGGAAAGGATCATTGGTCCGCTCATCAAGAAAGTGACTGACAGCCTTCCCGCCCAAAAGCGCAAGGGATACCTGCTCAAGCCCATTCCGAACCTGTCTTACGAGTCAATGATCAAGTTGATCCTTGAAAAGGATGGCGTTACATCCGAGATGCTCAAGGAGCAGCAGGATCGTGTCGCTGTGATCGAACGTCTCATCCAGGCAAGTTCCAAAGATGTGCGCAGCGAGATCATCAAACAAAACACAAATATCATTGACGAGCAATTCTTTGGCTTGTTCGGACGGCTGGCGCAAAGCGCTGCCGGGAGCGGTCAACAACAGATCGCACAGGCAATGGTCGACCTGCAAAACCAGTTACTCGAAGAGACCGAGTTCGGGCGTCAGTTGAAGGAAACGATCGGGGAAATGGAGGCAGCTACAAAGTCCCTACAGGAGGCGGGGCAGGGATTGACGCGCGAGAAACTGCTGGATATTGTCATCGAAGCGCCAAGCGACGCGCGACTTAAAGGGTATGTTAATCTCGTGCGCGGCGGGATGGATTATCAGTTCTTCCAACTGCTCTCTGAAAAAATTGACAAAACTTCAGGTGAAGAAAAGTCAAAACTCGAAGCAATGCGCGAGAAACTACTCGGATTCACCAACGAAGTGGACAAGCAGGTCGAAGCGCGTTACAAGCAGGCGCAGGAAGTCGTTGAAAAAATCCTGTTAGAAGATGATGTGGTCAAAGCAGTGGAAGCGAATATCCAGAACATCACACAGGATGTGGTGGATATTGCCACGCAAATGTTGAAGCAGGCATCCGAGAAGAACGACTATGCACGCATGGGCAAACTGCAAAAGATGATCGAAATATTGCGGCAGGCATCCACTCCGCCCGAGGTCGAATTCATCGAACACCTTTTGGATGCGCCCGATGATACTGCGCTCGAAAAGATGCTGGATGACAACAAGGAAATGGTCAACGACGAATTCATGCAGGCACTGGTCGGCCTCGTCGCGCAAGTGGATCAGGCGGCGGAACAGGGCAACCCTGAGGCCAAGGGGTTGAGCGAAAAACTCAGCAAGGTCTACAAGACCGCGATGAAGCTTTCAATGAAGAAGAATATGGGATAAAAAATGGGCTCCAAGCGGAGCCCATTTTTTATCTACGTGTGTCTTGATTCGTTACTTGGTTGGATATGTCTGTGTACAGGACACTGTGCCGTCATCAAAGGTAGAGGCTGTGCTGTTGGGACCCGTGTAGGTGGTCACACATGCAAATTCATACGTTGCCACCGGGTTCGAAAAACTTGTGTCAGTGGGATCATAGACATTGATGGTAGCAAAATCCCAGTAAATGAAATCTATACGGGCGGTCCAATTGGAATTTGGACAACCACCTTCATACCAGGATATATATCGGGTCTCTTCGTACTCAGATTTGGCTGTGACAGAGTATGGCGACTTGCCATTCTTTCTCAAAGGATCGCTTCCAGGCAGAGTCGATACGCCACTGCCTTCAACCTGCGGAAAACTCTGACCGGGTACATCATTGCTGCCATTATTGGTGCAGGTAACACCGGCATGTCCGGATGCATCCAACACGAGCACCCAATCGGTGCTGCCTAGTCCGCTGGCAAAGCCGGTGGAAATAAGCGATCCAAGACTAAAGTCAGAACCTGAAAGCTTGATCGCACCGCGTGCCAGCACAGGTGAAGCGGTAAGCATGACGATCATCAGAACGGCCAAAATTGTATAGAGCTTCTTCTTCATATGTCTCCTCATATTCTTTGAATATTCAAAACTGATTGTATCCATCCAAGGACTACACTGTTTTTCTTTCTTGCCTGCCTCCTTTTTCGTGATAAAGACCTTGTGAAGGCAAAAATGCTCTCAGGAAAAGAGTCAGCAAGCAATCGCCCAAATTTTACCATTTTTGTAAAAATATAGCACCATGAAAAGGTTACAATTATTGCAATTTCATTATGGATGTAGGTAAATGTAGAAATTTGCCGGAACGAACAAAACCGGGTTCCTGTTGAAAGAAACCCGGTTTTGTTCATGGGGTAGCTGGGATCGTTTATTTTATTCGACCAGCCAGCAACTCACGCTCGTTTCAGTTTGAAGTGATGGGTCACAGACGAAGGGCTGTACTAGTGATGCAGGCGGGCGATTGTCAAGGTCAATGTAAAGACCCGGATACACTGAGATTGTTCCACCTGTCCAGAAGATGTCTTCAATGTAGCCAACCCAGTTCGGATTGGGACAACCGGCAGCATCCCAAGCAACATATTTGGGATCGTCGGTTTCAGTATCAAAAGGCGTTCTTCCATTTTTGGACCTCGGATCGTCACCGGAAAGTGACTGAGTGCCTACCGCATCAATCTTTGGATAACTCTGACCGGGTACCGTGTTGCCGCCATAGTTGATGCAAGTAACATGCGCTTCGCCACGGGCATCCAAAACGAAGGTCACATCTTGGTTACCCAATCCGCTTGCATAGCCAGTGGAAACAAGTGACCCAAGACTAAATTCAACATTTGAAAGCTTGATCGCGCCACGCGCAAAAGCCGGTGAAGATGTAAGCATAATGACCATCAACACCGTCAGCATGGTATATAGTTTCTTTTTCATATCTCTCCTCATATTTCTCATAACTTTGCGAAATCGGTTGGCAAAACACGAAGTCTACTTACTTACCTCGGCACACCTCCTTCCCCAAGTCACAGATCACTCACTTGCCCCCCCGTTGCGGATATGCGGAAAATGATAGATAATCAGAAAAATTTCTTTTCTACTGTAATACTATAGCACGCGAAAAATGTTAAAATTATTACGGTTTCATTTTACAAGTGAGTTTGCATGCATATCACAAACGAACCGGTCAACTCTGAAGAACGTGAACTGCTCGAACAGGCGATCGCTGCGCTCGAAGGCAGGCGATCCCTGCTGGGGGAGGAGATCGTGGATGTGGCACTCGCCTCAATGAGAGAAAAACTGGCTGGGGCAGAGGGGAGATCTCGCGTTTCGCGTGAACCACAACAACGAAAACTGATTACAGTCCTTTTTTCGGATGTGTCCGGGTTTACCGCCATGGCTGAAACCATGGACCATGAAATCGTCAACGATGTGATCAATTCACTCTGGTTTCGCGTGGACAAGGCGATCCTGGATCATGGTGGCCGCATTGATAAACACATCGGCGATGCCATCATGGCGCTTTACGGAACACCTACTGCCCATGAAGATGACACGGAGCGTGCCATCCGCTCTGCCCTGCAAATCCAAGCTGAGATATTGGATTGGAAGCGGGAACTTTCTGAGTCACTGAAAGACTATCAGGCACAAATCCAAAACATCCAGCTTCGGATCGGCATTAACGCAGGTCCTGCATTACTCGGCACGGTCGGCTTGACTAACGAGTACACCGCAATCGGTGACACGGTCAATCTTGCCAGCCGTCTTGAGACCGCAGCACCCAAAGGCGGGATTCTCATTTCCCATGACACCTATCAATTTGTCAGAGGCATCTTTGATGTCACAGAACTTGAGCCAATCACGGTAAAGGGCAAGAACGAACCGATCCGGGTATATACAGTCCAGAGCGTCAAGCCACGTTCATTCAGGGATACTACACGCGGACTTGAAGGCATTGAAACACGCACAATCGGGCGCGAAAAAGAACTGGCAAAAATACAATATGCGTTCGAGGAAACCATTGCTTTGAACCAAACCCACTTGATCACCCTGGTTGCAGAAGCCGGCACAGGGAAATCGCGCCTGTTGTTCGAGTTTGGAAAGTGGCTGGAAGCATTGGAGCAGCCCGCCCAGATCTTCAAGGGACGCTCCGTGCAGGAATCCAAGCACATTCCCTATTCGCTTTTACGCGGTATTTTGTCCACATCGTTCGATATTCATGAAAACGACCGGGCCTCCATCGCGCGTCAGAAACTTGAGCAAGGCGTTCAAAGATATTCACGGGAAAAAGGTGATGCAATCCTGCGCGCCCATTTCATCGGTCATCTGATCGGGCTGGATTATTCAGAAAGTCCATACTTGAAAGGCATTCTTACAGATGCTCGTCAAATTCGTGACCGGGCTTTCCACTATATCACCCAATTATTCGCAGACCTGACACAAAGCCACCCCGTTGTAATCTTCCTGGAAGATATCCACTGGGCAGATACAAGCTCGCTCGACTTCTTCGAATCTTTCATGGAAAAGCGACCCGACCTGCCTGTCATGATCGTCAGTCTGACACGCTCCTATCTCTTCGAACAAAGACCGGATTGGGGAACAGGTCCGGTTCAGACTCTGCGCCTTGACCTGCTTCCATTGTCTGAAGCCGATACACGCCGACTCATTGCTGAGATCCTTCAAAGAGTACCCCAAGTTCCTGAAGAGATTGTGGATCTCATCGTCAAAAAGGCAGAGGGAAGC
This sequence comes from uncultured Anaerolinea sp., assembly GCA_964436455.1. GTDB lineage: Bacteria > Chloroflexota > Anaerolineae > Anaerolineales > Villigracilaceae > Defluviilinea. Next base: position 18,148 of record CAYTDB010000058.1, on the reverse strand, counting down.
CCGTTCTACGTGGAGGAGCTGATCAAGGTGCTGCTCGAGGGAGGAGTCATCATCAGAGGAGATGAGCAGTGGTCGGTGGAGTTGAAGCGTCTGTCTGGTCTTAAAGTCCCCGCCACATTGACGGGTTTGCTCCAAGCGCGTTTGGACGGTTTGGTCCCGAATGTCCGGGAGACCTTGCAACAAGCCTCTGTAGTGGGGCGTGTCTTTTGGATGGATATTGTGGCACACATGCGTAATCCTGAGGCACACAGCATGGACAAGGGCATGTCAATCCGTGACCGGCTGGGAACATTGCGCTCCAAGGAATTAATTTTTCACTACGAAGAGACCACATCCAAAGAAACTTCTGAATATATTTTTAAAAACCAGATCCTGCACGATGTGACCTATGAAAGTGTATTATTGAGACTTCGCCCGGTGTATCACGCGCAGGCAGCTGAAGGACTCGTTGAAATTGGGGGGGAACGCGTCAATGAAATTGCGGGACGCGTGGGCGAACATTATGAGCACGCTGAGGCATTTATCAAAGCCGCAGACTGGTATATCCGTGCGGGGCGGCAGGCGCAAAATACCTATGCTTCTGATTCAGCCGTGCACTATTATCACAAAGCGCTTGAATTCCTGAATCAATACGGAACTCAGGAACACCAGCAATCAAAACTGGAAGTTATGCAACGGCTTGGGGAAGTGTTAAACTGGCAGGCAAAATATTCAGACGCCATAGATGTTTACAATTTGATGCTTAAGGAAGCCGAAGCAGGGAATGATGTGGTCGCGCAATCACGTGCCTTGCAAGGTTTAGCCACATCCCACAGTTATCAGGGTGATCATCAGGCATCACTCGATTATGCAACACGTGCAGAGATACCAGCAAGGCAAACAGATGCCCAAGTTGAAATTGCGAGGGCATTGCGTATTCAAGGAAATGCACATTTCAGGCTTGGAGAAGCACAAACAACCCTTTCACAGGCAGAACAGGCACTTGCCATATTCACTGAGCTGGATCATCAAAATGAGATGGCTCGTTGCTTGAACCTCCTTGCCGCCGTCCATTATGTTTCAGGCAGGCTTGATGATGCGGAAGCATACTGGGAAAAAGCCTTGAATATCTTTCAAGATCTTGGCAATCGGCAGGAGGGCATGGACTTGTTGAGCAATCTGGGTGTGGTCGCAGACGGGCGCGGGGATTACGAGACTGCACTCAGAAGATATGATGGCGCCCTGACCATTGCCCGCGAGACCGGCTATAAGGATGGTGAGATCGTCTTCCTCACGAACCGTGGCAGCGAACTTGTAGCATTGGGAAATTACGATGCCGCCGAAACCGATCTCAAACACGCGCTTCAACTTGCCTGTGTTGATGGGTCATGGTGCATGCCGCTGACCTTTAATCATCACGCTGAAGCCATGCTGGGCTTGGGAAGATACGAGAAAGCCTTCTACTCTGCGCGGCAGGCACTCGTCCTTGCAGAGGAGGATCAAACGCCTGAATATATTGGCATTGCATGGCGCACCCTGGGCAAGATCTGTGCCAGGACCAATGATGTCGTCCGTTTTTCGGACTGGGAAACACATCAAATGAATGAATACGACGCGGAAACCTGCTTCAAAAAGAGCGTGGCGATCTTTGTCGAAGCTGAAATAGATTTGGAACAGGCACACACTTTACGTGAATGGGCGCATTACAAATTCAAGACAGGCAACAGAGAGCACGGGGAAAAAATGTGGCAGGAAGCTAAAGATATTTTTGCATCAATAGGCGCGCAACTGGAGGTTGAGCGCATGAAGGATTTTCCTGCCTGATCACCGCAGCCCTTCAAATAGATCGGTCTCCAGTTTTCTCCCCCCATTGACCAGGCTAAACACACGATAAAACGTTCCCTGCATGGCAAGGACGGCTGTCGCCGCGTCTTCGTGCATTTCAGCGATCGCGCCAAGCGATGGCAACTGGCTTTGGTGACAATGGATCGCCCACCACGCAGTGTGGCAGTGTTCTGCCATATCGATGCGCGTGGTAATCATCCAGTTCTTCCATGCCGTTTCCTCTCGCAGATGATCGTCAACTTGAAAAGACATGTCGTCCATGAACGGCGCAATGAGATTGACAAAATCCTCTCCATCCACCATGTAATACAGTTTCGACACGCGGTGTGTTGGTAACCTATCTTCATCCTGATAACCCGCGTCCGCCGCACAGACGATGGCTGCACTTGCAAACTGTCCAATGGCGATGTGATCGGGATGTCCGTAATTCCCATCGGGAGGGAAGGTTACCACCACCTGCGGCTGGATGCGGCGGATATGTGTGACGATTTTGCGGATGGCTTCTGCATGATCGGCTTTATCCACATCGCCGTCAATGTGATCAAGGAAGTGGAGTCCCTTCATACCCAGCTCCTTGACAGCGTTTTCCAACTCCCTCATGCGGATTTCGCCGAGTCGTTCCGGACCTGGATACTGCTCCTCGGGGCCGAACCAGCCTCTCTCCCCGCGAGAAGCGCAGATCAGGTGAGTTTCAATTCCCTCTGCAGAATATTTTGCGAGCGTACCACCCATCCCCATCGACTCATCATCAGGGTGTGCAAAGACAGCAAGAAGTATGAGCGTGGTCATCATCCCTCAATCGTGAGCTTCTGCATAGACTCGATCAAACTCCTGCATAAAGAATTTTGCGATCTTCTCGTTGTAGACAATGACGATGTTCTCGTCATTTCTCTCTTCCGCTGATTTTGAGAAGTTATAGGAACCGAATGCAATGATCTTTCCATCCACGATGAAAGCCTTGTGATGCATTTGACCGTCATTGCCGTCAATGCGGACATCCAATCCCGCCTGCCGGAAAGGATCGTATTCAGTGCCTGTGTTCGACGCGACCTGTTCCTTATCCATCACGCCTTTGATATCCAAGCCCGCCTCCGCCTTTGTGCGGACGATCTCACCCAACTCATTGGATGTGAACGAGAAAGCAAGGAAGTAAATGCTTTCATCTGCCCCGCTCAACAGGTTGTAGAGAGCGGTCAATACATGGTCGTCGGGTGAAAAGTAAGTATCCACACGAGTGCCATCAAGTGTGACTGTTGGATTGGGCGTTTTCTCAACCACATCGGGTCCAAACATATCATCTTCGAACATTTCATTGAATTCAACGGAATAGTTCTCGGCGATCTTCGTTGAAAGGATGCGGATCATGTCGTTGTTATCGTCATACGTTCCCGAATCGGTATAGTTCATCGAGCCGAGCCACACCTCAGCGCGGTCAATGACCATGAACTTGTCGTGCATCAATCCCTGACGGTTATCACCAATGATGGGAATGCCTGCTTCCAACAATTTTTGTACATCAGAACCATCCATGTTCGTGGATTCCATAACGATGCGCACTTTCACACCGCGGTTATGGGCATTGATTAATGCATAGCGCACGCTGTTCAATGTGAGGCTGTAGGCAGCAACATCGATGCTCAGTCGTGCCGCGTCAATCGCATCCACAAGCGGACCGTCCACGCCGCCAGTTCCCTGCGGTGAAAGTGGACTGTCGGGGTTCGTCATGTACAACTCGAACCATGGACCACGCAAGCCATAACCCGCCTGCAAATCTATCGGGGTGTATTCGCCTGCCGGCGTTGGGGTGATCTCGGTATCAGGTGTTGATGCAGGTGTTACGTCGACACATGAGGAAAGGACAATGCATGCAACCAATACTGGAACGAAAAGGCGATTATATGTTTTCATGGTTTCCTTGAATTTGATAACGGGATTTCGAGATTATAATCCTCCCCCGTGACCAACTCCAACTCAACCGCCAATCGCCAGATCGCGCGCGCCGCAGGCACTGTGATGTTCGCCATTGTCTTTAGCCAGCTAATGGGTCTGGTAGCCAAGATACTCATTGCGCGCGCCTTCCCCGCCGCCGAAGTAGACGCTTTCTTCTCAGCCAATCGCGTAAGTGAGACTCTCTTCACACTTATCGCCGCCGGAGCGCTGGGTTCTGCGTTTCTACCCGCCTTCACCGGGCTATTGGTACGGGGTGAAAAGAAAGCAGCTTGGACGCTTGCTTCTTCCTTAATCAATCTCGTTACCTTGATCCTAAGTGCTGCTGCATTGATCGCATCCATTTTTGCGCCACAGATCGTGCGCTATCTCCTTGCGCCAGGGCTTTCACGCGACCCTGAAATTTTTATACTTACAGTAAACCTGCTCCGTATCCAATCCGCTTCCGCGGTTCTGTTCGGCATTGGCGGGTTAATCATCAGTATTTTGAACGCCCATCGGATATTCTTCATCCCACAGATCACCGCCGGAATGTATCAGATCGGACAGATATTTGGTGTACTGGTCCTGGCACGCTGGATGGGAATATACGGGCTTGCATGGGGTGTGGTCATCGGTTCAGGGTTGTTCATGCTGGTGCAGCTCCCGTCATTATTCAAACTCAAGGGTGAATATTCGTTTTTATTTGGGCGGGGAAACCCGAACGTTCTCACCGTAATCCGCCTCATGGGACCACGCGTCTTTGGAGCGGCGATTGTCCAGTTGAATTTTTGGGTAAACAACAACCTTGGTTCGAAGATGGCGGAAGGAAGCATACAAAGCCTTTCCTATGGCTTCACACTAATGGTCATGGCACAAGCCGCGATCGCACAATCTGTGGCAATTGCCGCCATGCCGACTTTTTCCGCCCAACATGCACTGGGAAAACTGGATGAGATGCGCTCGTCACTGGCATCTGCCCTGCGCGGAATGCTGGTACTGGCAGTTCCAGCAAGCCTGGGATTAATGTTGCTGGGGAAACCGATTGTCACCGCACTATTCCAATATGGCGAGTTCAATGAACAGGTCACTGAAATGACCGCCTGGGTTTTGTTTTGGTTCGCGGCGGGACTGGTAGGTCACAGCATCATGGAAGTGTTGACACGCGCCTTTTACGCACAACAGGATACGAAAACTCCCGTGATGATCGGAGTGGTTGCAATGGGACTGAACGTAGGGTTCAGTATTGCGTTTTCCAGATTGTTCGTGCAGATCGGCTGGATTCCTGTTGGCGGACTCGCTTTGGCAAATTCACTAGCCACCGCGCTTGAAGCGACAGCATTGTACATCTTTATGCGCAGACGGTTGAACGGTATTGAAGGCAAATTCATTTGGGATGGTGCGTGGCGCGTTGGGCTGGCAGGGCTTGGAATGGCTGTCAGCCTGTTGGCGTGGCTTCAATTATCGGCAGGGATGAATCGCTGGCTCGTCGCAATAGGGGGCATTGCAACTGGCGGGATTATTTTTCTTGTTGGCGTTATGATTTTCAAAGTCCCCGAAATAAAAACGATCGTTAAGTTTATTGCGAAGAGATTGTCGCATCGGGCTTCAACCTCCTCGCAATAACATCGTGGAATTTACTTTTTCTTAGCGGCAGACATAAAACCGCCAAGCAAATTCATGGCATCAGAAACATCCATTTTGCCGTCGTTGCCCGCTACGAGCACTTTGTCGATGAGGGCGTCGAAGGTATCAGGGAGTTTATCCTTCAGGAATTTGATGACAATGTCAACCACTTGTTTGGCTGTCTCTTTCGGCAAGCCGGTTTTCTTTACGATCAGATCGATTAGTTCGTTCATTATATTTCTCCTTTGAAAATTTATTTCCAGATTAACCATTGTGCGGTTGAGACAATAAGACCCAACAAAATGCCTCCCACAACCTCCAATGGCGTATGGCCCAAAACTTCACGCAGGTCTTTTTCGCTGAAGATATGTCCGCGCAGGAGTTCGTCAAACAGCACATTGATGCGCTGCGCATGGATACCTGCCTGCCGGCGTACACCTGCCGCGTCATAAACAACCACCATCGTAATTGCCAGTCCAATCGCGAATGCCGGGTTGTCAAACCCATGATATAAGCCAATGCCGAACACAGTTCCGGTCATCAGTGAAGAATGAGAACTCGGCATCCCCCCGGTGGTCAGGAGCAGCGCCCAATTCCAGCGGCGCGTGCTAAAGTAATCCAACGGTATCTTGATGATCTGCGCCAGCAACCACGCTGTCAGTCCGGCAATCAACGCCTTATTCTGGAATAATGCCAGAAGATTCATTCGGATTCTTCCTCGAAGTCCACTACATCATCACCGAGCACCTGCTTCACCTTCCACTCTGCCGCTTCGAGAAGCACGCCGCATCGCGACGCCAGAGCCTGCCCCCGCTCGAATAACTTGATCGCATCCTCAAGCTGACTCTGCTCCCCCTCGAGCAAAGAGACAATTTTCTCCAGTTCAGCCAGGGCTTCTTCATAAGACAGTTCGTCGACATTTTTTTGAGTGGATTTTGCCATAAGTTTTCCTCACTGCACTGAACGCGAGTGCCTTACTTCAAACTCTCCATCACTGACTCGCACCTTCATGTCATCACTGACCTGCGCAACACGTGATACAACCCTGCCGTCTTCCGTCCGCGTCACAACCGCATATCCACGTGCCAATACCGCCAGCGGACTCAATGCTTCGAGTCTCCGCGTCAAGCCTTTGACGTGTGAAGATTGTAACTGAAATCGATGAACCAAAGATGAAAGCATGCGACGGGAAAGTTCATCCACGCGCTGGGTTTCCGATTGGATGCGGCGCGCAGGGGATAAGTATCGAAGTTGGGAAGAAATGGACGCAAGATCCACTCGGTTGGCTAGAATCAAGTTGATGGTGTGATGGGTAATTTGAGATTGGTAATTGGCAAGTTCCGCGGCAAGGTCTTGAATTGTGATGGGCGTTGCAAGTTCTGCCGCAGCGGTGGGAGTTGGGGCGCGCAGGTCGGCGGCGAAGTCACAGAGGGTGAAATCCGTTTCATGACCAACGCCTGAAATGACAGGCGCTTCTGACATGGCAACCGCACGCACCACACGTTCATCGTTGAATGCCCACAAGTCTTCAATGGAGCCGCCGCCGCGTGCAAGTAAAATGACATCGGGTCTCTGGTGATTAAGCGCTTGAATCGCCTTCACCAATGCTGGCGGGGCTTCCGTTCCCTGCACGGGAGAGGGGGCGAGAAGCACCTCAACAAGAGGCAAACGGCGGCGCAAGGTGTTCAGCATATCGCGCAAAGCCGCGCCAGTCGCAGACGTGACGATACCAATCCGTTTCGGGAACTCAGGAATGGGTCGCTTGCGTTCTAGATCAAACAGTCCTTCCGCTTCCAGCATGGACTTGAGCCGCAGAAATTCCTGAAATAACGCGCCCTCGCCCACCGGTCGAATCTGATCGGCATAGAGTTGGTATTGTCCCTGTGGTTCATACACCCCGATCCTCCCGTGGACTTCCACTTCCATGCCATCCCGCAGGGACAGGTTAAGCCGCGCCGCACTCGTTTTCCACATCACACATTTGAGTGAGGCGTTTGCATCCTTGAGAGTGAAATACACATGTCCTGACACAGGGCGGGACAAATTCGATATCTCGCCCTGCACCCAAACATCTTGAAGTACTTCATCCTCTTCCAGTAACTTGCGGATATGGAACGTCAATTTGGAGACGGTAAACGTTTGTGGAAAGGGGTCAGGAAATAATGATGGTTGCATCCACCGTAGGATAATCGAATTCATGGAAGAATGTCAACGGAAGTTAAGTAATTCAGCAAACTATTCAGTGTATTTCTCTGCTACAATTCCCCCATCCTATGAATCATCTCTGGTCACCCTGGCGTATGGAATATATCGAAAGCAACAACAAGGAAAATGGATGCGTATTCTGCATTGCGCAGGAAATGGAAGACGGCGCAGAGAACCTCATCGCGTATCGCGGAGACCTTGCTTATGTGATCCTCAACCGCTACCCATACACGAGCGGACATTTGATGGTTAATCCCTATCAGCATGTATCCAGCCTCGAGGAACTTGATCCCGCAACCCGTGCTGAAATGATGGAATTCACATCCCTGTGCACAACGGTTTTGAAGAATATCTATAAACCACAGGGATTTAATGTGGGCGTTAACATGGGCGAGGCGGCTGGCGCAGGTGTGCTGGGACACGTCCACATCCACATCGTCCCGCGCTGGAAAGGTGACACGAACTTCATGTCCTCGGTCGGTGCCACGCGTGTTCTACCCGAAGCACTGGAAGTCACATTCGAGCGTGTATATAATGAGTTTAAAAAGATCAGGTGACAGCCATCTCTGGCTTGTACTGATATTCATCCTGCTGGTCACAAGTTGCACACAAAACAATGGGGTTGGGATAACACCGTCAGTTGCCACGACCAGCGGAATCGAAATTCCTCCTGCGATTCGACCTGAATCCACCACCATTCCAATCCCGCCAACGCCGCTGCCCGACGCAACCAATCCGCTGACCGGCTTGAAAGTTTCGGATGCATCCCTGCTTGACCTGCCTGCCCTGCTGGTCTCGATCTCCACTTTCCCGGTGATGGCACGCCCGCAGGCGGGTCTTTCGTTCGCGCCGTTTGTATTCGAGGTCTATATCACCGAAGGCACCACGCGGTACCTCACGGCGTTCTACGGTGAGTTCCCCGCACCGGAAGCGCCCATCGTTGGAAGTTGCGAGGTGCGAAAGGAACCTTTTATCCAAACCGATCTCATCCTCGGTAACCGCATCTGGCTGGATGCGAATCAAAACATCAAGCAGGATGATTGGGAGCGCGGCGTCGGCGGCGTGTGCGTCAACTTGTATGATGAGAATCAAAATCTGCTTCAACAAACGTCCACAGACAGCAATGGCTACTACGGATTCAACGTCAGTGCGGGGAAATATTTCGTTGCAGTGGAACAACTCAAGGGCATGGAATTTGCTCAGAAAAATGCCGGGGATGATGAACAGGATAGTGATGTGTATCCAGCCTCGGGCTGGTCAGACGCGTTGGATGTCACATCTTCGCTTCTCAATCTGGACATCGGTTTGGTTCAGCTCGAAACACCTCCGCTCACATCCGAACTTCCTCCTGCCCAAGTTGGACCTATCCGTTCGGGGCGTTTGATCTATGCCGATATCGCGGAGTTGTTCAAAGGCTCGTGCCTGATCTATGCGTATGCATCGTCTGAAGTTTTGGTTGAATTACCCAAATGCTATTTCGTGGACCACAACATTCAAGGCGGCGGATATATGCTGGATATAGCAAAGATGAAGCAACTTGCACAAGAACGCGAAGACCCGAAAACGCAGATAAATTACGTGAGCAATGAATATTTCGATGAACCGCCTGAGGGCGGCATACCCGCCACAAAATTGGATGTATATCATGCATGGCTGAACCAGACAGGCTGGGTATACGATACACTTTCTGAATCGTATTGGCGCTACGTGGACGATGGAGATTCTGCAACCGCAGGCATATTGCACCCCGAAGTCGACCGATTGACCGGGCGTCAATTGCAATTTGAAAATGTGATCGTTCTCTATTCAGAACATGATGTCATCTCCCCCACCAACCTGGACATTCATCTTGAACACGGACTTTCCGGCAAGGCGCTGTTATTCCGCAACGGACAGATGTATACCATTCAGTGGAATACTGAAGATGATACACCAATAAAATTCCAAATCATGGATAACGTTCCGTTTCCTTTGAAACCTGGCCGCACCTGGATCACAATCGTCACACCTGCGACTACGCTGACCGAACAAAGAATCGGCGAATTTCGAATGCGATTCAGTCAGCCGCCGGGAGCGAAGTAAAAACAAAGGATGAAGGGTGAAAAAGACAATTAGCCTTATTCTTTTATTTCTTCTGGGTTGCTCCAATCCGCAAGCCAGTCAAACAAACGCAACCCAAACGATAACCCGTGTTCGCACGAACGCGTCCGCAACGATAAAAGTCCCTACACCAACAAAGACATCCACCCCGCAACCACACCTCCCGCCCACCGATTACGGTCCCGATGCTTTCCCGTCAAATATCAATCCGTTGACCGGACGCGAAGTCATGGATCCATCCCTGCTTCAGCTCCCTGCGGTGTTAGTGTCCATCAGCAACTCGCCTGCCAGCGCCCGTCCGCAGGCGGGACCGGGGTTCGCACCATGGGTATTCGAACTTTTCATCGGAGAAGGTGTTACGCGTTTTATGAATGTCTTTTTTGGCGACTTTCCGCGCGATGTGCCGAACATTGTCGGCGGTTGCACTGTTCGTCAGGAGGTCGTCCGCCCTGGCGGAAATTGGATCGGCAACCGTGTCTGGTTGGATGAAAATGAAAACGGGATACAGGACGATTGGGAGATGGGCGTTGGCGGTGTGTGTGTCCGCTTGTTGGACGGAGTCAGCCGTGAGGTCCTGGATGAAACGAGTACGGATTCCAATGGCTATTTTGCGTTCGAGAATCCGAAACGCGATGCCATCCTCCAATTTGAGAAGAGTTCCGCATATCAATTCACGCAAGCAAATATCGGAGACGAAGATCACGATTCCGATGCAGATATCGAGAGCGGCGAAACATCCATCATTCAAGCAGACGTAACCGCTTCATATTGGGACACGGGCTTGTTCCTGTCCGAAGAACCGCTTGCAACTCCCAAACCAATCGTCACTGGCACACCTCCACACTGGTTTATCCCATCAGAACCATATGTGGGACCGATCCGTTCAGGGCGATTGACTTACAATCAAATCGGACGAATGTTCCCGAACAGTTGTCTCGTGTATGCCAGCGCCGCATGGGACATTGGTGAAAGGCTCGATGCCTGTGAGATCATCTTCGGAAGGGACTTGACCACACCGAACAGCGCCCTGCTCACGGTTTCACGCCTGCGTGAACTGGCAGAGGAAAATTTAAACCCAAAGCAACCTGTGAATTATTCGGGCAATCTTTTCTCTGATTCACCTCCCGAAAGCGGACAACCCGCCAATGAGATCGATGTCTACTATCACTTATATAATCAATCCGCATGGACGTATGACCCCATCTCGCATACCTACCTGCGCTTCACCGATGATGAGGACAGTAAAGGCATCCTCCACCCCGCCACCGACAGGTTGACCGGACGTCAGCTTGCGTTCGAGAATGTAATTGTCCTATACGCCGAACACATGCGCTTCCGTCACAACCAACTCGAAGTGAACTTCAGCAACGGACAAGGCAACTTTGCCTACCTGTTTCGCGACGGACAAGCCTTCAAAATATACTGGGCAACAACCAATCGCGAATATGAAAAAACGACCGGGCTACGCCGTCCAATGCACTTCGTGGATGTACAGGGAAATCTTATCCCATTGCACCCTGGCAGGACATGGATCCATATCGTCACACCCTTCTCATCCGTGACCAAACAGGGAAATGCTGAATGGCTGGTGAAGTTTGTCCCGCCTCTCGATCCGCCGGATACGCCGGAGCCATGACCGTGTCGCGCTGAGGAAGCGTTTTTCCGCGACGGAAGCCACTTGCACATTGCTGGCAAAGATTCTTCGCGGCGCGAGGCGCCACCCATAATGACCTTACAAATCAGGAGACTCCATGCACCCCTATGTTAAAAAATTGAAAACCCTGTTCGAAGGGAATACCGATCCCACCCAGGCTCCCGCCATGAAAAAATACATGCGCGACCAATTCGAGTACCTGGGCATCAAAACCCCGCAAAGTGCGGCGTTGCAAAAGGAATTTTACGCCGAACATGGACTGCCCGAAGTCACTGAATTGGATTCGATCCTGCGGGATCTATGGTCACTGCCACAACGTGAATTTCAATATGTGGCAGTTGGATTATTGGGCAGACTCAACAAAAGACTCCCGCCTGAGTTTGTGGATACGATGGAATACCTTATCACGACCAAATCCTGGTGGGACACGGTGGACAGTATCGCAGGCGGGACGGTCGGCGTGCATTTCAAACGTTATCCTACTGTCAGGAAGAAATACCTGGTACGTTGGCGCAAATCGGAAAATTTTTGGTTGCGACGTACAACCATCCTGTTCCAGTTGAACTACAAAGAGGAAACAGATTTTGATTTGCTGTGCGACATCATCCGCGAGAATTTGGGATCGAAGGAGTTTTTTATCAACAAAGCCATCGGCTGGGCGTTACGCCAGTACGCACGCACTGATCCCAAGGCTGTGAAGAAGTTTGTGAAAGAGACAAAGGAATTGAATCCGCTCAGCCAGCGTGAGGCGATGAAGCACCTATGATGTCCTTGCGAGCCATCCTCCCGAATGATCATCGGGACGATGTGAGCGGAGCCGCCACTTTTTGGCGGCGTAGTCGAAGGAGGTCGAAGCAATGACATGTCAATTCTAAAGTTCCATCCTGTTCCGCATAAAATCGGCAACTTCAGAGAAGCGGGTTTTGAGATATTCCGTCACATGCTGGTCAAAATGACATTCATCCAGTGCCTTGTTCATGCACCACAACCATTGGTCGCGTTCCTTCACGCCGATGGAAAACGGCATGTGCCTCTGCCGCAAGCGCGGGTGTCCATAAGCCTCCACATACAAGGGCGGTCCCCCAGACCAACCGGAGAGGAACATGACCAGTTTTTCACGTGAGCGTTTCAGACTTTTGGCATGCAGCGCACGCAGTTCCTTTGCCTCTGGGGCGGTATCCACGATGTCATAGAACCGGTCCACCAGGGACTTCAACCCGGTCTCTCCCCCAATCAACTCATAAAGCGGTTTGGTGAAATTATCCATGCACCGATTGTAACCCGCGTTTGAGAATCGATGAAACTTTATCATCGGCTTTATAATTGCATTGTCGAAATAACGCGCAAGGGCGACCCATCCAGCGACAAATGGGAAAAGATCAACCTTGAAGGATCGCCCCTGCTTTTTGCATAGCACATCATTACACAGGAGGCGCAATGAGCAAGGAAAACGAAGCTGTCATTTTGAGCGCGGTACGTACACCGGTCGGGAAATTTCAAGGAACGCTGGCAAGCATCCCTGCAACACAATTGGGGACGTTCGCGGTCAAAGCCGCGGTGGAACGGGCGGGTGTCAATCCAGAAGAGATCGATGAAGTCATCATGGGGAATGTCGTGTCGGCAGGTTTGGGACAGGCTCCGGCACGCCAGTCGAGCATCCATGCAGGCATACCTGCAACGGTCGGGGCAAGCACAATCAACAAGGTCTGCGGGTCGAGCCTCAAAGCCGCGATGCTGTCGGCACAAGCCATCCGCGCGGGAGATGCCGATCTGTTCGTAGCGGGAGGGTTCGAGTCCATGAGCCGGGCACCGTATATCGTCACAGGGCGTTCGGGGGAGTTGAAGTTCGGCAATCAGACGCTCACCGACGCGTTGCTCAACGACGGTCTGTGGGACTCGTTTGAGAATTGGGGGATGGGGATGGCGGCTGAATTCATCGCGGACGAGTATGAGGTCACGCGTGAGGCGATGGACCAGTTTGCGCTTCGCTCTCACGAGAGGGCTGTCGCGGCTCAAGAAGCAGGGAAGTTCAACGCTGAGATCGTCCCCGTCCAAATCGCGGGACGTAAAGGCGCGATCACAGAGGTGACGCAGGATGAAGGTCCAAGAAAGGACTCGTCTCTGGAGTCCATGACGAAACTCAAACCCGCCTTCAAAGCTGACGGCAAAGTGACCGCGGGTAACGCGTCCCAAATGAGTGACGGCGGCGCGGCGGTCGTGGTTGCTTCGCGCGCGTATGCAGAGAACAATGGACACAAACCGATGGCGCGCATCGTGGGTTATGCACAAGCTGCGGTCGAGCCGAAATATCTGTTTTCCGCGCCTGCACATGCGATGCCAAAACTGTTGAAGAAGGTTGGATGGACATTTGCAGATGTGGATTTGATCGATCTCAATGAAGCCTTTGCTGCGCAAGTGCTCGCAGACGGCTACGCGCTTGCCGACCAGGGCTGGGACTGGGACAAGGTCAATGTGAATGGCGGTGCGATCGCAATCGGACATCCGCTCGGGGCAAGCGGTGCACGCGTACTGGTCACGTTGCTGCACGCTTTGAAAGATCGCGGTCTCAAGCGCGGCATTGCAGCGTTATGCCTGGGCGGCGGTGAAGCCGTGGCAATGGCAGTGGAAATGGAATAACAAGAGAATGTCGGTGGTCGAGTAAGCGGCGACAGCCGCCGTATCGAGACCACAAAGCAATAAAGGGAATTCTGTTTAGTGGTGGTCTCGATACGCCGCTCAGCGGCACTCAACCACCGAGGTATACCAATATGGGCAAACACGAGCGAAACGAGAAAATCGACTTATATGGCAAAGGCTTTGACATGCTTGTCGAAGTACTCAAGGATATTCCGCGCGAGATGTGGCGGTTCAAACCTGCTCTGACCGAATGGAGCATCCACGAGGTCATTCTCCATCTTGCGGACTCGGAGTCCAATGCAGCGTTACGTGCCCGCATGTTGATCGTCGAGCCGGGCGGCACATTGATGGCATACGACCAGGATAAATGGGCAACGGATTTGAGCTATCTTGAACAGGATCTGGAAGATTCTCTTGAAGTTGTAAGGCTCGCACGCAAGACAACCTACGATCTGTTGAAGAAACAACCCGATGAAGTCTTCGAGCACATCGTCATGCATCCCGAATACAAGGAACCGTATACGTTCGATAACTGGGTTGACATTTATTCCGCGCACATACCAGGTCATATCGAACAGATCATGAACAACTACAGGATTTGGAAGGATACGCAGGGGTAAAGATATTAGACCTGACAGGTTTATCGTTAAAAAGTTAAAGCGTGGACGGGAGTACACGAAGAGCAAAGACCTGATGAAAACTGTCAGGTCTATCACAGGATTAAGTAATGAACTCAATACAGGGAAAACGCGTCATCATAACAGGACCAACCTCAGGCGTCGGGAAGGAAGCGGCACTGGGACTGGCACATCTCGGTGCAGAGGTCATCCTCGCCTGTCGCGACACCCGAAAGGGAAATCAAGTCGCCAAGGAAATCACCCGCAGAACAAACTCGTCGAAATTGGATGTAATGTACATCGACACATCCAGCCAGGAGTCGATCCGTGAGTTTGCGCTGGCATTCCGTCACAAGTATCGCCGACTGGATGTGCTGATCAATAACGCTGCGGTCAACCGCGGAACGCTCCCAAAAATGGACAGCGCCGAAGGCATCGAATTGACCTTTGCCACAAACGTGCTCGGTTATTTTCTACTGACACAGGAATTGCTGGGCCTGCTGAAACGCAGCGCGCCGTCGCGCATCATCAATGTATCATCACAGTTTGCCCGTGATCTCGATCTTGAAGATCTGGAGTTCAAGCACCGCAAATTCGAAAGTTTCATGGCGTATTCGCAATCAAAAGCCTGTGACCGCCTGTTGACTTGGGCAACCGCGCATCGATTGGAGGGCTGCGGTGTGACGGTCAACACCATGACGCCGAGCCTGATCCCCACAACGGGACTGTTCCGCCACGCTGATTCCGAACGGATTACAGAATTGACCCAACGGGCAGGCGGGCGCACCGCCGCGGATGGCGCGGATACACTTATCTGGCTGGCAAGCGACTCTGATCGGGAAGGCGTGACGAACAAGTTTTTCCGAGACCGCAAGGAAGTTGAGTGTGAGTTTCGGAATCAAGGTGATGAGGAGAAGCTTTGGAAGATCTGCGAGGAGTATGTTCGCAAATAACAAAACGTCCCGTAAGGTGCTGACTAAAAAATTGAGATTCCGGTCTTGGTCGTAAACAACTCCAACGCTTTCATGCCGATCAAGGATGTGCCGTGTTTGTTCAACTCGGGTGACCAGACACAGATGGAGAGCAGGTTCGGGATGATCGCCACGATCCCGCCTCCGACTCCGCTCTTGCCTGGCAGCCCGACCATGAACGCAAACTCCCCTGAATCATCATACAATCCGCAGACCTGCATCAAGGCATTGACGCGCTTTGCCTGGCTCGAAGTCAAAATCCTTTCGTTTTCCCACGGATTCACACCACCGTTTGCCAAAAACAGGAAAGCGCGTGCCAGATCATGACAATCCATCATCAACGCACATTGATGGAAATAAATATTTAGGACCTTAGTGACATCGTTCTCGATGTTGCCAAAACTTTTCATCAGGTTGATCAGTGCTGCGTTTCGATAACCGGCATTCCGCTCCGATTCTGCGACCATTTTGCTGAAGTTGATATTCAGATTGTGTGAAACACTTCTTACAAAGTCCAGTATTTCCGAAAGCGGATCATCCGAACACGAGACCAAATGGTCCGTCGTTACCAGCGCGCCTGCGTTGATAAATGGATTGCGCGGAATGCCGTTTTCCGTTTCAAGCTGTACCAGTGAGTTAAATGCAGTCCCTGATGGCTCGCGTCCCACGCGCGACCACAATTTCTCGCCCACTTCCCTGAACACCATCGCCAATACAAACACCTTCGAAATGCTTTGGATCGAAAATGGGACGTTCACATCCCCAACCTGAAACGCCTCACCGCCCAAAGTCTGGATCGCGATCCCGTATTGGTCCGGGTTAACCTCTGCCAGTGCCGGAATGTAATCCGCCACCTTCCCCCGTCCCCGCAGTGACTTGGTTTCTTCGAAAATCTCTTCCAGGATCTGTTGATAGTTCGTATTCAATGAGTTCACTCCATCAGCGAGATTCTATCAAGTCCGCCAGGGAAAACGAATCACAGGTTTGCCTGTTTCCACTCCCACTCCAAAATGGAATAGACCAACTCGTCAGCCCAGTCATCATTCCACCAACGTGTCTCACGCAAATAACCATCTTGTTTCATACCCAGTTTGCGCATCACGCGCTCCGAAGCAGCATTCGACGCATGACAAAAGGCAACCACCCGATGAGCATTCAACTCATCGAAGACATGCTCCAACAGCCGGCGCGCCGCTTCGGTGGCATATCCCTTGCCCCATTCCTGTGGGAGGATCGCCCAACCGATCTCCCATTCGCGGATGGATTCATTCTGCAATCCCAAGCCCAGCCTGCCAACGAACTCTCCTGTTGAGAGATAAATTGCCAGACGATAATGTGTCCTAGGGATATCCCTGGCGCGTTGTAGGTTCTTCTCCCGCTTTGCCCAAGTCTCTGCCTCGGTGGGAACTGGTCCCTCGAAATAATGCGTTTCGGGAAGCGACTCGATGGCGAGCAATGCAGGGAAATCACTTTCCTGAAAGTCTCGCAAAATCAAACGGGATGTGATAAGTTCCATGGGGTGGATTTTACTCGCCACTGATCAAGGTGCCTACCATGACAAACCTCCATTACACAGAAACATCGCTTGAGCAAGTTGCTTCCGTCTATACGGAGTCGATCCTCGCCTCCATCCAGCAGGAATACCCAAACCAGATGCAGCACATGATGACGGGACCTGACGACCGCCCAACGCCGCGTGAGGCGCACCCTGCCTTTTATGGCTGCTTTGACTGGCATTCCAGCGTTGAGATGCATTGGGCATTGATCCGCTTACTGCGCCTGACACCAAAAGCCATTGATACGACCAAGGCAATGACCGCGCTCAACACGCATCTCACAAAATCAGCATTGAATCAGGAAGCCGCGTACCTGCGTTCCCGTCCACGCTTCGAACGACCTTACGGCTGGGGTTGGGCGTTGACGCTGTCACACGAGCTGACGGTTTGGGAGGCTGAACCAGCTACTCGGTGGCTGGAGGCGATGCGTCCGCTTTCGGATGTGATCACGGAGTCCTTTTTGGCTTGGCTCCCAAAAGCGACATATCCGATCCGCGTGGGAATGCACAGTAACAGCGCCTTTGGTCTGGCGCGCTCCGTTCCGTGGGCAAAATTTTTGGCAAGCCAGGGAGATGACCGCCTGGCCACCGCCATCACCCAAACAGCGACTCGCTGGTACGGCGCAGACCGAGACTACCCCGCCCATTACGAGCCGAGCGGAAGCGACTTCCTCTCCCCCGCGCTTACGGAAGTGGATTTGATGAGCTGCGTGCTGGAACGGGATGAATTTCTCCAATGGCTGGATACGTTCCTACAAGGGCTTTCCTCGGGTGAACCCAAATCTCTTTTTGAACCAGCGTTCGTCTCCGATGCATCGGACGGTCAACTGGCACACCTGCATGGATTGAACCTGTATCGAGCATTTGTGTGGAAGCAATTGCACGCCATCCTGCCCGCAGATGACCCACGCAGACCACACCTTGAGGCGGCAGTAGCTGCACATGCTCAGGCAAGCATGAACGCTGTGACTAGCTCCGATTACATGGTGGAACACTGGCTGGCAGCATTTGCGATGCTTTATTTGAGTGGAGG
>CAYTDB010000057.1:0-29277 GCA_964436455.1 uncultured Anaerolinea sp. | reverse complement strand
ATTATAGCGAATGTCCCCTTTAAATGCGAGAACCGCGGACGCCGACCGCGGTTCCCTTGCAAAAGGAGGAGAAGAGAAATCACCTTACTGTCTCTAATTTATCATATCGGGTCTTAGCCTGCTTGACGCCTAACCTACGATTACCCTACGTTTGTTCGACAACTTACGGCGGTGTAAGGTAAAAAGTACATTCAATGGGTTGGAAATCTCCATTTTTATACGCAGAAACTAAACTATAATCACCACTGAGACTTCTTCTCAATCAATGGTGATTTTTATGAAGACTAAAACACCTGATACCAATCCCATCTACGTAGGGGAACTGAACGGAACTCCCCTCGGAAACCTGTGCCTCGCTGCTTCCGACTTTGGTCTGGTCGCCGTTGAATGGACCGAATCCCAGTCCGAATTTGACGCATTCCTCACGCGCCTCAATCGTCCCGTTATCCCCAATGAAAGAAAGATCAAACCCTACGCAAGAGAACTCGCCGAATATCTCGAAGGTAAACGCACCGCCTTCACCATCCCCATTGACTGGACCATCTTCCGCCCGTTCCAACGCGAAGCTTTACAGGCGGTCTTCCGCATCCCCTACGGCGAAACACGGACCTACGCCGAGATCGCGGCACAGATCAACCGTCCGCTTGCCTGGCGGGCAGTCGGACGCGCCAATGCTACCAATCCCATGCCGTTGGTGATTCCCTGTCACCGCGTGATCGGGGCGGATGGCAAGTTCCACGGCTATGGCGGCGGAGAGGGACTGCCTACAAAAGAATGGTTGTTGAAAATGGAAGGCGCGGTGATGGCGTGACTAAGTATGCAGAATTTCATCAAGGTTCAATTTTAGGAAAATTTCCATAAAGAACCAAATATTCACAATAAGCCCACCTAACGATCATAGGCAGTAACTAAGACGTTCCACTCATAAAAAGCGTTAATACACTTTAGCTAAAATAAATCTCGATTCTCCCTGACCCAATTGAAAAGCATCTCAATTCCCTCTTCCAGATCAATCTTCGGTTCCCAGCCGAGTTCGCGTTGGGCTTTGCGGAAATCCGCGTAGAAGACGCGCTGGTCACCGGGACGCCAGTCGGTGCGGGCGACTTCGATCTTTTTTCCAAGCAATCTCTCCAGAATGGGACCGAACTCCGCCCAGATCGCCAGTACATTGCGAGTGCCGCCGCCCATGTTGTAGATCTGTCCCTTTGCAACATCGATTTTTTCGATTGTGGCATCGTAGGCGTTCAATAAATCCTCCACGTGTAGTACATCGCGCACCTGCTTGCCGTCGCCATAGATCGTGATTCTGCGTCCCGTCACTGCCGCGATGATCATCCATGCCAGCCAGCCCTGATCTTCGATGCCGAACTGGCGCGGTCCATAAATACAGGATTGGCGGAATACCACAGAACGCAGACCATAAATCCTTGCATAGTCACGCACATACTGATCCCCCGCACCCTTGCTCACTCCATACGGCGAATGGAAATCGAGCGGCTGGGTTTCAGTACAGCCATGTTCGAGGTCCGCGTATAACCAGCGGGTGGGTTTCTCAGTCAGTTTTACATCGTCCATGCCGCCGTAGACTTTGTTTGTGGATGCATAAATGAAGATCGGGTCGCGTCCCGAAAGCCGCGCCGCTTCAAGTGTATTGAACGTGCCCAATGCGTTCGCTTCGAAATCATCTCTTGGATTCGTTACGGATGTAGTCACTGCGACCTGCCCCGCCAAATGGACAATGATATCCGCCTCTTGAGCTGCCCCTGCGATCTGGTCAGCGCTTCGTACATCCCCGACGATAAGCCTGAACGCGTCATCCCCGAACTGACTCTTCAACCAGTCCACGTTGCGCGGAGCGCCCGCGCGGGACAAGTTGTCAAAGATGGTCACATGCTCATTGCGCTGAAGCAGCCTGTGGATGTAGTTCGAACCGATAAATCCTGCTCCCCCGGTCACAAGGTAGTTACGATTCATTAAATCTCCTGTATCAACTATATCATTGCGAAGGGGGCGAAGCAATCACCAGGCTGATGAAGAGGATTGCTTCGTCGATCATTCCTCGCAATGACGTATTAATTTATCACCGGCAAACTCGCCGCCGCAACGGACTGTCCCACACGACGGATCTTCTCATCGGGTAAATGCAATTCGATCTTCTCCAACAACTCGCGGAACTCTGCCTCGAACACTTTCTTCGCGCCTTCGATCAACAAGTCGCCGCCACGCCCGGAGGTGCAGCGTCCCAAGATCAAAACATGTTTGATGTCATAAAAGTCGGCGTAATGGGCAATGCCATAACCGAGATACACGCCCATGCTCTGCCAGATCTTCAATGCCCCATCATCGTCAGCTTCGAGCTTCTTCTGCACATACTTTAACTTCTCTGCATCCGTAACATCCGGTGGAATTTCGATACCTGCTTTCGGTGCAAGCCTGAACACGCATTGCTGTGAGAAATACAACGCGCCAACTCCCTTGTCGCCAGACCATTCATCGACTGGAGCATCGGGATTGTAATCGATCGGCGCGAATGCCAATTCATTCAACCAGCCCATGATACGACCATCCAGGTTCACGTATCCAGCCGCCTCGCTCGAACCGAGCGCAATACCCAGAATGCCGTTATCTTCAATCGACATCGAGCCTGCCAGCGCGGTCACATCGCCGTCGTTGATAACCTCCAACGGTATACCCATCTCATCGCGGATGCGCAGAAACATGTTCTTGATCTCGTCAAATCTCTCCGCAGGCACACCACGAAACAACGAAGCCACCATCGGGCGGTTATCCACGTAGATGCCCGCCGAGCTTCCACCGATGGCATCCACGCGCTGCATTTTGCTGGCGGCAGTTTTTAACGCAATCATCACTTCGCGGTAGTGATACTCGGGGTCGGCGTTCTTGCGCGGTTCCCAGATCACCTCTTCACTGTAGATCGCCTCGCCATCCACCACAGCACTCACTTTGCGGTCTGAGGCGCCAAGGTCAAACCCGATGCGGCACCCAGCCAGATTGCGGCCGAGCAATTTCCCCGTCTCGCGAGAAGCGGGCACTTCATCCGCATCACAAATTACAACCGAAAATTCCTTCTCGTAGACCTGTGCCCCCATGAAATGGAAGTCGAATTTCTGCGCGCCGTTCGCCGAGTAGGCATCGCGGATATATTCCCCAACCTTCTTCGGCGCGCCAATGTAGACGGTATGCCCGCCGCGCTGCCAAAGCAATAACTTGACGATGCGTTCGATGTATTGAAAATTGGATTCGAAATCTTGATGCCCCTCGGGATACACGACCGTCTCGAAACGCGAAACCTCCCCCTCGCCTCTTTCCAAACCGATCACTGCCTGCACCCCAACAGACTTGACCCTGCGCTGGAAATTTTGATTCGCCAGCACAGCCGGACGAAAACCGTCATCGAGTGGCGGCTTGATTTTAGGTTCGACCAATTGCATATCTGCTTCTCCTGGATCTTGATCAGAATAATCTTGTTCTGGAGTGATGATACCACTTTCATAACTTATAAAGGGGCTTGGTGTTTCATGGTGTTATTTCGCCTGATGACCAGTCGCTTTAATTGTCAGATATTACCCATTAGACGATCGAGAGTAGTGCAGGTGATTTACTTCTTACCTTGTCCTTACAAATGTAACAGGTTCAGAAGTAACCAATATCTTGGTTGAACGTCAGTGTTATTAATAACAAGACAGCCTTCCCTGTAATTAACCCAACCATGGATGAACGGGACCGATGGCTTTAGGGAAAAAATCAGATTGGAAATTTTATTTGTTTGGGGGATTGCGCGTGGAACGGGATGGAAAGGAGTGGGAAACGCCTCCATACCGATGCCACGATGTTTTAGTATACCTTTTGCTCAATGCAACTCAATCAATCAGGCGCGACAAACTGGTGGGCGATATGTTCCCTGATCTCTGGCCCGAGCGTGCCCGTGCCCGATTGAGTGATCATTTGTGGCTGATTAAATCATCTCTTCCCGGTTTCATTGTGGAAACCAATCCTGATGAAATCAATGTTGAAACAACAAACATTTGGGTCGATCATCAAGAATTTACGGACCTCCCCGCAAAAACCGACAAAAAATCCCTGTCACGGGCTATTGAACTTTATACGGGGGACCTGGTTCCCGGTCTATATTCGGACTGGATCCTGCTACCACGCGAACGATATCGCAACCAATATCTGAAGTCCTTGAGATCACTGGCTCAGCTGCATTATGAAGACCAACAATACTTGCAAGCAAGCGAAATTCTCGAGCAACTTGTGGAAGAGGAACCTTTTGACGAGTCAGCGGTCCGACAGTTGATGCGTGCTCATGTTCAACTGGGAAGGCGTGGACTGGCTATTTCAGTCTATGAAAGTTATCGGCTCTTGTGTACTGAGCAACTCCACGTACAGCCTGAAACTGAGACCCAGATCCTGTTCGAGACAATCCTGGCACGCACAACGCTGCCAAGAATTTCGCCGGTTGTAAAGGAACTTGCCGAAGAAAAGCCCGGGACTTTGGTACAGCGGGCTGTCAAAGCCTTGAATGAAGGTAATCGTTTCGAATTATTGAACACGCTGAAAAGGCTTTCATCAATTAAAGATCCACGTGTTGCGCTTCAAAGGGATCTTTTGTATGTGGATGAGTGCATCCAATGGGGGGACTTCCCGCGAGCATGGCAGTTGCTAGATTCCATTCAACAAGATAACGAACAGATCGGGTTGCGCCGTGCCATATTATTTATCGAGCAGAATAACATCAAAGATGCGGAACAGGTCCTGACAAGGATATTAAAGACCTCGGTCCAGGGACAGAACCGTGAGCTTGAATCCAGTACGCTTTTGCATATCAGTAATATAAGGACGCAAAACGCGGAATTTCAGGACGCCCTGCGCATCATCAACCGGTCGATCCATATCGCAGTGCAGATCGATCAACCGATCCTGGTGGCAAAGGGCTATTTGCAAAAGGCAAGGATCCATTACAGGCAGGGAACCAATCACGATGCCAGAGAAGTTTTAGTGCAGGCACAAACACTGGCACACAATCATAACTTCAATTGCCTGCTGGTTGAGATCAACACATTGATCGCGAGCAGTTTTCAGCGCAGTGGTTTGTATCTAGGCGCATATAGAGTCAGTAACAAGGCACTTGAACTTGCACGCGACACGGGAATGAAGAGGACTGAAGCACAAATATTGCTTGGGCTCGCCGCCTCCTGCGATTTCCTGGGTCGAAACACTGAATGTATCCAGGCATTGGAAACCGCCGGAACGATCTATGGTGAATTGAATGACAGCGTGGGGCTTGCCAGGGTTGATTACAATCTCGCCGCAGCGCTTCCTTATCTTGACGAGAGTCGATGTGATGATGCCATCCGCTTTGCCAAATCTGCCTTGAGCGTTTCGATGGAAACCGATCAGAAGGAATTGCAGGCTGTAGTTCACACGGCACTGGCATTTGCGTTGTGGCTCAAGGGACAACACCAGGATGCGATCGTGAACTACAAGAAATCCATCGAACTGCATAAATCACTGGGAGAGAACAATTACATCCCCGAACTTTGTGCCTACATCGGGCTGGCTCATCTTGGCATGGGCGAAATCGATGATGCACTCGCGTGGACAGACCGTGCCTTGCACGAGCAGGCAATGTTGAACCTTTCAGACATTGTCGCTGATATTTATTATGCATGTGGCGCGGTGTTGGATGCTTCAGGAAAGCGACAGGAGGCGATACAACATTATAAACAAGCCTATCAGACCCTGCTGGATTACGCTAAGGACATCGAAGAGGAGGATGCCCGCCAGGCATACTTTCACAGGGACCCCGTCACACGCCGGTTAATGAAAAAAATAAATGATTTGAATTTGGCGCCAAAAGCACAACAAGTCTCCCTCCAACATAAGATCGAAGGTACCGCAAAACGGAAGGAAATCACGCTGACCGTCCATGCAGGACCTTCTGATCAGGCACTGGCACAAAGCAGGGGGAGCGCTGCATTACGACAAGCGAAATTGGAACGCATGTTGCGACAAGCCAAACGTCAAAATGCAAAGCTGTCTCTTGAAGAAATGGCAAACACTCTAAAAGTAAGCAAGCGAACCATTCAGCGAGACCTGTCTGTCATCGGTTCCAAAGAGAATGCCATAACAGAATAGCCCAAAAACAGGATTGATTGAAAAGCGGACAAGTAACGTCCGCTTTTTTGATTTAACGACAAAATCACGAGACTGGCACGAGAGCGATTTGATAAAGTAGGACAACAAATATTTTCACGCGGACGAAAATCATGGACAAAAATGATTTCCAAAACACAAATGATAAAAACTCACATCACAGCCTCATCCTCCGTTGTTGGCGCGATTCCAACAGAGAATTGCGCGGGCAACTTATTAACCCAATCACGAACAGTACGTTCGCTTTTGCGTCAACTTCTGAAATGCATCGCGCCTTGGACCGTGCTGTGGATGAAATTCCGCTTGCAAAAGATGATGAGATGAAAGGAAGTGAAACAGATCAACAGTGAACATCTTCCAGCCACATCATCATTTTGATAAACATTTATAAGGAGAAACAAATGAACATCCGAAACAAATTCCAAATCATTTTGTTCGTGATCGCCCTGCTGGCATCCAGCCTCGCTTGCCAGGCAGTGACAGGCGGTACTCCCGACTCTGATATACAAGACACCAACCCAACTATCCCTGATGAAACAGCGTCGCAGGAAGAACCAGCCGTCCCTGCGGTCGAAGCGGAAGAGCCGCAAATGGAAGTCATCCGTCAGTGGGCGATCTTCGCCACGGCAAGTTCCGAATACGGCAATCCAGATTTTTCAGCATTCCAGGCAACGGGTGCGCCTGAATCCACCGACTGTGGAGACTACTCCAACGCCTGGGCATCCGCCGAAGCCACCAACGTGGACTGGCTTGAACTTCTTTACGAGAAACCTGTCTATCCCGATCAGATCAACATCTATCAAAACAACCTGCCCGATCAGGTGGTGAAGGTAGAAGTGATCGACCCGGACCTCAATTACTACACCGTATACACTGGCGAACCGTCGGTCACGGAATGCCCATACACACTCACCGTGAATGTCACCGATATTGATTTTCTGGTGGCAGGTGTCAAGATCACCATTGACCAATCCATCCTCGACTCTTCATGGGATGAGATCGACGCCGTGGAATTGGTGGGACGTTACCCCGGTGAAGATGTAGCCGTGGACGAACCACCCGCCTCTTCCCCCGCCGACAGCGTCTCCGCCCCAAGCGGCGATTACACACTCCCAAACATGTCTCCCATAAGCCTTGCACCCGGAACGTTTTACTACGAAGTGGTTGGCGACGATCGGGATGCCGTCATTGACACAGGGACATTACAGGATCAATCCACACCTGACGAATATGTGATCGGCTTTGTAAGTGCCGACTTCCGCTATTCGGTTTCCCTGTTCATTCCGCTTGATGTGGCACCAGGAGTTATAAATTTTGGAGAGTATCCTCGCGGCTCCTTCTCCAAAAGCCCCAACGCGGCTATCTTCATCGGCTCAGGTCTCTATTATGCCGATGGTGGTGTGATCATGATCGACTCAGTTGAGAACAATCTTCTGACTGGCAGCTTTGCCTTTGTGGGCACATGGGAAGCCGACGACTCACGCAAGGTCACTGTTACAGGCGTGTTCAACGAGTACCCACTGGTAAACAAATAACATCAAACGGAGAAGAGAGAATGAAAAGCAAAAATGCCATCGTCATTTTGCTGTCAGTGCTTGCCCTGGTTTTATCCGGCATCGCCTGCCAGGGCGGATCAAGCGACAAGCCCAACACAGACGCGCCAGTAGCGGAGCCAAACGTCAGCGAAGGGAATGCCCCGGTTGACGCGGGCAGTGAACAGGTCCAGCCAACTGAATCGCCGCGTCAGGTCATCCGACAGTGGGGTGTGGGAGCATCCGCCAGTTCGCAGTTCGGTGACGAAGATTGGTCTCCCATTCAGGCAGCAGGCGCGCCGGACACATCCGAATGTACAGATGCACCATCGGCATGGGCAAGCATGATGGGAAGCGGGGAAGAATGGCTGGAGGTGTATTACGAGACCGCGGTCGAGCCTTCGGAGGTCAATATCTACCAGACATATGGCGCAACTCAAATTACGAAAGTGGAACTGCTGGACACGAATGGCAACTACCATGAGATTTACACAGGCAAACCATCTGAAACCGAATGTCCGTTCGTGATGCAGATCGGAATCGCGGATTGGGATTACGAAGCAATGGCTGTGAAGATCTCATTTGACGAATCGTTCCTGAATTATTGGAACGAGATCGATGCTGTGGAGTTGGTAGGGCTGTCTACCGGCAAGATTGTTGCCACACCCGCCGCGCTGTTCGCAACTGCTACGCCATTCGCTGCGCCTACCGGTACATTATGGAGATTGGGCAGTGAAAGCAGTCCATCCGATTCGGGTTTGTTCTCGGTGCCTGGTGGTGTGGATGTTACCGCCGATGGAAGCGTGTATGTAACAGATATGGTCAAGGGTGTGCATGTCTTCGACAAGGATGGGCATCAAAAGAATCTCATCTTGACGAATGAGATGAGCACAATCGCCGATGTCTCTGTAGCGCCGAACGGGAATATATATGTTGCATCGTGGGGGAACAATTCCGTATTGGCTTATGACCCCAGCGGAAAATTGCTTTGGCAGTTTGGTGAAGCGGGCAATGGACCTGGGCAATTTGATGATCTCGGTCCGCAAAATCTGACAGTGGGACCTGATGGCAACATCTATGTGCTGGACAGCAACAAGAACAACAACGGTGATGATTGGCTGCGCATCCAGGTCCTTTCAGCGGATGGCAAGTATCTGCGCGAATTTGATATCACTGAGGATTGGTTCACTGCCGATGACTTGGATTTTGGTCCCGATGGAAAACTTTATGTTGTAAGCGGGTTCGCCCACCTTATCCTCGTCCTGAACACAGACGGTTCAGTGGATGGTCGCATCGGCAGTGAGGCGTTGAAGGATTCATCCCTGATCACCGGCATTGACATTGACCAAAACGGGAACATGTACATTGCAACCGGTCATCTTGAACAGGGAATGCTGAAGTTGGACAGATACGGCGAGCTCGTTGCCAGCTTTGGCGTGAACATCGAAGATGGACAGCGTCCGTGGTCTGAAGGCGGATTTTACGGGGCAAATGGAATCGGTGTCATGCCCGATGGCTCCGCTGTGTTCGTCACAGACTGGTCGGGAGCCTACGCATACCTGACCGCGTTCACGTTCGACAAGTAAACAGAAATTTATAGGACTATCCACCAGCAAACAGCACTGATGGATAGTCCGCACAAGGGAGCAACATGCAAAAACTGCTAATACTATCGGTTCTTATTCTTTTGTTATCCAGTTGTGCATCGGTGGCTCCGGCAACAAACGCGCCAACGGTGGAATCCCCAACTCCAATCATCATCATTCAGGAGTGCCCTACAGTTGATGTATGCGTGGATACGAATACACCCGAAAAACTGCTCTTCGAGGGGATGTGGATCAGCACGAGTCAAACGGACCCGAAATTTGATTCGCAGATCATCGTCTTCACCGCTGACTCCATGTACATGGTGCAAAACCTGGGAATTGCCAGCGATCAGGCAAATGAAAGATTCGCCAACATTGTTTCGTATGATCTGGAAAACAATCACATCGTCCTGCGCACACAGTGGATCAGGGTCAATGGCATGTTTGCCGGGTTCGACGCGCCCAATTTCACGGTCACATATTTGATCGAAAATGATACCCTGCGCATTGGCATCGGTTGGGAAGGGGAGTTTGCCAGTGAAGTGGATTCGGTGGTGTATTACAGGAAGTAAATTAAGATCCATTTGGGATAAAGCCAAAAGTATTTCGTGTCAGCACCTGCACGGTACGGATCTCGCTAAAGTAATCATATTTCTTATCGAAAAAAACCGTGCGCAAAAGGGATGTTTTTCCCGAACCTTTGTTTCCCATAATAATGGACGGCTTTTGATGGGGGTGACTGTACACCTGATTATGCTGTTCAAATAATTTCTTGATTGTTGGAATATCCCTTGGATCGATGTCGGTCGAATCAATAGGTCCGAACGGTTCATCCCTCGTGATGTATGGCTGGACAGGATTCATCATCTGGATGTCCTCCTTTTCATTCACTCCGAATTATGGCAGGAATTATCCAACCAAACAGAATCATCCCTTGTTTATCGGATTTTCCCCGGCACGCCTCTCACACGGACCCGATACCTGCTGCGCGGTTTCGAGAATGTTTTCCCCAGCCTGAAACGGACTCCCCCGTCTACATCAGCACCACCTCGTTACCCGCTCAGATATCCGTTCATCGCCCAATTCTTTGCACAACTTCTTCAAACGCAAATGCGCTCCCTGCCATTTCAGGTCATTAAGAGTTTCTTTCAACGGAACATTCTTGCTAAGCGTGGATAATTCCCTGAACAATAATGCTTCCTCATAATTTGCCTGTAAATTTTCCACCAACGTTGTCGCGCGCCCCAATCCAAGCGGAAGTTTCTTCGGGTCTTCGGGAATCGACTCGATATGCTTGAACTTTGCCAACACTGCCGCTGTGGACTTCGCCCCCCAGCCCTGAATCCCCGGGTAACCATCCGCCGAGTCACCAACGAGCGCCAGGTAATCGGGAATAGATTCGGGGCTCACGCCGAATTTTTCCACCACACCTTTTTCATTCAAGATGATCTCACGGCGGCGGTCCCAGCAGATGACACGGTCCCCTTCCGCCATTTGTGCCAGATCCTTGTCCACCGAACAAATAACGATCTGCTCCACGGACTTGTTCCTCTTGAACTTCTCCACTGCCGTGGCAATGGCATCGTCCGCTTCGAATTTTGTCATGGGCCAGGTCACCAATCCCAAAGCGGATACCATCTTTTCAACCAACTGGAATTGATTCAATATGATAGGGTCAACGCCTTCGCTGGACTTGTAGCCGGCATACATCTTGTTGCGAAATGACTCGATGACATGATCGAAGGCGACCGCAACATGCGTCACTTCAGGATCGGAGAGGAGCAGCATCATACTGCGCACAAGTCCAAGTGTCGCGCCGATTTCCTGTCCGCTGGCGGATTTTTTCGGCGGCGCACCGAAGTGAGCGCGGAAGAGTTCGTATGTGCCATCAACAAGGTGGATTTTCATTTTCGCCAAACTCCTGCATATTTCTTTTTGTACTTCGCATCTTCCTCCAACTCGATCAACTCCAATGCCTTCTCCTTGATCTCGCTGGATGCGGTGGCTTCGTAAAGATTTCGCAAATCCACGATGATGTCGTATCGAATGAGGGTGCAGTTCTTCTCGGTGACACATTCTCTGAACCGCTTTTCCAGTCCCTTCACCACCAATTGCTGGGATTTCTTTCCTCCCAAGCCAACCTTCCAGATATTTTGCAGGGTATGCCGTGCAGTGACGAATTTTTCGTCCTTTGTAATGTTGAGCAATTTGTCGAAGTCCTTGAACATCCTCCCCTTGGGGTCGCTTTTGCCGAGATTGCCCAGCAGTTGTCCGCAGATCGCACGGACATGGTTATCTTTGTGCGTTAATCCTTTGATCAGCTCATCCCAAACATCGTAAGCCCACTTCACAGGTTTCGCACTTTCCTTCATCAGATAGTCATACGCTTTGAATTGAGCTTCGCCATCACCCGTAAATATGGCATCCATCTTCGAGCGGATCGTCTTGTCCACTATGCCTCCATCTGTTTTCTTTGGCTCGCGAAAGGATAATCCATTTGCCTTGAGCGCCTCTTGAAGTTTGCCAACCGCGTTGGGACCCATGCCGTGTAACTGCAAAAGTTCTTCTTTGGTGATTTCTGTCAATTGTTTCAAGGTGGTGATCCCCGCGCTTTGTAATGCACGTTGGGCAGGAGCCGATATTTTGGGAAGATCGTTATTTTCTAGTTTCATATACATTTCTCAGGAGAATTCGTAGTGAGAAGCGTCCGGTGCGATGACTCTACTGTTGAAAAGAGGATGCAGGTTCGGGGTCAAGAAGGAGTCGGGTTTTTATTTCTTCCTGGTTTCTGTCAACCAAATCAGAGAGTAAAAGACGTGTCTATCATCTTTTGATGGTAGAACGCATAGTCTATTTCATCAAAGCAATAATTGTAAAATTTTGGTTGACATCCATTTATCTCTTGCGCTCTTTTAGCATGTTCAACTCCACTGCTTCGAGAAAGAGCGCCTTTAGCGCTGACTCATTTACCATATCGCCTTCAAAGAAGTCTATAGCGCGGACCGTTTTGCTATCCAGTCGCATATTAAAGAGCTTCTTTGGGTCCTTCATCTGTGCGCCTTTGGGAAATGTCAACCTTACGGCATTCTTAAGCATATCTGCTACACAGATGATTCCATCATGAGACCAGACAGGAGAACCCAATGGTTTGGATGGCATTTTCCACTTCACTTCTTCGACCACGGCAGGATCGGCTTTCCTGATCACTGCCCGCAGTAGTGATAATTTTTTGCCCCGCCAATCACCCGATGCCTTGATGATGTCATCTATCTGTTGAGAAGCGGGCTTCTCTTTCGGGGAAGGTTTCGTATTTGTTTTCATTCTCGACTCACCACTTTCTTCTCTTCCATAAAAATTCCACTTCCTGCAACCCTTATCTGGGTGTAAACAATTTCCAATGTCCCTCGGAAACAACTTCTACGGTGCCATCGATCACTTTGATGGCGGTCTCATCGTCAATCGCGTACCCCGTCACCCGCATGGCGGCGGCCCACATCTCGGCGTCTGCCATTGTGTTCTCTGGCAGTTCTGGATGATCCAGGTGCGGAAATATCGCGAAATCGACCAATCCCAACGTTTCATCGCCACCGGTGGGCGGCTTCCAGCTAACAAAGTCCTCACCAATGTTGGGAGCCATCACCATGCTCCCGGCGCTCAGTCCCACATAGACCGCGCCCAGTGATGGCAGGAGCTCCGCCAGTCCCGACTGTCGCATCCAGTAGCACAGATATAAGGGGTCGCCGCCGTTCACCAGCAAGACGTCAGTCTCTCGGACCCAGCGGACCCAATGTTCTTTATCTATGCTGGGCAGGGCGGTCAACTCCAGCAGGCCTAACGACTTCCAACCCAATTCGGACATGGGGGTTCTCGGTTCTTGTCCGGCGACGAATACATAGGCACGTTCAGCACCATTGGCTTGGGCATGATTCGCGGTGGGAATAACGAGCGCACTGCATTCGGCAATCGGTTTGCCCAGGAGTTCGATCAGCGTGTTGTGGATGCTCTTATTTTTGATGCCTGCGGAAGTGAGCAGAAATTTCATGATGCCTTTTCTTGCTGACTTAATGAGAGCCGAAAGTCCCCTCGATGATCGCGTCCATCAGTTAAGATGCGGACATCTCTTTCAGGCAAGGAGTTGTCCCTGCTCTCATCCTCAACTCGCCGCTCTCTTCACGAGTGCGATGATCTTTTTCTCTTCGGCAGGAGTCAACCTGATCAACGCGAAGGATGTCGCCCACATATTACCATCGTCAATTTTCGCATCGGGCTGGAAACCGAACGTTGCATATCTCACGCCAAACTTGCTTGCCGCTTGAAAGAAGCAGATGACCTTGCCATCCGCGTTGGCATAGGCAGGCATTCCGTACCAGGTTTTTGGCATGAGTTCCGGTGCGGTGGTTGTGACAATCTCATGGATCCGTTTTGCAAGAGCAGGATCCGATCCCTTCATTGCGGCGATTGCCACAAACACCGCTTTTTCCCCTTCCTCCCTGTTCTTGCTCGCACGCGCTTCCGCTTTCAATTCCTGGGCACGAGCCTTCATCGCATCTTTTTCTTCTGCTGTGAATCCCTGGGACTCCTTGGCGGCACTCTTTACAGACTTTTGCGCATCCTTCTTTGGGCTCATGCTAATCTCCTTTTAGTGATTATTGTTGTTGAAACCAGAATTAACATTTATTCTATGGCCAGCCCGAATTATCCATCGTACGCCTTTTGCAAGTCGGCGACAATGATCTTGTTCATCTTCAACATTGCATCCATCACCCATTTTGATCTTACAGGATTCGGATCACCCATCAATTCCCCCAACTGCTTTGGGATGATCTGCCAGGATAAACCGAATTTGTCCTTGCACCAGCCGCACCGCCCTTCCTCACCGCCATCGGATGTGAGTTTGCTCCACAATTCATCCACCTCTTCCTGCGTTTCGCAGTTGACGAACATCGAAATGGCTTCATTGAATTTGAATTCGGGTCCGGCATTGAACCCGATGAACTCCTGTCCCTCCAGCTCGAACCGTACGGATGATGCGATCCCATTGGGTCCTGGAGTAATGTCAAAAATTTTCGCATTCTTGAAAATCGATACATAAAATTTCATTGCATCTTCGGCTTGTGTTTCAAACCACAGGAAAGGCGTGATCTTTTTCATTTTATTTACCTTTTATCCTTTTGACATGTAATTTGATGACCTGGTCCACCAACTTCATCGGAAGTGGTTCATCCAATGGAAATTTCAATGTCCCCTTGCCATCCATATACGGAGCAATTTGACGTTCAAACGCCTCACTCCCCGCCGGAACCGGATACAACGAAATATGCTTTTTCCACCCCCCAAAATGGACCAGGTTCCTACCGTTCAATTCAAAGCACGCAATTTGATAACTGATCTTTTCCTTCGCATCGGGTGCCATTCGTTTCACCGTCTCACGAATCTGTCGCAGGCGTTCCTGTGTCTCAATAGGGCAGGCGGCGATATAATCATCAATGGAATGAAAGTTGGTTTTTGCCGTGTTGTTACTCCTTTCCAAAAGCTGACAGAACCTATCTTATTTTAGAACTTATGTTCGGGGTTGTCAATGCAGAAATTTACCCCCAACGAAGGATGATTGCCTGGCAAAGCTTTATCCCTTATAACGGGGATACGATCCCAGCACGCGCAGCGTCATGGCATATTCACCCAGATGATCAAGCGCACGTTTTGAAACTTCATCACTTGTAGAACCGATAAAGTCAATGTAAAAGAGATACTCCCACGGCTTGCCCTGCAGTGGGCGTGACTCGATCTTTGTCAGGTCAATATCACGGAGGGCAAATACGCTCAACGCCTTGAACAATGCACCTGGCATATTTTTCAAAGTGAAGACAATGGATGTTTTCGCCTCCCGCGCAGCGTCAGGGACAACTGCTTCCCGTCCGACAGCCAGAAAGCGCGTGTAGTTTTCCGGGTTATCCTCGATCCCCTCTTCCAGAACCTGCATCCCATACAACTCCGCCGCACGCCGTGATGCGATCGCCGCCGTGTCACGCGCCCCTGATTCTTTGAGCATCTTCACGCTTCCCGCCGTGTCATACACTGCTTCGGGCTTGATGTTTAGATTCCGCAAATATGCGGCACACTGACCCAATGCCTGTGGATGGCTGATCGCTTTTTTGATGTCTTCCTTCCTTACATCAGGCAGCGCGATCAAACAATGCTGTACGCGCAACAAGTATTCCCCCACAATATGCAAGTCATGGCGCAGGAGCAAGTCATAGTTTTGATGAATGCTCCCCGCCAGCGAATTTTCAATCGGAGCCAGTGCCAGTTCGCTTTTGCCTGAGGCGACTGTATCGAACATCGCATCGAACGACTCGCATGGGGTGGTTTCAACCTCCCCGAAATAATTGAATACCGCCTGTTCGCTGTAAGCGCCTGGTTCACCCTGGAAGGATATTTTCATGATTCCTCGATTCAGTTTTGCTCTGCTGGTTGAGTAGGCAGCGGTGCCGGTACGACGCCGTATCGAAACCAGGAAGTCACAAGACATACTCTTGTAACAAAAGTTTCCTTGCTTAGCGGTAGTCTCGATACGCTTGGCTGCTCGACCACCAACTGATCACTTTTTACTGCTCACCATCTTACTGCCTCCCCGCCCACTCCACGATCTTCCTGAAACCTGCTTCCACATCTTCATCTGAATTCGCGATACATAGACGGGCAAAGCCTTCACCATATTCGCCAAATGCAGAACCAGGCACAAGCGCCACGCCTGCCTCTTCAAGTAATCTGTTACACACTTCGGCAGAGGTCATCTTCAATGGACGGAAATCAAGGAAGAAGTAAAATGCACCCTGTGCTGGGGTGACGATGATTTTTTCACACTCCAATTCATGTGCCAGGCGCATCACCAACTCACGCCGACGCGCGTAAGCGGCGCGCATATCTGCAGTAATTTGTTGAATCCCAGGGTCGGTCAATGCGAATGCCGCGGCTTTTTGAATGAAGGGAGCCACACAGGTAATGGAGTTTTGTCCTGCTTTCAAGGCGCTCTCGATGACGCGTGCGGGCGCGGCAAGGAAGCCCACCCGCCACCCTGTCATCGCATAGGATTTCGAAAGACTGTTGACGAGCAATGTCCGTTCTTTTGCACCCTCGAATGCCGCGGTGGAAGTGGGGCGTTCGCCGTAGTACAGACTTCCATAGACTTCGTCGCTGATGATCCACAGGTTGTGTTCTTTGGCGAAGTCTTGCAGTTTTTGCAGATATTCACGCATAGGATATGCGCCTGTCGGGTTTGAGGGATAGTTCAGGACGATGGCTTTGGCTTTGGGAGTCAACGCTTTCAGCCATGATTCGTGTGGAGGGATGAACCCAGCCTCGGGCGGGGCAGGGACGCGTATCACGTTCCCGCGCAGCATGGTCGCCATGTTTTCGTGCGTAGCCCAGGAAGGGTCAGGCACCAGCACATCATCCCCCGGATTGAGAATGGATTGCATCGCAAGGTAATAGGCATGAATGCCGCCGTGCGTGACGATGATCTCCGAAGCGGGGTCGTAGGTGACGCCTTCATCGCGCTGGAGTTTTGCGGCGATGGCTTTGCGAAGTTCAAGCGTGCCAATGGCGGGACCGTAATGGGTTTGCCCATCCTGCATGGCTTTGAGAGCGACAGCAATAATGGATGGATGCGTGTTGAAATCGGGATCGCCCACCTGCAAGCCCACGAGTCGACTCCCGCTGGCTTTGAGCGCGTTAATACGGTCTGAAAGGGAGACAGTTGCCGATTGACGGACGAGTTCAAATTGCTGGTTGAGGTTCATGAAAGATTCCTGCTGATAAAATTTCCGCATTATAACCATATACTGCCATTGTAAGGTGTAAAGTAATGGAACCTGTCACTTTTTGGCAGTTCCTGCATCTAATTGGATGGACAGGTATGGCTACTTCAATACCACACAAGTCAAAAAGCCGTCAGCTAAAGAAGAAGACATCAAAACCGCGAGCAGCCCGAAAGTCCAAGGTATGTAGCGCTCCGCGTCCCGGGCAGAAATGTCCGGAGTGCGGCAAAGGCAAATTGGACTATGATGGGCTTTTGCAGTTGTGCTGTCCGGTTTGTGGATATACAGCATCGGGTGGCGGTTTTACCTGATAACCATTTTTACCGGCGTGTCCGGCAAAACAAAAAAGGAAAATAAAGATGACAGACCAGATTGGTTTTACCGTGCGATTGAAGACAGATTTTGACACTGCCATCCAGCGCGTGACGGATGCCCTCAAGGCGGAGGGTTTCGGCGTGTTGACCGAGATCGACGTGAAGGCAACGCTCAAGAAGA
Source organism: uncultured Anaerolinea sp. (assembly GCA_964436455.1). Lineage (GTDB taxonomy): Bacteria > Chloroflexota > Anaerolineae > Anaerolineales > Villigracilaceae > Defluviilinea. The sequence continues at coordinate 11,667 of CAYTDB010000057.1, read as the reverse complement.
AGATGGATGTGGATTTCCGTCCGTACAAGATTCTTGGTGCGTGCAACCCGCCGCTCGCTCATCGCGCCCTGACAGCTGATTCGCAAATCGGATTGTTGCTGCCATGTAATGTGGTCGTGGCACAAGGCGAAGAAGAGGGCGTGATCGATGTCTCTATCGTTGACCCGATCAGCATGCTGGGCGTGGTGACGAATCCAGATGTTGAACCTGTTGCAAAGGAAGCTCGCGCAAAACTGGAACGCGTAGCTGAGTTATTAAAAAACAATTAATGGAGCATTCAACATGAGCAGCAAAAAGAAATCACAAAAAAAAGTATCCCACAAAAGCGCATCCCATAAAAACGCCAAACAGCAATTCAACCCAACCCTGCTTTGGGCTGGCCTGGGAATCATTGTGCTGGTCCTGGCCGGGGTTTTTCTTTTCAACCCGGGAGATACTGCAACCGCTGACAAACTACCCCTCGAGATTTCCGTCTCTGAGGCAGCTTCCATGCGCGATGCAGGTGCATTCGTGTTGGATGTGCGCGAGCCTGAGGAATGGAATGAAAGCCACATCCCCGGCGCGACGCTTATTCCCCTGGGTCAGCTCGCTTCACGCGTGAACGAAGTACCGAAGGATCAAGAGATCGTTGTCATGTGCCGTTCCGGCAACCGCAGTCAGGAAGGACGCGATATCCTGCTTCAGGCTGGCTTTACCAATGTGACCAGCATGGCAGGCGGTATCAATCAATGGAAAGCCGCGGGGTTTGAAACGGTCAGCGGACCGTAGCCGCTTTGTGAGTTCATATGAACGATGGGTTGGGTGAAACCAGCCCATTTTTTGTTTTAAAACCCTTGGCTTCGAGTCGACTCTAGGTGTTACACTATAAAAATATTTGGTAGGAGAAAACTATGGAATACATTCGATTAGGTTCAACAGGGATGAAAGTCTCGCGTATCTGTCTTGGCTGTATGGGATTCGGAGATGCGGAGCGTTGGGTCCACAAATGGGTGTTGGACGAGGTAAACAGCCGTCCGATCATCAAGAAGGCGCTCGAATTGGGAATCAACTTCTTCGATACTGCCAATGTGTATTCCATCGGGACGAGCGAGGAAATACTTGGTCGCGCCTTGAAGGATTTTGCAAAACGGGATGAAGTTGTGATTGCTACCAAGGTGTTTGGCAAGATGCGCGAGGAACCAAACGGCGGCGGGTTGTCACGCAAGACAATCATGAATGAGATCGATAATAGCCTGAAACGACTTGAGACCGATTACGTTGATCTATATCAAATCCATCGTTGGGATTATGAAACTCCCATAGAAGAAACCATGGAAGCCTTGAATGATGTAGTGCGGGCAGGCAAGGCACGCTACATCGGCGCCTCCGCGATGTGGGCATGGCAATTCCAGAAGGCACTGCATGTTGCTGAGAAACACGGCTGGTCTCGCTTCGTCTCGATGCAGGATCACCTGAACCTGATCTACCGCGAAGAGGAGCGGGAGATGCTTCCGCTTTGCCGCGCCGAGAAGATCGGGGTGATTCCTTACAGCCCGCTCGCGTCGGGCAGATTGACCCGTGACTGGTCCGCGGAAAACACGCTTCGTTCTGAGACCGATCAAATCCAGAAATCCAAGTATGATGCGTCCACCGAAATGGACCGACAGGTTGTGGACCGAGTGGCAGAAATCGCAAAGAAATACGGCGCTTCACGCACGCATATCGCACTGGCTTGGTTGTTGCAAAAGGAACCGGTAACGGCACCCATTATCGGGGCGACAAGGATCGCGCATTTGGAGGAGGCGGTGGGGGCTTTGGAAGTGAAACTATCTCAAGAAGATGTCGCTTATCTTGAAGAACCGTACGTGCCGCACCGCGTTGTTGGTCATCAGTGAACGGGCGATATCACTCAATGAAGACTCCTGGGATTTAAACCGCAGGATAAATTTTCACATAAATTAAATACAAATTGTGATGGCGTAGAAATAACCACCACAACTTGTATTTGTTTATAACGCGAGCTGCTTATTTCACTGGAATTTTGAGTCTTCCAGTTGTTTTTTCAGTTTTTCTTCCTCGCTCATTCCCGGCACCTGACCAGTTTCCTGTGCACGTGCCAACTCAGCCTCTTCGGCTGCACGGAGATTTTGCAGCGAGGTGCGTCTTACCACACTCCATTTGCCGCAATACGGACAACGATCAAACTTACCCAGCCCGAGATTTAATCCATATAGATGTATCGCGAACGGACGCTGACATTTCGGGCAGATTGCGCCACCCATGGTATAGGTCCGAGGTGTGCCCGGTTCCAATGGAATGGTTTTACGTCCAGTGATTATGGGTACAACCGCTGCCAGCAATACCGCAACGACAACCAGTCCCAAAACAGGTACCAATATCCGCACGGCTGCCTGTGTGCCTTCAGATGCAGAAACAAAATTGGCGCGGACAACATTTGTCTTTAGTTCGCTGCCATCTGACATCGTGCCGACAGCATACACATCGTGCTCTCCAAGAGAGAAATTGTCCGTATTGAATTGCAGCTTGAACGGCGCTTCTGCATCTTCGCCGATCATTATGTCATCGATGTAAAAAGAAACTTTCGTCAGCGTGTCCGGTCCGCCAACTTTGATACTGAACAAACCTTGAATATCTCCCCCGCCGGATGAATAACCGAAGTCACGCGAGAATGAAATACTTAATTCATCGCTCTGCGCCTGTGTGGTTAAAACAGCAACCAGGCTGATCACCATCGCGATCAAAAAACCAAAGGAAAGTTTCTTCATTTTCATTTCCATCGAGTCAGGATGGCTTCGCGCTGGAAGAACTGTATAGCCAGATAGACCATCAGCACATCCACCAACAACATGACAACAGCAACGATCGAGATCAGCTGGCGGTCAAGGATGAACCATCCCGCCAGTTGTCCAAAGAAACCAGCCAGCAGCGGCAGAATGATCACCATCGAGATCTGCTCCGCCACACGCGGGTCATTGACGCGTGACGACACCATCAATGCGAATGTCACTGCGAGAATGGCAAGGAGTGGACCAACGACGATAATCGCGATCAACCAGCGCACATCGAGCAGTGCTCCCAATAACAGTTTATTCCTGACCATGATCCATGAACCGGCGGCAAAAACGGCAAATGCGCCATACGTTGCGATCACCGCCGGGATGACCGCTGCAAGACATTTGCCGACCAAAAGTTCTGCAGTTGAAATTGGCGTTGCAAGTAATGGTTCAAGACTGCGAGTGGTCTTCTCGCCCACGATTGAATACGCTGCAATTGTCCCCGGGATCGCCATCGGCAGAACCATGAACAACATCATGAACTCGCTGACCAGGAAAACCTGTACGCATTCCGAGCCGGTCAACCCCTCTTCGCACATGGCACCCATCACTTCAGATGGCACTTCGGTGTTGAGAGAGTTCCCCATGCCTTTATCGGTACTGTTCGTGCTGTAGATGATTATCAACGGCAGCGCGGTCATGATCAGCGGCAGGAATGCCACTGTGAACAACACCATGCGATTCTTGAAAACCTCCGCCCACTCCTTGCGGATGATTGTTTTTATTTTTTTCATCTTCATGCCTGTTTCACCAGTTGGAAATATACATCTTCGAGCGAGTGACGTAATTCGCCCACAAAGCGGATATCTGCACCGGCAGCGACCAGCGCCCGAACGATGTCAGGATTTTGGACATCGGGATCGTCGAGCGTGACCACGATCTTGTTTTCGACTACTTTGATATCACGCGCGAAGGAGAACTTGTTCACCGCTTCAACAAACCCGCTTCCTGCCTCCCGCAAATGGAAAACGACCTTACGCCCAAACAAGGACTGACGTAGATTCCCCGGCGTATCGACCACAAGCAAACGGGATTTGAATACACCGATCCGGTCACACAGGCGGTCCGCTTCATCGAGATTATGCGTACACATGAAGATCGTACGTCCCTCTTTACGAAGCTCGGCAATGAAGTCGCGGACCAGTTTCGAGGCTTCGGGGTCAAGTCCAGAGGTTGGTTCGTCAAGGAACAAGATGCGCGGCTCATGAAGAAGTGCACGGGCAATGGCAAGTTTCTGCTTCATACCTTTTGAGAATGTCCCGGCAAAATCATTGCGGCGCTCCCACAAGCCGAGCATGCGTAGATATTTTTCCACCTGTCCGTCCACATCCTTGACTTCGTAGAGTTCCGCGTACAGACGTAAGTTATATTCCGCAGAGAGGTTATCGTACATGCCCGGCGTTTCAGTCAGCACGCCCACCGAACGGCGGATGTCAGTGTCTTGCCTGCCAATTTCGAAACCGTTGACTACGGCTTTTCCAGCGGTTGGTCCGATCAGGCTGGTGAGCATGCGGACCGTGGTGGTCTTCCCTGCGCCGTTCGGACCGAGGAAGCCAAAGACCTCCCCCTCCTTTACTTTGAGGGTGAGTCCTTCCACAGCGGTGACGTCACCAAATTTCTTTGTCAGGTTTTCAGTCTGGATCATAGTTTCCTTTCGTACAAGTGAGATCATTTACCTGTACGATTATTGATATTTCGAGTTGTCCAGGTTCTCAGGCGTTGCATCAACAGGCTCGATTTCAAAGGTCGTGGGAGTCGGGGAAACAGAAGCAGGTTCCGGGGCGTCTGGATCGGGTTGTCTCAGAATGAAGATGATGATAACGCTTAATACTGCGTATCCGCCGATAAGCGCCTCGGTCCAATACATCCCCAGAGGCCTTAGCAGATAGACCGTGCTCGCGTCTATGAGGGCATGATATAGAACTGCCAGCCAAACCCAGAACCATTGCTTGCGCGTGAAGGTCTGCAAGACAATCACCGAAAAGGCGATTTGCACTGGAATGGTGAAGAAGCGTTCAATTGCACCCAACAAAGATGCATACCAGGTGGCAGACCAATACGCTGCAACTTGTGACTGTGCAAGCTCAAGCTGTTCAGCCGGGATCACGGTTGAAAGATCAATGTTGCGATATGCAGTCAACTGCAGGAAGGCAATAAAAACGAGAACGCCGAGGATGATCGCTTCTGCGCCACCATGCCCGGTTCCGGCAAGGATACCTTTCTTCCAGGAGCGTGCATCCTTTGCCCACCAGCGGAACATTCCATAGCGGAGGAGTTCTTCGAATAGACCAGCGCTTAACCCGGCGAAGATCGCAGTAAATACGGTCTGATATGTCACAGACCAATTGACCATGGAGGTTTTTTTGAGGATCGCACCAATTGCGGCATTGAAAGGAATATGACCAACCTGCGAAAGGATAAAGGTCGCCGCGCCGATAAACCACAATCCCCAGCCAAGCTTCCAACGCCGAGTAAGGTAGATTGCCAAACCAACAGGCATGGCAATCATCAACAATCCATTTAATAGATGTGCCCAAAACAGAATATCCACTTTAGCCTTACAAGGTAATCTGGAAAATTGATTCTAGAGAATTTTCTTCAACATCTTTTCCACCGCCTGATAGACCGGTGACTCGTCCCCCAACTCCACGAGCGGTTTGCCGGAGAATTCGAATTCGGCCAGCTCATCATTTGCAGGGATGACGCCGAGCAGGGGCACTTCCAGCTTATCGGTGAAGGCTTTGAGTTCGATGGGCATGTCTCCGCGCAGTCTGTTGACGATGAGATAAGCGTTATCGACGTTGATATCGAGTTCCTTGCGCATGTCGGCGATGCGCTGTGCCGCAACCAACCCGCGCTGGGTGGGATCGCTCACAATAAAGAGATGCTGCACATCGCGTGTGGTGCGGCGTGAAAGGTGTTCCATGCCTGCTTCATTATCTATCACCACATAGGCATAGTGCTTGCTCATGCCGTCAATGACTTCACGCAGGTTATGGTTGACCGCGCAATAGCATCCCTGCCCCTCGCCGCGTCCCATGGCAATCAGGTCAAAGCGGGAACCTTCCGCCAACGAAGAACGGACATGATATTCAAGGTAATCACGCTTGCTTGTTCCCCCCGGCATGGTTCCCATCGCCGCTCCGCCGGTGACCAGAGACGTTTTAACCTGTTCCAGCATGTCTTCTCGGATGTCACCAACAGTCCATTCGAGGTCAAGTCCGAGCACCATGTTCAGGTTGGAGGATGGATCAGCATCAATGGCGAGAATGCTTCCGGTCTGATTTTGGGCAAGGTATTTGATGATCATGCCTGAGACGGTGGTCTTGCCGACCCCGCCTTTTCCTGCGAGTGCGATGGTAGTGGTCATTCAAACACCTCGTCATTTGTAAATTCGTTGATCTTTTCTTTAATTTTTTCCGCCGCGAGTTTCAGGCTCGGCACATGGTCATAGACTGGGATACCCAACCTGTCTGCCTCCTGCACTTTCAAATCCGCAGGCAGGTAACCGATCACGGGAATACCGGGCGTTTCTTTCTCAAGGAACTTCGCTTCATCATCGTTACGAACCTTATTCCCCACAAGATACAGACGCTGCAAACCAATGTCATTCGCTAATTTCTTGATCTGTGCAGCGGTTCCGAGACTCCTTCGAGTTGGTTCAACAACGACCAGCATCGCATCCACAAAATCAACTGTCGCACGGCCAAGATGCTCAACGCCTGCGTACATGTCGAGCAGGAGGATATCATCCTTGCGGAAGAGCAGATGGGTGAAGAGTGTTTTCAGCATCGCCGCTTCAGGACAAATGCAACCTGAACCGCCCAGTTCCACACTTCCCATTTCAAGCAAACGCACACCGCGATGAAGGACACTAAATCGTTCAGGGATGTCGTCCACGCGGGGGTTGAGGGTGAAGTACCCGCCGACGGTTCCAGGCTTGGCACCCGTGCGTTCTTCAATCAACGCATCCATTTCGGCAATGGGTTTGAGTTCTTCGCGCAATTCATCTGGAAGCCCCAACGCCCCTGCCAAACATGGAGATGGATCGGCATCAACAGCAAGAACCTGTCGTCCCATGTCCGCATAGGCTTGGGCAAGCAAGGCTGTCAGTGTGGTCTTTCCAACTCCGCCTTTACCGGTGATCGCAAGTTTCATGGCTTACTCCTATGAAAATCATTCTACAACTCGTACAACGTAGAGAATAGTGACAGACTTCCTCTATTTTTTAGACCGTTGACCGTAGACCATGGACCATCGGTCACCATACATCGTCCATGGTCAATGGTCTTTACGCCTTCGTCCGTATAACTTACCCGTCAACATGCTCCCCAATATTGCACACGCATCGATCGGCAGGTAGTGACTTGCAGATTCATCGAACAACACTTTACACGATGACGGGAAATCTTCGTCACCGAGCCAGTAGGTCAGCATCAAAGGCACTTTTGGCAACGCATGAAATATAAAGGAAGCGCTTCCTATTTCAACAGGTTGACCTCCCGCTTTTTCACATGCAGATTTAAATCCATCAAGATCGAGACTGAATGCTTTGGCAATCTCATCACCGCTGTAGCTCTGGAAAGCGGCGTTATACATGCGTCCATCGGGCAGGTCGGCAAACGAGACCCATTTGCCAGTCAACGGCGTGCCATCGGCAGTGATGAGGTAATACAGCAACAGCGCTAGTTGAAAATCGGGAAGGCGGTCATCCTTTTCGTTGCACCCGGTCAATTGCGGAAAGCACAGGATCTGGACTTTACCCCATACCGGGATATGCAACTCACCGCGCCCGGGACCAAGCGTCAGCCAAGACGAACCGCTTCGGACGGCGACCAGGTCTGGGTCCTGGACCCGAAGCGTTGACCTTAACTCATCCACCCTACCCGCCAACTGCTCGGCGGCTGTGGGGGTGCGGGATGATTTCCAATCCTTTGGATAATCGGACATTATCACCTCTTATATCCATTATATTCACTCTCTAATAAATAATCGAAATAAACTCGTGTTGGGTACATTTATCAGATTTTCTAATGACAATATTCACAACTTCAACTCCGCCCTAGATGCTAGAATAAACTTTAGGAAACGTCCATCTATTTCTGATTGTCCTTGTTAGTGTCATCATCCAATTTAACCCATGCAAGGAGGTGTTCATGAAGACCAAGACCTTTGAAGCGCCTGCGCTCTACGGCGACCATCACGTCACGGAGGTGAGGCGAATTTTACTGGAAGTCGAGGGGGTCACGGATGTGTATGCCAGCAGTGCGTTCCAGACCATCGAAGTGACGTATGACGAGTCGAAGATCAATGACCTGGAAATCACAGTCAAGCTGGACGAGGCAGGGTATCTCGGCGAATGGACGATACCCGTTGAAATGGGAGAAGCGGCTCAACAAGGCGACGGATCGAAACCTTTCTTCCGACATACCGCCACGTATGAAACGATCAAACATACTGTCAGTTTTGCGCAAAGGGTGAGCTACCAGGGACGCCCGCTTTGGCATTGTCCTGGCATCGGCGCTGTCCGAATGGACGAGGAGGCTAATAATGGCTAAAAAACGCGAGATCAAGGAATACTCGACCGACCCCGCCGCTCAGCAGATGCTGATCCGTGCTGAGGAGTTGGGTATCGGAACGGCTTTCACACGTGCCGATAATATGGTTCCATGCAACATTGGCGGCGCAGGCATGTGCTGCAAACAATGCGGTATGGGACCTTGTCGTTTAACGAAGAATGGTGATGTGGGTGTGTGCGGCGCAACACTGGATACCATCCAGGCACGCAACCTGACACGCGCCATTGCGGCAGGCGGCGCGGCGCACTCCGATCACGGACGCGACATGGCGTTCCTGCTCAAGGCAACCGCCAACGGCGAAGCGGAAGGGTATTCCATTCGCGATGTTGCAAAACTACGGATTGTTGCTTCGAAGTATGACATTAAAGTAGAAGGACGTTCCCCAGAAGAGATCGCCAACGATCTGGCTGACTTGTACATCGCGCAATTTGGTCAACAACGCGGTGAGATTGTCCCTGCGCTACGTGCGCCGAAGAAACGACAGCAATTGTGGCGCGAGCAAAACGTCTGGCCGCGCGGCGTGGATCGTGAAGTCGTTGAGGCATTGCACCGTACCCACATCGGCGATGATCAGAATGCAGAACACATTTTGAATCACGCCATCCGCACAGCATTGGCAGATGGCTGGGGCGGCTCGATGATCGCTACCGACATCTCGGATATTTTGTTTGGTACACCCGCCCCGATTCTGGGCGAAGCCAATCTTGGCGTTATCAAGGACGACATGGTCAACGTGGTTGTCCATGGACACGAACCATCCATGAGCGAGATGCTCGTTGCAGCTTCACAAGACCCTGAGATCATTGAATATGCCAAAGCAGCAGGTGCACGCGGTGTGAACCTCTCAGGCATTTGTTGTACAGCCAATGAAATCTTGATGCGACAGGGCATCCCTGCTGCAGGCAACTTCCTGCATCAGGAACTTTCGATCATGACCGGCGCAGTCGAGGCGATGGTTGTGGATGTGCAGTGCATCATGCAGGCGCTGGTCGGCTTGGCGCAGAACTTCCACACCGCGATCATTACCACGTCGCCCAAGGTCAAGATCACTGGCGCGACCCACATCGAGTTCGATGAACACAAGGCGTTGACGATTGCCAAGCAGATCCTGAAGGTTGCCATCGACAACTTCAAGAACCGCGAGGCCGCCAAGGTGCGCATTCCGCAAATCAAGGAAAGCCTCATCCCTGGCTTCTCACATGAATACATCAATTACATGCTCGGTGGTTCGTACCGTGCATCCTTCCGCCCGTTGAACGACGCGATCATGACCGGTCGTATCCGCGGCGTGGCGGCAATCGTGGGATGCAACAATCCGCGTTCGTCACAGGATTACCTCCATAATCTGGTTGTGAAGGAACTGCTCAAGCAGGATGTGCTCGTTGTGCAGACGGGTTGCGGCGCGATCGCCGCGGGCAAGTTGGGGCTGATGTTGGGCGAGGCCGGTTTGAGCGAAGTCGGAAGCGGTCTGCGCGAAGTCTGCGAAACCGTCGGCATCCCGCCCGTCCTCCACATGGGTTCGTGCGTCGATAACACCCGCATCCTGACCGTGCTCACGCAAATGGTCGAAGAGGGCGGCTTGGGCGATGACATCGATCAAATTCCTGCCGTCGGTCTGGCACCCGAATGGATGAGCGAAAAAGCGCTTGCAATTGCCACTTATTGTGTTGCATCAGGCGCATATGTTATCTTCGGTGGTGCGTCACCCGTGAGCGGTATGCCCGATCGTGTCTCGGACAGCGACCTCGTTTTGAAATACATCAGCGAAGGCTGGGAGAAGGCTTACGGCGGCAAACTTGAGTTCATCCCTGACCCGCAGGATATGATCAAGAAGACGCTCGAACACATCGACAAGAAACGTGCAGCGCTCGGTTTGCCCGAATGGGATCCGAACAAGTTCGGTCGCTCTGGTGATACACAAATGCTCGAACTGGAGAAACTGCCAGTTGAACAGCGACGCGACGCGATCTACGGCGTTGCGGCGGACTAGGAGGCTGACATGTCAAAATACATTGCTACACGTGCGATGCGCGGCGCGAACGCGCTGGTAACCGAAGCCGAGATCATGCTCAACAGGGCGATCAAGGAAAAGGGCGATAACACTCCCGTTTCGTTCCCCAATACGGCGTACTACCTCCCCACCATCCTTGGTTTGACGGGCAAAGCCGTTGAAAAACTCGGTGACCTGCAACCCATCGTTCAATATGCGCGGGATATGCTCCACCCGATCCCTGCGTTTTCAAAATGGACTCCCTACCTCGGTGAGACACTCGACTCGGGAGTTGCCACGCTTCTCGCGGCGGAGACAATTGAAGCTGTGCGCTTCGTCTATGGGCTTCAGCCGGAGCCGCTGCCTGGATTCAAACTCGGAGGCGGCACGAACTACGGCGCCGATGATGATGGAAGCCACCTCAACGGTCCCATCGACGACATCCAACTCCGCTCGTGGGGTATCCAACTTGTGGATGGTCGTATGCCAGGCTTTGCCGCCATCGTTGGCTGTGCGAAGTCCAATGAAGTGGCAGTCAAGATCGTGCGCGAATTACAGCGCCGTAACATCCTGACCTTCCTCTCCGGCAACGTCAATGGACGCAGCATCATCCACCAGTTGCAAGAAGAAGGCGTTGAACTTGGCTACGATACCTACACCGTCCCGTTCGGCACGGACACCATATCTGCCATCTATGCACTTGGATTTGCCGCCCGCTCCGCATTGACCTTTGGCGGACTTAAGCCGGGTCAATCGCGCGAGATCCTACTCTATAACAAGGAACGCGTCTTTGCCTTTGTGCTCGCCCTCGGCGAAGTGGACGATCTCAAATATGCCGCGGCGGCAGGCGCGATCAACTTCGGCTTCCCTGTCATTGCGGATACGGTCATCCCTGAAATCCTGCCGACTGGCGTGACGACCTACGAACATGTAGTATCCATGCCCTTCAACCAGATCGAAGGCAAAGACGATCTCGAACGCGCCGAACAGCTCGTTCAGAAATGCATCGAAGTGCGCGGCGTCAAAGTCAAAGTCTCGAACGTGGATGTGCCCGTCCCGTACGGCTCAGCCTTTGAAGGTGAAGTCGTCCGCAAGGCTGACTTGCGCGTCGAATTTGGCGGCAAGCACTCGCGCGCCTTCGAATACCTGCACATGGCGAAACTCGACGAAGTCACCGATGGCAAGATCGAAGTCATCGGTCCCGATTTCTCACAGGTCGCGGCGCAAGGCTCCATGGATCTGGGCATCATCATCAAGGTGGCAG
>CAYTDB010000056.1:0-29446 GCA_964436455.1 uncultured Anaerolinea sp. | reverse complement strand
CCGGCCACTCAAGATAAGCTGTTGCAAATAGCCGTCAAACGCATACTGGAAGCCATTTTCGAGCAAGACTTTCTGCTGTGTAGTTATGGGTATCGTCCTGGCGTGGGGGCGTTAGACGCTGTGGAAAAACTAACCGTAAAACTACAATTCGGGAAGTACAACTACGTGGTCGAAGCAGATATCAAGGGTTACTTTGATAACATCGACCATGCGTGGTTACTCAAGATGTTGGCCGAAAGAGTGGACGACAAGGCGTTTCTATGGCTCGTCGAAAAGTGGTTGAAAGCGGGAGTGTTGGAAACAGACGGCAAGGTAATTCACCCGGAAACGGGTACACCGCAGGGTGGGATAATTTCGCCCATCCTCGCCAATGTCTACCTGCACTTTGCGCTCGATTTGTGGTTTCAGAAAGTGGTTATCCCGCATTGTAGCGGAGAAGCGTGTCTGATTCGATTTGCAGACGATTTTGTCTGTGCTTTCGAGAAGGAAGAAGATGCCCGGCGTTTCTATGAAGCGCTGGGTGAACGCATGGGGAAATTTGGGCTGGAGCTATCTGCGGAGAAAACGCAGATCATCCCTTTCAGTTCCAATCACGCCTTGGGAAGTTCCAGTTTTGACTTTCTCGGATTTGAATTCCGCTGGGGCAAAGACCGGGCAGGTAAGCCGCATGTCGACAAGCGCACTGCCCGCAAAAGCCTGCGAAATTCACTGATACGTTTCAAGCTATGGTGTAAAGAGAACCGGCATCGCCATTTGCCTGATTTGTTCAAAGCTCTAAATGCGAAGTTGCGAGGATACTTCAATTACTTTGGTGTTCACGGAAACCTGCCTAGCCTGGCATTGTTCCATTACCATGCTATCAAGTATCTGTGGAAGTATCTAAATCAACGCAGCCAGCGCAAGAGCTATAATTGGGATGGGTTCAATCAACTCTTATCTCAATTCGGCGTTGCGAAGCCCCATATCGTACACCGCCCAAGACGTGAAAGAAGGATGTTTGTTCCTGGTCTGGCTTAATGCCTTTGCGGATGCGAGTATTTCTGAGGAGCCCGGTGCGGTAGTTCCGCACGCCGGGATCTGTGCGGGGCCTGTCGGGTAACTGGCAGTCCTACCGCGATAGACTGTCGAAAAAGTCCCCTTTCAAAAAAAATTTTTGAAAAGTGGGAGAGAAACGCTAAAAAGAGACTGTTTTTTGGTGTTCCGCACCACATTTTGGCAACATTTTGGCATTTATTATGCCTGTGGTGGGAGATTTTTCCGGACATTTTTCGAATCAAGGGTTTTTCGACAGTCTCGTTGGGCAGCATCAAAAGGATTATTATGAATTCACAAGATGCAATCACTGATATCAAAACCCTGATAAGGCTCGTCACAGATATTAATGCTCGCTTTAAAGGTCAGATTTGGTGGCGAGGTCAACGTGATAGTTCTTGGGGCTTGACCCCATCTGTCTTCCGAAAAGATTCATGGGCCAGATCAGAGAGGAGTTTCGTTGCGCGCTTTCAGCATAAAGCTCCTTCACGTCATCCGAGAGTTCCTCCCTATGAAGATCGCGCAAGTTGGCTTTTCCTAATGCAGCACTATAGATTGCCAACTAGGCTTCTGGATTGGACAGAATCACCGCTGATAGCATGCTTTTTTGCAACGCAAGAGGATCAAGCTGCTAAAGATCATCCCTATGCAATACAGGAAACAGATGGAGCAATTTTCGCTCTTTCACCGTATAGGCTGAATCGAGATCAGATCGCCTCAAGCACCTTAGTATTGCCAGATGATCCAAAGGCTAGCACCATAATTGATCGCGCCTTCAGTTCGAATGGTAAGGATACGCCACGCGTAGTAGCCATTCGCCCATCAGAAGTTGATCTTCGCTTAACTGTTCAGCTATCAGCATTTACATTACATGGAGGAAAAATAAGCCTTGATGAGCTTCCATCATCCTCGGATTATCTTTATAAATTCACTGTTCCATCCAACTGTAAGACATCACTGAGAGAAGAACTTCAGCATCTTGGAATTCGAGCATCATCAATATTTCCAGACTTAGAGCATTTAGCTCAAGATGTTGCCGAAACTGAATTTGTTAGAGTACCCGCTCGCAAGAAGAAATCTACTTCAATTGGCTTCCATCCACCACGTGATCCTGAACCTTCAACATAAGCCGAACAAAGGTAAAGGAATGTATGCTGCCCACACAGCGTGCAGCCGACAAGTGGGATTCTGCGCGATTTACAGGCATTTTCCTCGCTTCGAGTTTTTCCTGTCCCCATAGACAAAAATACTCCATAAATGGAGTTAATAATAATAATAATTTTCCAGTTCTACTGGCTGAATCACTGATTCAATTTCTTGTTACAACATCTCGCTGTTTTGCCATCAATCCCCATTGACGTCTCGTCATTATTGGACATCCCGTCCTGCAACCATCTTGGTTGTATTTTCTGTAAGCTAGGAAGGATCCATCTCGGAACCATCCTACTTACAGGGATTGGTTATTGGGTAAAGTGATACTGTCCAATACTCAAGTTCCACATAACCATAGCCTCAGCAATTCTCATTGCGATTTTGGAAATTGCTTTTTTTTTGGAGTTCGCGCAATTCCTTTTTCAAGGCATCCCGCTCTTTCCGGTTGCTGGCAATCTCAGCCAACTGTGCCTCAATGTGGGAATTATATAAAGCTTGAATCTCAGGGGGAAACTTAGCAAATACATCTTCCCATGTGAGATCAATAGTTTGGTTTAATTTTTCATCAGCCATATTGTTCACCATGTCCTTTCCATATTACATGCTAGACCATACCTGATCCAAAGGCAACCCTATCGTCATCAATCTTAACCATGACCCATATAGGACTCCAGGGTTAACATCTTCTGGTGTTCGCCACCAAGCCCCACTGCACGTTCATTGTATTCGCGCTTCAGTTGCTCCAATTTTGTCTTAAGTTGATCTTTGAGTTTTTCAGCCTGTCGCGACCTGTTCCTGGCATCGACCATCAAAACTTCGTACGCAGAGATACGATCTGCTTTTTCAACTGGATTGATTTTCTTGTCCGCATTTGCAGAACGAATGTAATTGGTCTTGTCTGTAGTGATATTCAGGATCTCCGTCCTGCATTCCCTGACTCTAACTGAAGCAAGTTCCAAATCTTTTTCAGACTTATGCAGGTCGTAATTCCACAAATTTAATTGTGCAGTGTCCAATTGAAGCTTCAGCCTGGCACTGATATCCTTGTAAAGTTCGCAACTCTCCTTGGCTGTTTTATATTCATCCACATTAATTTCACCAGAGTCAATCGCCAATGAAACCAGCCGAGAGACTTCTTCAGTGGAAGCCATCAAAAGATTTATGGTTTCGCAGTAACGCTCATCCAAGTCTGCAACAGCATCATTCAATTTTGCTCTTTCAGGATCCAAATTATTTGTAGTCAACATCTTTATTCTCCTTTCTCAGTTTTAGTTATTCGCCCAGCAACCATCCGAATATATTCAGACATAGGATGGTGCTTTACAGCCTCAGCCGTATCAGCCAAGTAGGCCGCACGTGCTTTTGCCCATGACACTTTGTTCTTTGACATGTAATCAGCGATTGCGACCATGTCATCAGTTGTGAGCTCACGATCTGGTTTGGGTCGAGCATCTTTAATCTCGTCCACAGTCTTTTTGCCTCTCAAAAGGTCATTCATTTCACTGGGAGTCAGTTCAACCGTACTGCCAGCTTGGGCCGCCTTCCGGATCCAATCATTTGAATCTTTATTTTTAACCATGTTGTTTTCTCCTATAAATATAGTTGTGTTTAACTACCATCCGATATTTCCAATTGCCATGGGTACCTCCTTTCAGTGCATGATTCCTAATCATGTCAGAGCGCGATTTTCCTCTACCGCCATCTGGTTTTGCGATTCAAGCATCTGAACACGCTTTACAAGTTCGCCATGTGTTGAACCCCACACGAAAACCCTGTGGCATTCAACACATGGCGACGATTTTCAAAACATGGCGAACCCATAAACCATGTTCAGGCACTTGAATCGAAAAACCAGATGAATTTACTGACAGAACAACAAGGCCATGGTCAAGAGTTACGCAAAATCATAAGGTAAAGTCATGATACGAATCTTTTATCGCAAACCAACATCGCAACCACAGATAAATAAGAAACTGCTAAATAAGTAAATAAGGGATGGCCCATTTATTTTCTTATTTCTTCTTTTACTTATTTACTCACTTTCATACTTCTTATATTTACTTATTTCTTGTTTTAGGAGTAGAAGGCATGGTAGTTGAAACAGACTTTACAAACTCCTTTACATGATCCATTTCAAAATGGCACTGGTCATAATGGAATATCAAATCTACAGGATCGACACACTCTACTGCCACTCTGCTTTTAGCAACATGTAATCTAAACTCATTATCTTTGCGCATTTGCTTTTCCAACAGGATTACTGTCTCAGACTTATCAGCAAATCCAGCTGCACCTTGCATGCTGTAAGTATCTAATAGTTGCACAAGGCTATTCCTGTTAGGTTTAGTTATTTGAACTGTGAGCACTCCATACATTCCTAATTCCACTAGATTTGATTGCAGTTGCAAACAAAAAGTTTTCGCATCTGATGTTTTACTTGGATCCCCATTTACTAATCTGTAGGAGCCATCAAGAATAACCACCTTGCAATCTTCCAACATGCTGAGTTTGGCCATTGTCTCCGCATATAGAGTCAATGGATCGTTAGGTGGAATTACGTCAAAATGCAATCGCTCTTCCACAGAGGGGAACAACTTTTCAATTTTTGCAATCCTGTCCTGATAGTTTGCAATACCTCCTTCAAAAGCAAGGTATGCCACTTTGGTTTGTCTGCATTTATGGCCATAAAATTCAGTCCCTGTAGCAAGACAGTAAGCCAGACACAGAGCCAGATTTGTTTTCCCAATACCTGTTCTGCCAGACATCATCAAATATTCGCCTGGTTGTCCTGAAGCTATCTGGTCAATAATGAATGGGCGAATCTTCCTCAATTTGACGTCCTGCTTCCAAGTATCAATGGTAGGTATGATTGGGAAATCGTAAATATTCTTTGGTGGGGAAGTGGGTTCCTCTTTCTGGCTAAGCTTCTTCTTTTTGCTATTGGATTTCTCGCCAATAGTACGATCGTTAACAGTAGGGTTTAATTTTGAAGCTATAACTACCTTAGCGACCTCCTTAATCTTGCGTCGGGCTTCTCTTCTTTGCTTGATTCTTTCCACTCTCTTTTGCTCCTTGCTGGCCTTCTTTGAGGTTTTTGGAAGATCATTATTAGGATCCTCAGTTTCAAATTCGGGCTCATGGGAAGCCTTTAACCAAGATAATTTTTTTACAGATTCGTGACGTTGTTGTTGACCCTTATTAGTTTTTATAATAGGATATGTTTGATTGTTCATAGGTTTATAAAACCTCCATCTGAATTTGAAAAGTCTCAGCCTATCACTGGGGCTTTTCAGTTAATATTCCCAAGGGATAATTAATTGATTGGGGATCAATTTTCGCAATTCTCCAACAGGCAGAAATATCGTATTCACTTTTGCATGGGCATCTTCTACATCTTGGAGCCCATAAAAGGCATTTGACGCCTACCTTCCCTCGCCTAGCCTTGTCTTTGCCAGAAAATCGTCTGTAATGGGCTTTGATGGATTTCTGGGCGCATGATTTGCAATAGAGGTCAAATCCACTGCCATAGTTTTTATTGCGCCTCCAATGCTCAGGGTCAAGAGGTTTAGATTGTCTGCATTTTAGACATGTCGCTTGAGGTAATGCATTTGTTTGTTTCATAGTATCTCTTTCTGTTACATAAAGTAACGATATATATTTTCAAAATAAGCATAAACATCAACATCGAAAAAGGCAATGGTGACGTCGCAAATCTTAAAAATAAAAATAGGTTACATAATAGGATTTAAAAAATCTCGAGGGAAGTTTTAAGGTTTAGAACCTGCCCAATTGGGATTTGGCAGAATCTGGACAGGTTCAATCCAGATAACTCTGAGCTTAAAATAAAAATGCCCATGGGAATGGGCGTCTAGCTTGGTATGGAAATTACAGATCAATTTTATTCAAATATCAATGACGGGGAAGTACAAAATAGAATTAGCGGATTGGGGAAAAGCGACAAAGAAAAAGAGCAAGATGATTTTGCCCTTTTTCAGAAATTCCTTAAGTGGGAACAGGGTTTAAGGAGATGAATTTATATTCATTCGGCAACAGTTTCAAAAATTACTTTCTGTGGTAATTTTTTGTTGTAAGCTAACCAATATCTATATCTATAATATTTTTTGGATAACAAATATACCTTGTCCACATATTCACCTTCTGCAAAGTTTTTTACAGGGTTATATCTATCAATCAAACCAAACGTGAGTAAGTTTTCAGTGAGGTCATATGTTCGAGTAAGCTCAGCAAAACCACGGTAAGTTGAATGACGCAAAAAATCAAATTCAATATTGAGCAATTTCATACCTTCATAAAATAAGCGATTCACTATGACGTCTTCAGAATATTTTTCTGATTGAAAGTCGCTCAGCAATGCAACAAGTGTTGATAATTGAAGATTGAATTTAGCTATATGTTCATCACTCCTTCCTGGATGATCATCTTCTTGGGGGTACGGACCCGTAACTTCAATAAATTTATCGAAATGTTTATAAATGTATTCAAACTCTTTCTCTTCTGAACCTGAAAAGACAGCATCATTGCTATTTTTATACTTTTCGATTTCAAGCTCTGCCTCTATGCGCTTTAAACGTTCATTTTTAGTTGCTGAAAGAACTGTCCTTTCAAGATAGCTTCTCCAAATCTCAGCAACAACCCTTGGAAGTAAATCTGTGTAGTTTTCTTCGTTCCATACAGGCGTTTGCAAAGCTTGTAAATCAGGTCGTAACTCTGATCTAATTTTCTCATTACTAACATATGGAAGGAATGCGACATTATTGTCTTCTAGATTTTGGAGTAATGCAACATCTATTTCTTTTTTCACCACTGGTGATTGAATAGATACTTCTGTTAGGTAAACAATAATAGCATCACAAGTGGGCAGGCCAAATTCAAATATTGAATCTTGCCAGGACTTTCCATGACGTATTTGATCTGTATCTAGCCATGGGTCAATATGACATTTTCTCAAATCAACGGCTAATCGAGTAATAAAATCAATATTCTTTTTTGAGTGGGAAAGAAATACTCTAGGTTTATTAATTCGTTCGTCCATAGTCCATCCTAGTTCATTCGGAATTACACTCAAGTATAAAGCAAATTGCCTCTAGCTGAAAAGCTAAAGGCAATTTTATTAGTCAAAAGCTCCTCGACCTGGACTCGAACCAGGAACCTAGCGGGTTTTGGGTCAAGTCCTATTGAAGTACATTTTGAATGGACTAGATCATATACTCTTTAATCTTTTGCTCTACAAGGCTGTCAGATAGTATTTCACTGTGTAAAAAATAGATTAGATTTATCTGATTGGCTTTACACAACTCTTTCTTTAATTTATCTCGTTCTTGCGATTTTTTCAAAGATTCCATGCCTCCCCAGTGATCAATGGGTTCAAAGTGCTGAATGCCTTGATATTCAATGCCTATTTTTTCATTTGGAAAATATATATCTAATTCGAGACCGTTCAAAAAAGCTGGGTGATGGTGTCTCAATATGGTTTTCTCAGGATAGAGCGTACTAACAATATAATAAAGCATCGTTTCATTAATCCAAGCTTCGCCAATTTTTTTATGCCCAAATTTGTCTCTAACAATATTTTCAATATAGTTCATTATTCTTTTTTGTTGCTTTCTTAGTGGTTGATGTGCTTTATAAATATAATTCCTTGCTTTATATTCGTTAACTTTACGAAGTTCCTGATACTCCATTTCAATCAACTCAAGTTCGTCATCTGTTATTGTGACCAGATCCCTTATTTCCTGGGGACAGGAATCAGCTAGTTTTATATTCCCTATACTGTTGACTCCATATTCATACGCCTGTTTGTATAAATACCACCCATAATTTTGTTCAAACGTAGACCCATAACCCCCAGAATATCGAAAGGTGGGCAATTTGCCGTTGCACTCATGGCATATAGATTTTGCATATTTAATATTCTCAAGAAAATCCTTTGCCGTCTTTGTCTTTTTTCTTCTTAATTCAGTTAATAATGCTTTTGGGAAATCAGGTTTTGACCCTGCGCCCTCAAATGCTGTAATTATTGACTTGTAAATGTTGAAGTGCTTTTCATGTATTGTAAAATAATTTTCTATTGCATTTTTTGTGCATGAACAAAAATATAATGGCTGGTCTTTTTCTAACTGGAAACATATAAAATGACCATACCAATTTGGATAGTGTATGATTGGGTAAGGTAAATTCTCGATAGAAGTTACACCCTTTTCTTGCACTATTGGTTTAGTTTCGACAGCAACTTTAGATTTTGTCTTTTTCATGAGTGTCGCATTATTTAGAATCCAAATGCTTAACTGTTGTTATGTTCTTATTTGCCGATTATACGATATAAAGAGCCTTCGGATTAGGAAGGCTCAATTGTATGGATCCTGCAATTTGATAGATTCAATTTAGGGAATTGTCAACTGGACTTGCTCTCCTGTGTGCTTCTGCCGTATCAACGTCAGTAAGTTTCAGGTAATATTTTAGTACAGTAATATCTGTGTGCCCCATCAATCTGGCCAGTGTATAGAGGTCAGTTTTGGAACGTAACATGGTAATAGCAAATCCTCTTCTAAAAGAGTGGAGTGATGGTTGTTTTGCCATGCCAGCCAGTTTCGCTCGCCTCCCAACTGCCTCTCGTAAACCACTGTAACTAAGGCGACTATTGTCCCCTATTGTGATAAATAGAGCTGGATTGTCATCTGCCCTGTGTTGCAGATATCGTCTCAATGCCTTTCTGGTCGCCTTGCCAAAATATACAGTTCTAGGCTTTCTCCCCTTGCCTGATCGTATCAATACATCTCCAAGCATTTGATTTACGTCAGCCAATTGAATACTGAGTAACTCCCTTGCCCTACAGCCAGTATCAAACAAGGCTAATAATATGGTCGCATCTCTATCATCTGTGAAGGATCCACTGTTGCAAACTTCAACCATTTTCATGACAGTCTCCAAAGTTACCCCTTCAAGTGGATCCACAGGGACTTTTGGAGCCTTTACTTTATGAATCATGGTTGTTTCGTCAGTCTCTTCTTCATACCAGTGAAGAAACGAACGTAAGGCTCTATAGGATGTCCTGACTCCACCAGGATTATGACCAGTGTCTTCCATCCATAAGAGGAATTGACGAATGGTAGTTGCATCTAATTGTGATATGCGTGTAACAGCCTGTGATTCTGCATATTCATTGAACTGTTTCAATTTTCTTTGGTAGTACAGGAGAGTGTTATTAGTTAGTCCCCTTGCTTTACGATCCACTATGAATGCATTAATCCATATTGGTAAATAATCTTGGACAATCATCTCAGTGTCCAATTTTATGTTTTTGGTAGACATCGTAGAAATTCACTTTCTATGACGTCAGTCTGGAAGGTTGGGATTCGAACCCACGTTGGTGTGACCCAAACATGTTTTCAAGACATGCGCCTTCAGCCGCTCGGCCATCCCTCCCGATGCTCCAATTTACTTGGAAAGCGGACGTCATTTTACCATAAAGGAAAAGAGAATCGATTTATGAAATCCGACTGCTCTTGGTATAATTCCCGCTCTATGGAAAAGAAATACCATATCTGGACCGAAGGATGCCAAATGAATGTAGCCGACTCACAGCGGGTTGGTTCGTCGCTTGAGCATCTGGGGTACACCTTTACCGATTCCCCCGAAGAAGCGGATGTTATCGTTCTAAATACTTGTGTTGTGCGGCAATCTGCCGAAGACAAGGCGTTGGGACGCGTCAGTTCATTCAAGAAACTCAAAGACAAGAATCCCAACTTGACCATCAACCTGATGGGTTGTCTTGTTGGCGTGCGCGGGGCGGAGAAACTCAAGGCGAAACTCCCATACGTGGATGTGTTCTCGCCTCCATCCGATCCGGGTCCACTTATCTCGCATCTCACACAGGGCGAGATCCAGTCCATGGAAGATGCCGAAACCACGCGCCGCTTCCTCATGATGGATGAAGAACTCAAGTTGCCGGTTGCCGACCAGGGTAAAGCCGTCAGCGTGCATGTGCCTATTGTCTATGGGTGTTCCCATGCCTGCACATTTTGCATCATCCCCTACAAACGTGGTGTCGAGCGATCTCGTCCCGTTGGCGATATTGTGAGCGAAGTCCGTTCGCTGGCAAAGCAGGGTGTCAAGGAGATCACGCTGCTCGGGCAGATCGTGGACCGTTACGGCAAGGATATTCCCGATGGGCCCAATCTCGCCGCGCTTCTGCGCCTCCTCCATGATGTCGAAGGCATTGAGCGTATCCGTTTCCTGACCTCTCATCCGAACTACTTCGATGATGACCTCATCCAAGCTGTTGCCGAACTTCCGCGCGTGATGCCACATATCGAACTTCCCATTCAGGCGGGTGATGACGAAGTGCTTGCCAGCATGAAACGCGGATATACCCAGCAGGACTTCCGTGACCTCGTGGCAAAGATCCGCGAACGGATTCCAAATTGCTCCATCGCGACGGATATCATCGTTGGATTCCCCGGCGAGACCGAGGAGCAATTCATGGAAACCCACCGCGTCTTATCGGACCTGAAGCTGGATGTCGCCCATTTAGCCCGTTACTCCGTCCGTGAAGGGACCGTCGCCACGCGCCGCATGGAAGACAATGTGACTGATAAAGAAAAGATGCGCCGCTTCCGCATGTTGGAGGAATTGCAGGAACAGGTCGTTGGCGAAATCAATCAAAAACTTCTCGGTGAAACGGTCGAGGTGTTGTTCGAAGAGAAGGTGAAGAACCGCTGGAAGGGACGCACACCTACCAACAAACTCGTTTTTGTTGAGACAGAGGAAGACCTGCGCGGAAAGCTCCTGCCCGTCACCGTCACCTGGACGGGACCATGGTCCATGCAGGCGAGGCTTGCGGAAGTGCATCCTCGTAAACAGCCTGAGTTGATTTCGTTGTAGCGTGTAGGTCGGATTGCCAATCCGACCTACACTTTTGAGAGAACATGAAGAAGAACAAAATCCGCCCGCTTGCCATTTGCATTTTTCGCAATAACGACCACATCCTTGTGGCGGCAGGATACGATCCGGTTAAAGAACAGACCTTCTACCGTCCGTTGGGAGGTGCGATCGAATTTGGAGAAACCAGCGAAGAAACCATCCATCGTGAGCTGATGGAGGAGATCGGGGCGGAGGTCCGTGATTTGAAATATCTCGGTACGTTGGAAAATATCTTTGTGTTCAATGGCTCGCCGGGTCACGAGATCGTGCAGGTCTATGATGGGGTGTTGGAAGAGTCTGGGTTGTATGAGCAGTCTGAGGTCGAAGGGAATGAGGCGGATGGTGGAGAGTCCCTCAAAGCTGTCTGGAAAAAAATTAGTGATTTTGTGGAGGGAAAATCCACTTTATATCCATCCGGTCTGTTGGATTTAATGCGATAATACTCCTGAAGAGGCGTTTCAGAGGGATGGAATACGACTACAATTACCTTTAGATAAGAGGCAAATCATCAATGAATAAAAGAATTTCTCCACTTATATCCCTGTCCTATGTAGTTGGCGTGATTATAGGGCTGTATCTCGTTGTTGTTTCTACTTGGGCGGATTTTGAAGCCGCTTTCTATGGTTTCAGTCGTCTTGCCGATATGGGGCTTGATGGATTCAGCTGTCCCGTTCTCATGACGCGTGATGAGACAAATTCGGTCTCGCTAAAAGTGTCCAACACCACAGACAATTTGATCAGCCCGGTCATAAAAACAGAGATCAGCACCTCCATGGTGATACAGGAATTCCAGGAGAGCCTGGAACTTGCACCCGGTGAATCGAAAAAACTTAATTGGAGTGTGGGTCCCGGGAATATTGACCTGGGGAATTTCATCTTCGCCAAGGCACTGATGTTTTCCGCTTATCCGTTTCCAAACCGGGAGACGACCTGCGGTATCTTTATCGTGGATCTGCCTGGCAACGGCTGGGTGATCCTGACCATCCTGGTTGGGCTCAGCCTGTCAGGCATGGGTTGGGCTCTGTACGAGATGAACAAGGTAAACGATGCGACCACATGGGTGATAAGACACTTCCGTCCAATGGCTTTTCTTGCAATCTTGATCATACTGGGGTTTGTCTCCAGTTTTCTGGGCGGGTGGATGCCCTCGATACTCATACTTGCAGTGACTTTACTCATGATCGTTATTCTGTTGGGATCATTGTTCCTGAGCGAACGCAGTAAGAGATAGTTTGCTCGAATTTTTTTCAAGGAGGTTTCGAACATGCGTTGGGATGAATTAACAAGCGACCTCTTCCCCGAGGCGGTTCAAAAAGCGGAAGGCGTATGCCTTCTACCCTTGTCCTGCATCGAGCGTCATGGGCATCATCTCCCCTTAGCCACCGATATGCTCATCGGGCGGGAGTTGTGCAACCGCATCGCGGCTTTGGAACCCGCCATCGTTTTCCCCGATTACATCTTCACCCAAATATTGGAAGCGCGTCATTATCCAGGATGTATCGGCATCGAACCCGAATTGACGATCAAGTTGCTTGAGAACGTCTGCCGCGAAATCACCCGCAACGGACTCAAGAAGATCGTCATCGTCAACGCACACGGCGGGAACGATTACCTCATGCATTATTTCACGCAGATCCAACTGGCAAGCCCGAGGGATTATGTGGTCTATGTGGTGACACCAGATTTCAGCGAGGAAGATGAAGCGATGATCAAGGCGCAGTGGGAGACCACTGTGGATGGTCACGCTGGTGAAAAAGAGACAAGTGCCATCCTTACGATCCATCCTGACCTGGTGCGGAGTGACACCATGCCCAGCGATGGCGAAGGGATGCCGCTTGGACGGTTACAACATTTGCGCGACCTGGGCGTGGACCTGGGCGTTTGGTGGTATGCAGATTTCCCAAGTCACTACTGCGGGGATGGAATCCCTGCCACGGCTGAGAAGGGAAATAACTGGCTGAATGCGCGTGCGCGTGCCTATGCAAAGGTTCTCCGCGCCATCAAGGAGGATACGGAAACGAAACGATTACAGGATGAGTTCTTCTCAAGGATTTAGAAAACCCTAACTCAGACAAGCCAAAACCACAAAGGCTTGAACCACTGAGACACGAAGACACTGGGAATTAAAAAAACTCCGTGACTCTGTGTCTCCGCGGTTAGCAAAAAAATCCTGCACAAAAAACATGAATTTCACTTGTACGGCACTAAAAATGAAGACAGGCTCCCGATTGGGAGCCTGTCTGTTTAGAAGACAAAATATCGTGCAGTTGCCATGAATATCATGGCAAGGATCATGCTGTAGGTATGAATGGGGGAGACGGTATTGATCCGTTTTTGGATTGCCTGTATCTGTGCGAGTTGTTCGGTGGTAGGCTTGTCTTGTATTTGCGATCCAACCTCTGCCAGTTTGGCATTGCTGGCTCCAAAGATCGCGCCGAATACGAAGGCGATCAGACCAAATACCGCTCCGATGCCAAAACCAATGCCGGTGCTGGAACTCACCCATGCAGATGAGAAACCGTCCGAGTCATGCCAATAGAGCAGAACACCTGCCACTACTGTGGATACTGCCATGACTGTCATGAAATGGTGCATGCGGAGTTTTGCCATCAAGTATTGTGTGAACTCTTTTCCTGATTCACCGGTGGCGGCAACTGAACGACCAATAAAGAATTCCATGATCAACGCGCCGCCTCCCCAAATGATCCCGGCGAAGATGTGAACCAGGCGTAGAACGAGCAGGTAGATATTCATTTGTATTCCTTTACCAGTAAAATTGGCGTACAAAAAACGAAACCCGCATCCACGGGTTTCGTTGCTATCCATTGGGGCTATTTTCAGACGGACTTATTTCACCAGATTCCTCAACACCGTATGAAGGATACCACCATTGCGGTAGTAATTAACTTCCACATCGGTGTTCAACAAAGCGGTGGCTTGGAATTCAACCACCGAGCCATCAGCCTGGGTCGCCTTGATGTTCAAGACAGACTTGGGAGCCATCTTGTCGCTCAAGCCGGTAATATCAAATACTTCATCGCCTTTCAAGCCAAGCGACTCGGCATTCTGACCGTCCATGAATTTCAACGGCAGGATGCCCATGCCGACCAGATTCGAGCGGTGGATGCGTTCAAAGGATTCAGCGATCACGGCTTTCACGCCTTGCAGAAGCGGACCCTTTGCGGCCCAGTCACGGCTGGAACCGGTGCCGTATTCTTTGCCCGCAAGGATAATGCTGGGCACGCCTTCGCTCTGATACTTCATCGCTCCATCATACATGGACATGACCTCACCGGATGGAAGATGTTTGGTCCAGTTGCCTTCTTTCGGTTCGACGAGCAGGTTCTTCAAACGGATATTTGCGAACGTGCCGCGCGCCATCACAAGGTCATTGCCGCGGCGGGAGCCATATGAGTTGAAATACTGAGGAGCTACATCGCGTTCCTGTAAATATTTTCCAGCGGGGCTGTCTGTGGCGATGTTACCGGCAGGGGAGATGTGGTCAGTGGTGATCGAGTCGCGGAACATGCCAAGCACACGAGCAGACTTGATATCTTTTACTGAGTCAACATCCAATGTCAATTCCTGGAAGTAGGGCGGATGATGAATGTAGGTGGATGACTCATCCCATTCGTAGATGTCGCCGCCGGAGACCTTTATTTCCTTCCACGCGTCGGACCCTTCGAACACGCTTGCATAGCGCTCCTGGAACATCTTCACTTCCAGGCTGGAGGCAATCGTTTCTGAGATTTCCTGCTGTGTGGGCCAAATATCCTTGAGGTAGACAGGACCATCCGTCCCTTCGCCGAGCGGCTCTGTATCGAGGTTGATGTCAACTGTCCCGGCTAGCGCATAGGCAACAACCAGCGGAGGGGATGCCAGGAAGTTCGCTTTGACCAAAGGATGGACGCGTCCTTCGAAATTGCGGTTCCCCGAAAGGACTGCCGCGGCAACGAGATCATTTCCCGTCACTGCCTTCGCAACCTCTCCTGGAAGTGGACCTGAGTTGCCGATACAGGTGGTGCAGCCATAGCCGACAACGTTGAATCCGAGCTGCGCAAGCGGATCAATGAGATTGGCTTGCTTGAGGTATTCTGTTACAACGCGCGAACCAGGAGCAAGCGATGTCTTAACGTACGGTTTGACGTTCAGTCCCTTTTCGAGCGCTTTCTTTGCGAGTAGGCCCGCGCCGACCATCACAGATGGGTTGGATGTATTCGTGCAGGATGTGATCGCAGCGATGACGACCGCGCCGTGCTTCATCTTCATCGAACCGCCGTTTGTGCCGAATGTTGCTTCGGTATTCACGGCTTCGGGTTTGAGTTCGAATCCACGTTCCTTGACTGGAGTAGTGAGCGCTCTTTGGAAAGTCTCTTTCAGCTCAGACATTGGGACGCGATCCTGCGGGCGTTTGGGTCCGGCTAATGACGGAACAACAGACCCAAGGTCCAGTTCGAGCGTATCGGTGAATTCAGGATCTGGCGTGTTCGCGTCGCGGAAGAGTCCCTGTGCTTTCATATAGGCTTCGGTGCGGTCAATGACTTCCTGTGAGCGACCGGTGAGCTTCATGTAGCTGAGCGTTTCCGCATCCACAGGGAAGTAGCCCATCGTGGCGCCGTATTCGGGAGCCATATTGGCAATCGTGGCACGATCAGTGAGTGACATGCTGTCGAGACCCTCGCCATAAAATTCGATGAATTTATCGACAACGCCCTTCTTGCGCAGCATCTGCGTGACCGTGAGAACCAGGTCAGTGGCAGTGACGCCATCGCGCAGTTTGCCATAGAGTTTGAAACCGATCACATCAGGCAGGAGCATGTCCATGGGCTGACCAAGCATCACAGCCTCGGCTTCGATACCGCCCACGCCCCAGCCAACCACGCCAAGACCGTTGATCATGGTGGTGTGCGAGTCGGTGCCGACAAGCGTGTCGGGGAAGGCAAGTGTGTCGCCTCCGTCTTTTTTGGTCATGACAACATCGGCAAGATACTCAAGATTGACCTGATGCACGATACCGGTCATCGGCGGGACGACGCGGAAGTTACTGAATGCCTGCTGCCCCCATTTGAGGAACTCGTAACGTTCCTTGTTGCGCAGGAATTCCATTTCGGTGTTGCGGTTGAGGGCGTCGGCTGTGGCGAAGAAATCCACTTGAACGGAATGGTCAATGACCAGATCCACGGGCACGAGCGGATTGATCTTTTTCGGATCGCCGCCGAGACGCGCCACCGCGGTGCGCATGGCTGCGAGGTCGACCACTGCGGGGACGCCGGTGAAATCCTGCATCACAACGCGGGCGGGGAGCAGGGGAATGCCGGGACGGGTACCTTTGGCGGTCCATGCCGCGATGTTCTTTACATCTTCCTGGGTGATCTCCTTGTCATTGCATTGACGCAGAGCCGCCTCGAGCACGATCCGGATCGAAAATGGAAGCCGCTTCAATTGAGTCAAACCCGCTTTTTCCAGCGCGTCGAGTCGGTAGATCGTGTATTCCTTATCCCCGACTTTTAGTATGTCACGAGCTTTGAAGAAATCATTCATAGGATACTCCTTTGGTGATGAGAATTTCGTAGGTCACGCTCAAAGCGCAACCTACCCTCACACCACATACATTGCGAAAGACATAAAGGAGCGCCTTTGCTATCCTTGCCTGTGTGGTGCTGTTTATAGTTTCAGATCTTGTTTGAGTTGTGAAACGAGTTTTTCTTTTTCGTTGTCCGGCAAAAAGCCTGCCAGTGCCGCAGCCACGATGCGTTCCTTGAGCGTGAATTGCGGCATTTGGAGGGCATCACAGGCGTTGTAATATTCATTGCTCAATGTAATGCGAGAGATGCTTGGATCGTCGGTGTTGATCGTGATATTGATGCCGTTCTCGAACATCCTGAGAACCGGATGTGCCTCAAGCGTTTCGACTACACCCGACTGGTAATTGCTTGTAATGCAAACTTCAAAGGCGGTCTTTCTTTCGCATGCCATTGCAGCGATGTCTTCATCTTCCAGTACACGCACACCATGACCAATGCGTTCGGCTCCGAGTTCTTCGAGTGCCTCTTTGATATGCTTGGCGGGTCCCCATTCCCCCGCGTGGATGGTGACGTGCAAACCCGCCTGTTTGGCTTCCTTGAAAATTCCATAAAAGGGTTTTGACGGGAATTCTGCTTCATTGCCCGCCAGGTCGAGCCCAACGATACCGTCTGCGATATGATCCGCCGCCAGCCATGCCACTTGTTCGGCGATATCTGCGCTCTCATGCCGGTTGACCGAAGCGATCAACTTGACATTGACGTTGTATTTGCTGGCAGCTTCCCTCGAGCTATCAACCACCCAGTTGATCACATCGTGGAGGGGGAAGCGTTCCGCACGGCTCAACGCAACCGGTGTGAAACGCAGCTCAAGATACTTCACATTGTCCCTCGCCGCGTCCTCAATGGCTTCACGCGTGATGCGGTGGATCGCATCCGGCGAGCGGTAGAACAACCGCAGGGTATTGAATTTTGAAAGGAAGTTCTGAAAGGTGAACTTGTCCTGTTCCTGTACTTGAACGAGCGTACTCAACCGCAATACGTCATCAGGGACGACAATGCCATGCTGTTTCGCAATTTCCACCATTGTGTCCAAACGCAACGAACCCTCCAAATGGCGGTGTAATTCCACCTTTGGGAGGGCACGGTACGTGTTGAGAGATGCAGTGACTCGTCCGTTCATATCAATAAAAGGTCAGTTCCGTCTGCGTCTTTTCTTTTTGCCGCTGGATGTCTGTGTATTGGGTTGCGCCTGTGATGGTTGAGGCTGTTCGGCAGTTTCAACGGGAGTGATCTCAACAGGTCTTCTTTGGAGGGTGAACGCTCGGCTCACAACCAGTCCGCGAATATCTTCCACCAGTTGGGCGAACATTTCCGACGCTTTCGCCTTATATTGTACCAGTGGGTCACGTTGGGCGTAAGCCTCCAAGCCTATCGAAACTCTTAAGGCTTCGATGCGTGTCAGGTAATCCACCCACAGTTCAGATGTGGCACTCAGCAACAGGCGGCGATGGGACTCGTTCAATACGTATCTGCCGATGGATTCAACCAATGCTTCCCGGTCAGAATCGCCGATGCCTGCCACAGGCTCGTTCAGTCTCTCCTCACCGAAAGCTTTTTTCGCTGCTTCGCCGAAATCTGCCAGCCGTATGGCATTTGATGAGAGCCGCGAATATTCAGACTGACCTATTGCAAAGACGAGCGCATCCTCTGCCTCCTCGAGGTGGGTCAATATATCTTCTGTAAGCCCTTCCGCTTCCTGACCCTCCAGTAATTGCGCAATGAGGAAGATAAAACTGAAGCGATTGAACAACTGTTTTTCCTGACGGTGTGTCCTCTGGTTGAAGACTGTCCTTGCACCCTGTGAGAGGGTGATGAGCAGTTGAAGTTTGGATGTGTCATGCAGTTCTTTGGGCATCAAGTTCTGGATGTCGCGTTTGATCTGACCGTTCTCACCGATCAGGAATTCCCTTCGTCGTTCAAGCGCGTTGCCTGCCAGTTCCTGGATCATATCTGCTGCATCATCCCAGCCCTTGAATTCAAATTTATCGCCAAGTGACTCTCCCACGCGGTTCGCCACCGAAGCGATCAGGCGTGAAGCATACAAACCGGTCAATTGTCCTTTGATGTGGTTGCCGATGAGTTCCTTTGCCTGGGGCGGATCTTCCTCAAGCATGCGCAACTGTTCGCCGTTCAAGCGGACCTGCATTCCTGACAGTGAGTTGATCTCCTCCAGCATCTTTTGCGGTCGCGGCGCGTCTTCGCGGTCACGCAGACCGTCGAAGAAGGCGTCGAGCGAATCCATGCGGGATGCGACCTGTGTCTCGAAGGCTTCCTCCGTGCGGTCGATCAAGGTTTCGATGGCATTCAGGTGATGTGCGTTCTCCGCCTCAATGGCGCGGGTGATAAGTTCGAGGAGCGATTCGGAGAAAGCTTGTGCCGAGCCTGTCGAAGCATCAGAGTTGGAAACTTCTTTTAGCAACAGAGCCAAGCCAAAGCTGGGAAAGAGGCGTGAGCCAGACATGAACGGCGGCTGAACCTGTTCAAGCCATGCGATCAGTTTCCAGGGTCCCTCTTCGTCAGTTAATCCTGTTTGTACGCGCTGTTTGATCTCGGCTTCCAGCATGGCAGAGACATCTTCGCTCAAATCTTCCTTGACGAAGATACGGTCGCGCTGACCGTAGATCTGCCCGCGCTGTTTATTGAGCACATCATCGTATTCGAGCAAATGCTTGCGGACATCAAAGTTCGCGCCTTCCACACGATGCTGTGAACTCTCGATGATATTGGCAACGATACGGACTTCAAGCGGAAGCGAGTCGTCCACCTTGAGGGTTTGCATCAAAGTGTTGACCCTGTCGCCGCCGAACAGGCGCATGAGGTCATCTTCAAGTGAGAGGTAGAAACGTGACGAGCCAGGGTCGCCTTGACGTGCGGCGCGACCACGCAACTGGTTGTCAATGCGCCGCGCTTCATGGCGTTCCGAACCGATGACATGCAAGCCGCCCAGTTCCTTGACGCGTTCCATGTCTGTGAAGTATTGCAGGAAAAGATTGACCTCCGCCGCGTAGATGCCTTGATCGGATGGGATAATCTGCTTCAATGCGGCGCGGCGTTCCTCATGTGTCATGTCAAATGGATTTTCGTACCCATTTTTACCGAGTACTCGATTGACTGCCGTGATGACTTCTTCGGCAAGTTCTCCACCGAGTTTGATGTCCACACCGCGCCCTGCCATATTGGTGGCGATGGTCACGGAGCCGAACGAACCTGCGTCGGCAATGATCTGCGATTCTTCCGTGTGCTTGCGGGCATTGAGCACCTGATGTGGCACACCGCCCTGCAACACTTTCTTGAGCCGTTCCACATCCCTTTCCTCCAGCCGCAGAACATCGAGGACAGTGGGGAGGTTGGATGGGTCTTCGAGGCTGATGGTGCTCGCGCCGAATGGTTGAATGAATTTGCGCAATCCATCGGGCGAGATGTTTTCGAGTGGTGTATTAAACTGTGCCAGTTCAGGGATGAGGCGCCCATCCTCTTCGCGATTGTTCGCATCCATCCAAATGCGTCGGACAAGGGCAGCTTGCAGTAAACGGCGGACAGGTTCCGCCTTGAGTCGAAGCGAAAGTAGTTCGGAAGATTCAACCGATGTTGTACCGATCAAAAGCGGACGTCCGCGCACATGCTCGCGTACGATCTCTGTGACGAGGGAACGCAGTTTTGCCTCCACGGTGCGATAGATCACATCCGGGTAGTCCTTGCGGCGATAGAAGAGGGGTTGTTTCTCGGCTTCATCACGTTTGGCGAAATACGAGTATGCGTACCCTTCTTCATCCTTCGTGTGGATCTCGACCAACAGTGCATCCTTGCCGAACGCCTGATACTCGAGGTTGGGCGGAATGGGCGCCACTTCGAGTTTATAGATCTTGTCGAATTCTTCCGCTTCCGTGAGGGCGGTACCGGTCATGCCGGAAAGTTTCTTGTACATGCGGAAGTAATTCTGGATCGTAACGGTCGCGTACGTGACGTTTTCCGGTTCGACCTTCACGCCCTCTTTTGCTTCCACTGCCTGATGCAGTCCGTCGCTCCATCTGCGTCCGGGCATCAGGCGTCCGGTAAAGTCGTCCACGATCACGACCTTGCCCGCCTGCACAAGATATTCCTTATTGCGGTGGAAAAGATATTGTGCCCGTAAAGCCTGCTCGAGATGACCGCGCAAACGTGCCTGCTCCGGTGTGACATCCTCAGGGCGCTCCGGATCCATCAGGTTTTGACCGAGCATTTGTTCCACACGTGCCAGACCGATCTCTGTGATGGAGACAGTACGATCCTTCTCGTTCACTTCATAATCTTCGGGCTTGAGCTGTTTCACCACCTGTGCCATCTTGCCATACCACTCCAGATCGCCGGAAGCAGGACCTGAAATGATGAGCGGAGTTCGTGCTTCATCGATCAGCACGTTGTCCACTTCGTCTATGATGGCGTAGTGATGTCCGCGTTGTACCCGGTCTTCCAGGCGCATGGTCATGTTGTCGCGCAGGTAATCAAAGCCGAACTCTGAGTTTGTCCCGTATGTGACATCTGCCGCGTAGGCTTCGACGCGGTTCACCATGCGCAGGTTTTGCTGATCCTCATGCGGTGATTCGCGCTCGAAATCAACGATGAACGCCTTCTTGCCATTCTCGGTCACCGCCGCCATTTGCAGAACACCAACAGACAGCCCAAGGAAGTTGAAGATCGGTGCCATCCAGCGCGCATCACGCCGTGCTAGATAATCGTTGACCGTGATGAGGTGGATGCCCCTTCCCAAAAGTGAATTGAGATAAATGGGAAGGGTGGCAACGAGCGTTTTGCCTTCGCCCGTCCGCATCTCGGCGATCGAGCCGCGGTGCAGGATGATGCCGCCGATCATTTGGACATCATAGTGGCGCTGACCAAGTGTCCGTTTGGATGCTTCGCGGACCACGGCAAACGCCTCCGGCAGGATGTCGTTCAACGCTTCCTGCTCCGCCTCGAACTGCTCCTGTTCCGATAAGCCTTCCACATTCCCAAGCGTCTCCTGAACCTGTGTCCGAAACTCATCCGTTTTGGAACGGAGTTCATCATCGCTCAAAGCCTCGAATTGCGGCTCCAGCCCGTTGATCTCCTTGACAACTTCACTTAATTGTTCAATGACCTTTTTATTGGGGTCACCCCCAAAGAATTTTACGAAGTTCTTTAGCATTCTCTACCTTTCGGGGCAAAATTATACCCAGTTCGGTCACAAATTGCGCTTTTTCGGAAATGGGAAAGCGAAATTCCCTGACACCGCCCACCCGGGCAGGTATGTGACCGTGGGTAGTATATACTTCTTCCAGCTGAATTTTATTTAGAACCGGACAAGTGTAGCATGGGATTGTTAGTGAAATATAAAAGCGGAAGGCACTGAAGCCCTCCGCTTTTGACTGTTCAGATGCAGAGATCAATCCTTGTTCTTGGTCTGAGAGTTGTTGTCTTGTTTGTCTTTGTCAGAATCATCAGTTGGCTGTTTGGTTTGTCCAAGATGTAACCCAGGGTTTTCATTGGGATCGGGGGTTGATTCGACTTGTTGGACATCTTGTCCACCATTGCCGTCATTGTTCCCGGCTAAAGGGAGAATTGTACCGGATGGCACCGGTGTTTCTGTACCGGTGACGGTTTCGGTTACATCCGGTGCTTCTGTAGAGGCTTCTTCGCCTGCCACAGCATCCGGTGAATAACCAGCCGGTGGGCTTGCAACAGTTTCCACCTTTGGAGAAATCGTTGAGTTAATAAAATCAGCTATCTTGTCTCGATAAATATAGGCTGTAACTCCCGCCTCAATCACCAATGCCACAATAAGGGCAACTTCCAAAAATTTGCCTGTAACCAAACTGCTTGCCGTACCATTTGCGATCGTTGCCTGGTTAACTCCTGCTTCTGTAGCTCCGTTCCCTCCCGCGCCTGCTAAAGCCATCATGGCCGCTGCCTGCATGATATACGAATCACGACGCGACTTTATCATATCTGACGGATAATTATTTTCAGCGTTCTTCAAATTTGATAGAAGATTAAGAACGTCCTGGTCGCTCATCTTGTTTTTCATGATATTACCTATTCCTCATCATCTTCGCCAAGTTGATGCTCCAGAGCTTTTCTCAGTTTGGCGATTCCGCGGTTTTGGATGACCTTTATGTTATTGACCTCCTTGCCTATGATTTGTGCTGTTTCCTTCAGGCTGAAGTCTTCCAAAAAACGCAGGATAATGACGTGGCGTTGATCATCCGTCAATTCGGAGTTCATGGCGGAGACCAATGCCTCCATCAAGACACGTTCCTCGATCTGGGTCGCAGTGGGAACTGTTCGTTCCTTCTCTTGTACATTGATCGCGACCTCCAGCGGCGCAGTGTGCTTGTTAGCGCGTGAGCGGTCCACGACCAGATGGTAAGCCGTCTGGTACAAATAAGAGCGAAGGTTTGTGCGGGGACCCTTTCCTCCAGCGAATTGTTCCAGCAATTGTGAGAACACATCACCCACGATGTTGTCCGCTTCGATTGGATCATGACACAATCTCAACGCGTACTTATAGATAGCAGGCGCAAAAGAGTCGAAGATTGCTGTGAGAGCCTCTTCATCCAATTTTTGCGCAGCCTTTAGAAGTGTGACCCCATCATCTGTCATGACAGGTCACCTCGAAGGCTGCTTCTATAATACAAGACATGTGTTTGATGCAAAAAGTTACCAAGTTTCATGATGGAAAAGGTTACAGTAGGATTGTATTATAAACCGTCCTGCTCCTGTGGTCTAATCAGAGGACGGGAATTTTGTGGTTCTTTTGTACCTGTGATTATGATCTCTTAATGGATTGATAAGATATTTTTAGTAACATTTATGAGTATCGTAGTGTCTTATCAATGTTGTACTTGATATAATTTTGACGAGGAGTAGCTCATGTTTTCACCATTTGAAGGACCAGACCGCCGTAGGCAGGAAGATCTTATCCGTAGTGAGGGACGCCTGCCTCCTGGACAATCACTGACGCTCAAATTTCCGGTTCTGCATTACGGACCTGTTCCGCATTTCAATCCTGCCACATGGGATTTCCGCATATGGGGTGAGGTGGAGCAGGAAAAGACCTGGACGTGGGATGAGTTCAATCAACTGCCTCGTGCAAGGATCCAAATGGATATCCATTGTGTGACGCGCTGGAGCAAGTTCGATACAGTCTGGGAGGGCGTCTCTGTCAAAGCGATGGTGGAGAATGAACTGGTCAAGATCAAGCCGACCGCCACCCACGTACTGCAGCACGCCGAGTATGGATTTACGGTCAACCTGCCGCTGGATGTTGTGTTGCAGGAAAACTTCCTGCTCGCCACTCATTTCAACGGTGAACCTCTCACACCAGATCACGGCTATCCTTTGCGCGGGGTGGTGGGATTTATTCCAGGGAGTGAGGATATGGAGACACCGTATTTTTGGAAAGGTGCCAAGTGGTTGCGATCTCTTGAGTTCATGTCGCGTGACCGGCGTGGCTTCTGGGAGCAGGCTGGGTATCACAACCGAGCGGATGTTTGGAAGGAAGAACGTTTTGGGTAAAAGCCTCGGATGGCGGTCATGCCATCCGAGGCTTCTTTATGGATGGATCGAATTTCTGGTTACTTGGGTCTCGCACCCAAAGTTACGGTAATGTCGACTTTCTCACCATTGCGCAGAACAGTCAGGACAACTGTATCTCCGGGGGATTTGGTCGTGATGAGATAGCTCAGTAATTCATCGAAGGTTGTAATAGGGGTACCATCGAACGCAATGATCAGGTCGCCACCTGCATTCAAGCCCTGGATTCTGGTGGGGGTATCGCCCCCTTTGATACCAGCCTGTTCAGCAGGACCAGCTTCAGTTACGGTGAAGACATAAGCGCCATTATAAGTTTCCAACCCAAGGGCTTCGATCTCGCTCAGGCTCAGGTCGCTTGAGGAGGTTATGCCAATGTAAGGATACTCATACTTCCCATCACGGATGAGAACAGGCACGATCTTCTTCACAAGATTGATCGAGACCGAGAATCCAACACCGGAATTAACAGCGTTGCCCGTCATTTCATTGAAACTGGTGGTGCGGATGGACTGGTTAATGCCGACCACTTCGCCATTCAGGTTGAACAACGGACCGCCCGAGTTGCCCGGGTTGATCGCCGCATCGGTTTGGATGATATCGGCTGTGCTGAAAAAACCGCCGCCACCAGACGCTTGTGAGGAAGGTTGTGTGCGTCCAAGCCCGGAGACGATGCCCAGTGTCATTGTGCCGCTCAAGCCGAACGGATTACCGATCGCAACCACGGTCTGGCCGACACTCAGTGTGTTCGAGTCGCCGATGGATAACGGGTAGAGTTCCTCTTTTGGCGCGTCCACTTTGATGACGGCAATGTCCGCATCAGAGTCTGAACCGAGGACTGTGCCGTATGCCTTGAAGCCGGATGCGAACGCGATTTCCACAGTGCTTGCACCATCGATAACATGCTGGTTCGTGATGACATGCCCGTCAGTGTCATAGACAAAGCCCGAACCCTGTCCCGTCTCGGTGCGTATGGCAACAACGCCGGGAATGACCTGTTGATACAGTAAAGTGAGGGATCCATCCAGGATTACTGGGTTGACAGCACTAGGCTGTGGGGCGGAGAATGTGGGGACCTGTGAATCAGTTTCCGGCGCGGAAAGAGGCGTGATTCCCGGAAGCTGGCAAGCCAGCACTGCGAGAGTCAAAATCAAAATAGCGGGTAGAACACGTTTCATTTACCTTACTCCTAAAACTTGATCTTGGAAGCTTCTTCGAGAAGTTCCCTTTGCTTGGACGATAGATACTTGGGGATTTGTACCTTAATTTTTACGAAGAGATCACCCTTGTCCTTGGGATCACGCACGTGCGGCATGCCGCGCCCGGCAAGCCTAAAGACCTGATCTGGCTGAGTGCCGGCGGGGATATTGAGTTTAATTTTCCCATCAAAGGTTTCCACATCCGCTTCACCGCCGAGGATCGCAGTGAAGATATCCACATTGGCGGATGTGTGCAGTTCGTTGCCGCGGCGTTCAAAACGGGGATCTTCGGTAACCTGAACGATCAGATAGAGATCGAGTCCATTTGGACCTGCCCCCGCGACGCGCACTTTTGAGCCGGTGCGCACGCCGCCGGGGATACGCACGCGTTTTTGCTTGCCGCTGCTTTCGATCAGACGGGTGGTTCCTTTATATGCTTCTTCAAGTGTGATATCAACATCCTGTTGATAACCCTGCGGCTGCGAACGCGCAGAGGGTCTTGCGCCGC
The DNA here is from genome assembly GCA_964436455.1 of uncultured Anaerolinea sp. Classification (GTDB taxonomy): domain Bacteria; phylum Chloroflexota; class Anaerolineae; order Anaerolineales; family Villigracilaceae; genus Defluviilinea. The sequence continues at coordinate 3,485 of CAYTDB010000056.1, read as the reverse complement.
CCATGCCGAAGATGGTCTGGAAGAAATCGGAGAACCCGCCTCCGCCAAACATGTCATTGAGATCATCCATGTTGACGCGTGTGCCACCAGGGAAGCCACCGTATTGGTTCCAGTTGAAATTGCCGGGTCCGCCGCGGCGCTGCCATTGTGAGTAATCGGAACCAAGCCGGTCATAGTGCGAGCGTTTCTTTGCATCACTCAACACTTCATATGCCTCGTTGATCTCCTTGAACTTTTCCTCGGCGCCTTTATTGTTTGGGTTGTAATCCGGGTGATATTGCTTTGCCAGTTTGCGATACGCCTTGCGGATATCCTCCTCGCTGGCTTTGCGGTCCACACCCAGGGTCTTGTAATAATCCTTATAGTCCATTCTGTAATTGTCACACCGCGTGAAGTGCGAGTCAAGCATCCAATTGGATGATTAACACAACTCTAATTGAATTGGATCGCGGATAGTAGACCGCAGACCAAGGACAATCGACCGTGGTCTATCGTCCTTGGTCCATCGTCTGGATTCCCGCTTCATTCCTAACTGACAGTTGATTCAACTCAATCGAGCTTCTTCACCAGATAATATTCTCCCCGCTCAAACCCGCGCCCGAGATAGTATTTCCGCGTGCCCACGGCAGAGATGACCGCCATGCGTGCAAATCCCTTTTCTTTTGCAATATGTTCTGCCTCTTCCAACAAGCGTGTCCCGAGTCCCGCATGCTGCGCCGCGCCATCCTTCTCCGCACCAACAGGAAGGGATTGTCCGTAGACATGCACCTCACGGATCAATGCGGCACCGTCCAAGTCGCTGATACCTGTAACTGGTGAATCCTTTCCCGGCAGTGACAAACGCACAAAACCTGCCAGCTTATCGTCAGGTGTGACAAACGAAATGAAATGCTCCTCAGCCGTGCCTGCTTGATAAACTAGATCGTTCAACTCCAACGCTTCTGTCTTGACCGACTTGCCTTTCACTTCCCGGCACCGCACACATTGACAGACAGTTCCACGACGTTTCATCTCTTCGTGAACATCCTGTCGCAAACTCGTGCGTCTATTCCCCTCCACTACATTCGTTGAAGGAATGTCGCGGATGACGCGGTTCACTCGGCAGTATCTTGGGATGGTCGGCTTGATATCCGCGATCAGGTCAATGAGTTCTTGCGTTGAATACGGTTTGAATTCTCCACGCTGCCAGTATTCATATAACTCGGCATTCGCGAGAAGTTGGTTGGGGTAGATTTTGATTTCGTCCGGGCAGAAGTCATTCCACAAACGGGCAAAGTCGCCGCGGTCTGACTCGGGAGTGGCACCGTGCAGGTTGGGCATCCAGTGCAGGACGATCTTGAACCCGGCGGCGCGTAATAATGCAACTGCCTTGCGCGTACACTCCACGTCGTGCCCGCGCTTGTTCATCTCAAGGATGCGGTCATCCAGACTTTGCGCGCCCATCTGTACTTTCGTAACGCCTAAATGACGCAGCCACTTTATTTCATCAGGTGTGATTTCATCCGGTCGCGTCGATGACCAATCCCACGTTGCGGTGACTTGCCGTCTCATTAGCTGAATGGACATTTGGCAGGTCAACAACCATCCCCTCAGTTTTCAAATCTTGGTACTCTTCATGTCCTTCGTGGTTGACTCCATTCATTGCATCAAAGCAGCGTTTGATAAACCATTCCTGATAATCTCTTCTATATGACGACCATGTCCCGCCGAGGATCAATAACTCGATCTTGTCTGTCGGATGTCCCAGTGATTGCAATTGGTTGATGCGCGACATGACCTGGTCGTACGGGTCGAATTTGTGTTCCACCGCGCGCATGGCACCAGGTTCATCAGGTAAATAGGATTTGGGCATCCGGACGTCAGTGGGGCAAAAGATACATTTGCCGGGGCAGGGATAGGGCTTGGTCAGAACCGTGACCGTCGTCACGCCGGAGAGAGTCCGCATGGGCTTCATGCGGATGCGTTCGAGCAGGCGCGGATCTTCCTCCATCTCTCCTGCCGCGACCATTTCATTGTAGATCGTCACCAGCATGGATTTGTTGAGATACCCGCCATTCTCCAGCGGATGACTGCGCAAGGTCTTCGTCACATCGCGCCCGCGTCGAATTTGATCCAGCACGGTGCGTGCCAGTTCCTTTTTATCGGGGGTTAGGAGATGTGTCTCTCTCCAAAGTTCTCGTCGTTCGGGATGCATCATTATTAAATGAGCTGGGTGGTTGAGTAGCTGCGAAGCAGCGTATCGAAACCACCATTACCAAAAATCTCTCTATTACTTGCTGGTTTCGACTGCTTGTGCTCAACCAACGGCTACTTACCTCTCTACTTTCCTTCTATCCATCACCGAAACATCCAGCTTAAAATCGCTCTTCAACTTCGTAAAATCCCTTTGGTTGAACATATCGGTGTGTAGACCACATTCAGTCTTGCCGCGTCCCTTCCACCGACCAGCGCGTTCGTCTTCTCCTGCTCCGATCGCCACTGTGCAGGGTGCGCATCCAACACTGCGATAGCCTTTCTCCAGTAATGGATGCGATGGCAGGTTATGTTCTTCCGCGTATCGTTTTACATCCGCCTTTGTCCAGGTCAGCATCGGGTTGATCTTTAATAACCCGTCTCCCTGTAATTCAAGATTTTTTGCGTGGGCACGCGTGGCTGTCTGATTGCGGCGGATACCGCTGATCCATGCCAGCATGTCTTTCATGGCAACTTGCAGGGGCGCTACCTTGTGAATGTAACAACACAGATTCGGGTCTTCGAGCGGAAGTTTACGGATGTTGTTCCTGGTGAATACACCCCAACGGGAGTTGCGGTATAAGTCCAGTACGTTGAGATGCCATTCCGATGCCAGCTGCTCACGGAAGATCGAAGTCTCCCAAAAGTGATAGCCGGTATCAATGAAATAAATCAACAGGTTGCGGTTGATCTTCGAGACCATGTGCAGCAACGGCACGCTCTGTGTCTGGAACGACGAACTCATCGCGATCTGAGGCCAGAACGTGTCAACTGCCCATTTGATGATCTCCTGTGGGGTCTTTGTTTCGAACTCTTCTGAAAGTCTTTCGACTTCAAACGGCTTAAGCATGGCGGGATTATACCCACAGCGGTCATATTTTGTGACCCAGGTATTCTATAACCGTTATAATCCATCACATGAATTCCGAAGTTGCCGAGCGCTTGATCGAACTTAACCGCGATTTCTATACACGCTTTGGTGACTCGTTTTCTGCAACACGTCATCGTGTCCAGCCGGGAGTGCGGCGCGTGCTCGAAACCCTGAAAGGAGACGAAGACATCCTTGACCTGGGATGCGGCAATGGATGGTTTGCCCGCGAACTGGCGGAGCGCGGTCACCGCGGAGCGTATCTGGGCATGGACTTCAGCCTGCCTCTGCTCCGAGATGCGGCATCTTACGCGGGGAGTTTTTCTGCAACTTTCAAGGAGGTTGATCTGACCAAATTGGCAGTTATCAGTGACCAGTTATCAGT
>CAYTDB010000055.1:2190-29863 GCA_964436455.1 uncultured Anaerolinea sp. | reverse complement strand
TTAAAAACCATCTACATTCGGGTCGCGAGATTTTTCCTGAAGTAGAACTTTAGGGTTTCTTTTTTAATTTCATCCACCAAAGCAATCCACCAACGCCCAGGACGATAACGATGATGCCCAGGAACAGACCAAGGTCAAATCCGCCTGATGGAGGTTCTACAACAGTTTCGAGTAAAGCGACTGTTGGCGATGCCGAGGTGAGGGAGGGTTGCGGGGACAGCGTGGCAGTAACCGGGGCGGGTGTGAACGTCGCTGTAGCAGGCGGGGTGATGCGCAGGAGTAATTTTTGGTCAGGGCGGATGATCGAGGTGTTATCCAATCCATTCCACGCCATCAAATCGGAAAGTGGAATTTCGTAGAGATTGGCGATCAGTGAAAGTGTTTCCCCGCTTCGTACGGTGTGATAGTAACCACCATCCGCTTCGGGGGTGAGGCGTTGAATTGCGCTCAGAGTTGGGCTGGGAGTGATGTTACCCGGGGAGATCAAAAGCTTCTGACCGATCTGCAGGGGCCAATCCGCCTGGAGGCCGTTCAATGCTAGTATCTGATCCACTGAAACTTTGTACGCTTCGGCGATTGTGATGAGAGCTTGATAGGGTTGCACCTCGTGGATGATCCTGCCTTCGGCGTCAGGTGCTGAAGGTACCACCATGCCTTTGGGAGTTGGTGTAGCGTAGCCTTCCGTGTTTTTGTCGGGGATGAACAGGCGTTGGCTGGATTGCAGCGGCGTATTGCGGGATATGTTGTTCCAGGTTTCGATATCCTGAATGGTGATCTGGTAGGCGATCGCGATGGACCATAATGATTGCCCTGCCTGAACAACATGGTAGATTTTGCCATCGGCATCAGGCGTGGCGATCTTGACCGGGATGATGATCTGCGGCACAAAACCTGAACTGCTGCCACCGGGCTGGGAAGTGAGCGATATGATTGGCGAGGAACTTCCGCAAGCCTGCCCGCCAACATAAGCAGCCTGCAAGATGTAATACGTCTTGCCATTGACCGTGGCAACACCTGCTCCCACATTGCAGTAATTGGGCTCCACAGCCGGGCGCATGTGGTCTGGGTCTGCCCAGACTGCCATGATCTCGTCGATGCCCATGCCGCCGCTGCTCACGGCGAAGTTTTCCGTCGCCCATACGGTTCCGCCTCCGCCATAGCCGGCGGCGGCGATCCGCCCGCGGACATCGCCGATATGCCAGGACATGTTGTTGGCTGCCATGGTTTGTGCTGTTGATTGTGCCACCGCGTTAATGATGGGATCTTCAATGAGAGCTGGCAGTCCAAACGAGACTCGCAAAGTGTTCATTGCAATGATCAGTTCGTAGGCACTGACCTGCTTTGCTGGGGCAGATGGTCCTTCAGCGTGGGCGGGTTGTGGATGATAAACAAGCCCGATCACAACCAGCATGATGATGAACCAGTTAGGTAAACGTCGGTAACGCATCCAATGATTATAATTCGATACAAGATTTTGTTTATTGCCCGGATAAACTCTTATCGTTCTTAAGGAGCATTATGTATATCTCCAAACTATATCGTGAAGAAGACCGTGCCAAAATACTTGAATTTCTCAAGCAGAACGAATTTGCCACACTCGTGACCTATGACGGAGAAAAACCGACTGCAAGCCATTTGTTGTTTGAAATAACGGAGGAGGGGGAGAGTTTGTTCCTGAACGGGCACATGTCCAAAGCGAACCCGTTATGGCGGACATTTGATAAGAATCCCGAAGTGTTAGTCATCTTTCAGGGACCACACACATACATTTCGCCGACCTGGTACAGCCATGTCAACGTTCCGACATGGAATTATCAGGCGGTGCATTTGTATGGAAGTCCGCGGGTGGTAAGTGGGGAGGAGTATTCCGCGATGCTTTCCCGCTTGATCGCAAGGCACGAAGGCGGGACAAGTTATCGAATGGATTCCCTCCCGCAGGATTTTGTTGAAACGCAGATGAATGGGACGGTTGGATTTCAAGTGGAAGTGACGCGCATTGAGGCAAATTACAAGCTCAGTCAGAACCGTAATGACGAGGATTATTCCAATATCATCGAACGCCTGAACCGGCGGGAGGATGAGATGTCTCATGCGGTGGCAGAGGCGATGAAACAGCAGAGAATATAGCCTCGTTTGGTATTGGGTTGCTGGGAGCGCTCGAAGGTTGTAGATAGCTCAAAATCCTATCCATGGAGACACCAAGTCACAAAGTTTTTTATTTACTTTTCCCCGTGTTTTTATCATCCCCTTCAGGGGGAATGTGACGCGGTGGTTTGGCTTTCCAGCCTGCGTAAAACTCATCTCCATTCTTTTAGCGCACCCCGCCTGCCTGCAATGGCGGATTTGGAGTGGTTATGTGGTAAAATCCTGCCCGCTATGCTCGAAAACGATGATTTCCCAGAGAATGACTCCCCACAGGTGACGAACATTACCACCTCCGATGTGGGTTCTGTCCGCGCCGAGATGGTGCGGATGCACCAGTCTGATGCGGAAACAATCACTGCCGAGGAAGTGGAAATGCAGAATAGCGCGGCAGGCAGCGTCAACGCGACCAACGTTACAGGTCATACGATCCTGATGGGCGCGGTGAGCGCGGAGGATGTGTCTTTGAGTGAGAGCGGGGTGGGCTATGCCCAGGCTGGGAAAATGTCCGTGAGCGGGTACACAGGCGCGGTCGTGGCAGGAAGCGCAGAGGTCCATCATGGGATGGCTGGCTTCGTGGCAGGACGGGAAGTCCATGTGAGCGAGTCTCGGACGGGAGTCCTGTTTGCCCGAACCGTGCATGGCAATGTGAACACAGTGCTCGATACGCGCGGCGCGTTGATCGCCGGGCTGACTGGCGGTCTGTTCGCTGGCTTGATGTTGTTGCTCGGACGCATGTTATTCCGGCGAAAATAATTCGAATGTATTGCGGCACGCGGTGCCGTTTACAGAAATTCTATTTCATAGAGCGAAGGTAATCCTGTGATCAGGGTGAGAGGCGTTCGAGGAGTAAAGATGGATAAAGTAGTATTAAAGGCAACCAAACGTGATGTAGCAGGCAAGCAGGTGAAAGCCATGCGCCGTGAAGGCAAACTGCCGGCGGTGATCTATGGCAGGCACACCGAGCCAATCAACATCTCTATGGAGGCTCATAGCGCATCGCTGGCTTTGGCGAAGTTGACATCCTCAACCATTGTGACACTCGATGTGGATGGCACGGAATACCCGGTGTTGGTGCGTGAAAAACAGCGTGATTACATCAAGAACCGCCTGCTGCATGTGGATTTTCTGGCGGTTTCGCTTACCGAAAAACTTCGCGCTACTGTTGCCCTTCATTTCCATGGCGTATCCATTGCCGTGAAGGATTACAGCGCGGTGATGGTTCACAACCTTGAGCAATTGAATGTGGAATGTCTCCCGGCTGACCTGCCGGAACGCATCGATGTGGATGTTGCAAAGCTCGCACGTGTGGGTGATGCAATCCGCGTGAGAGACGTTGTTGTCTCTGACAAGATCCGCGTGTTGGAAAACCCCGATACAGTGGTTGCAGTGGCGAGCGCTCCGAAGGTGGAAGAAGCGGCTGTTGGTGCCCCCGGTGCAGAAGGTTTGGCAGCTCCCACGGAAGCAGAACCCGAAATTTCTGTGGAACGCGGCAAGAAGGAAGAAGACGAAGAGTAGTTCCTCTCTCGCAAACGAACTCCCCGATGCATGTCGGGGAGTTTTTGATTCCACGTTAGGAGATTAATTTGCAACGATCCTTCGCGATGACATTTCTAATAACCCAGCACATTCAGGAAATCCACAGTCATGCGTGCTGTCGCGCCCCAGAGAAGTTCTCCGTCGTAGGGATGATACGCGATCAAAGAACGCCTCAAATCGGACCGTTCGAACTGCCACCGGTTCGACGGGTTCGCCAGCCACCCCAGCGGGATCGTGAACACGCGCGCCACTTCATGCTCTCCCACCTTGAACACATTTGGCCATCTGACGACACCCACCACAGGTGTTATGCGGAAGTAGGTGATGGTGATCAGGTTGGCAAGCCTGCCCAAAATTTTTACATCTTTCGGATCGATGCCGATCTCCTCCTCCGCTTCACGCAGGGCGGTTTGCTCGGGAGTGGTCTCGCCATCATCGCAGGCGCCGCCGGGAAACGAGACCTGTCCCTTGTGGGATTCGACCTTGTCCGTGCGGCGGGTGTAAAGCAGGTGCCACTCCTCGTCATGCCACACCAGCGGGACCAATACAGCTGCGCATTTGATGCGAGTATCATTCGTGAGCATGACCTCAGAGAAGCCATCAGACGATGGCCCGGCGGCTTGAATTGCCTCGTTTAATTTTTGGGTTATAAAATCTTCGCTAAAGGTAATGGGCATGTTCGGTGTAGGTGGATAAACGAAACAATGAACTCGAAGGAAAGATGAAAGAAGAAAGATAATGGATGCCTCGATGTTAATGGTCTTCACGGACGGGGCTTCCACAGTACCCACATTCGGCTGTGACTTCATCCAGCCATTCCACTTCATCGGGGCGAAGCGGCGCTCCACACGAGGGACAATGGGTGGGTGGTACCGGTCTCTTTGCTGGAGCTTCGAACGAAGGAACATTCGGCAAAACGGATTTGAGCCATGTTGATATTTCATCCGCCTCTTTCGATAATCCATGTTCGTTCAATTCGTTCACTGTTCGCGTCCCGAATTGATGCAAGCGCTGGAATTGATTGCGTCCGGCGAATAGTTCCAGTCCGCGTTTGAGGGAGGGAACACCCAAAGCTGATTGTCCGGCAAGGACGCGTGATCGTCCAGCCTGCAGCAGGAATAGCGGTGCACGCGGTCCATCGCGCCCATCCGCGACGCGCGCTATCTTTTCGAAGAGTTCAGCAGCGCGTCCGTATTCACCCTTGGAGAAGGCAAAATTCGCCTCCTGCAAAATCGGCGGGACTTCCTGTGCCAAAGATTTTCTGATTTGGCGGCGGAATATGCGGCGCATTAGTTGTTCTCCTCTTCTACAGGTTCGCCAACTTCTTTTGAAAGTTCTTTTCCACGCGGGTCTGCGCTGGGTTCGATGCGGCGCCCGAAGACGAGAAATCCTGTGTGTGCCACCATTCTGTCCACCGGGCGGAGGCGGGCCGGCTCGGGCTTGTAGTAGCGCAGGAGGATCTCACATACTTCGACGAACGCGAAGTTGCTCTGGCGCAGCGCCCAAAGCGTTTTCTCCACTTGATTGACCGTGGGGATCAGACAGCATAAATATCCGCCCGGCTTGAGCGCGGCGCGAACTTGATGAATGTAATCGTAAGGGTTTGGCACATCGAGGAAGAAGGAGTCGGCGTCAGTTTCGTCAAAGCCTCCTTCGATGTTGCGCAGTTTGAAGTCGACGCGTGAATCGAGTCCAAAGCGTGTCAGATTTTTGCGGGCAAGATTCTGCACATCCTCCTTGACTTCATACGAGACGACGCGTCCCTCAGACCCAACTGCGTAAGCGAGAGCGGTCGTCATGGACCCGGAACCAGTCCCAGCTTCCATCACCTTTTGCCCCGGTCCGACTCCCATGGTGACGAGGATAAAACCGATGTCTTTGGGGTACAGTATCTGTGTGGTACGCGGGAGGTCTATCAACAGGTCGGCGAGCGATGGTTGTAACAAAAAGAACGGCGCGCCCATGTGACTGAAGACCTGTGTGCCCCAGGGCTTGCCGATCAACTCGTCATGCAGGATGATGCCACGATGTGTTTCGAACTTGGCGCCTGCCTTCAAGTTGATAATGAAATGTTTGTGGCGCAAGCCGACGAGTTCAGCAAGATCGCCATCTTGTGCGATGGAGGATGGGGGATGAAATGACATGCAGTTATCTTACCATGACAGCATTTATACGTTCGTTCCGTTTTGTGCCGTTGATCCTTCTTCAGGAGTACTGGGCTGCATTGAGTGATGGAGCTTGCGATTGGACGTAATCAGGAGAGCGAACATCACAGCTGCAAGGATAGCCAGTCCGATCGTTGAACCCCATAGCAAAGTACCGGAATTTGCCATCGTGCCATACATAAGCAAGAGAGAAGAGAACGAAACCGTAATGGCAGATGCATTCCATAAACCATGCAGGAAAACGGCGAGAAGATACGTGCCAAGCAGACGCAGGTACCGCCTCTCACGGATCGCCATGAAGATCGCACCACCCATCAACGCAGAAGTGGTGATGTGAAGCAATCCAGTCCCGATTCTTGTAAAAAGTACAATACCCCATTCCGCGGTTTGTCCGCTGACATTGAACGATTCCCAGAGTGCGAACCCGGCACCACTCAACGCGCCGAATGCAAATCCCTGCGCGGCCGAGTCAAGTTTCGCTGCCAGTACCCATACGATCAGTGGCTTGATAAGTTCCTCCATCAGCGGGACAAGAACGGATAAGAAAATCACTGCTGGAATGATGACACCCGGTTTCATAAGAAATGGCGCCATCAGTCTTAATGCCTGTTCCATTCCCGTTTCCGATTCAATATTGATAAAAAGTAATTGGGATGAGAGTTTTTCGAATTCCGCTGCAATCTCCGGGTTGGTTACAGCAAAAAGAATCACAACGAAAAAGATCACGATCACAACCAGGCTCTCCAACAGAAACAGGATGATGGGAGTAACTGTCAGGCTGATGCCGAATGCGCCCCATGTGCGCCAGCGCGTACCAAGTGATAGGTCCCTGATTGCCAGTCCCGCCAATGTCCAGATCGGCAGCACCACAGCAGGAATGGTCAGTAGGGGCAGCACCAGCCAATTGACTGATTGGTTTTCTCGTAACGCGTTTCCAATAAATAAAGCCAGTCCGGCGCCGATTAAACCGGCTACAATCTTCCAAGCTTCAAAGGTTGTGGAAATCTGGGTATACGCGGCTGGTTTGTTCAAGAACCTCAGCAGTGAAACAGCCGAGATTATCCCAAGCACTGCACCTGTGAAAAACACGGTGACAGAGTAAATGGCAGATTGCACATTTACAATGCCTTCAGCGAGATAACTGAACAGTACAGAAAGTGCAAGGATGAAGCTCGCTGTGAACACGAGGAGCGCCGCAGCTGCAAATAGCAGAAAGCCAGTGAGTGATTGGAAATGTGTCTGGGCTGGCTTCATTTCTCCTCAATCTCGATGCCCAACAACTTGTCGCCAGGTGGCGTCTCCACTCCCGGCTGGGCATTGCGCGGCGTCAGTGACCGGAGCACATCCATGCCGCTCAATACCTCACCAAAGATCGTGTATTGTCCATCGAACTGCGGTGTCGGCGCGTATGTGATGAAGAACTGGCTTCCGCTCGTATCCGGTCCTGAGTTGACCATCGCCACCCTGCCAGGCTTGTCGAATTTAATCTCCGGGAGGATCTCGGTGATCACATAATATCCGGGTATGCCTTTACCGGTTCCGCTGGGGTCGCCGGTCTGTGCGTAAATTTCAGGGACCACGCGGTGGAAGGTAATGTTTTCGTACCAGCCATTCTGCACAAGAAAAATAAATGAGTTCACCGTGTATGGTGTCCTGTCCGCGAATAATTGGATCGTTATATCGCCTTTCTCTGTCCGGAGTGTGGCAATATATTGTTTTGTCTTCTCCACGATCAATGACGGGCAATCGGTGAACTGTCTCTTGCCCAGCAGGATCAACCCCGCGATGTCATTCAGACTCCCAAAATCCTGTGGACCAAGGTAGATCTCCCCGTTAATGATGATCAACGGAACGGCAAACGGACCGAACTCACGCGCCGTCTCGAAATTGCTTTGGACCAAATTCACCACCGCTTCACTCTTAACGTCAGCCTGATACTGCGCAACATCCATTCCCAATGCTGACGCCTGTGCCGCGCTCCACTGCTCGAAATCCTCAAGGGATAAATCCACCCAATTTGCCTGTTGTGAGAACAATAAATCGTGCATCTCCCAAAACTTATTTTGAAGGTTTGCTGCCTCCGCGGCCTGCGCGGCAAGCACGGCTTTATCATTCCGTCCCACCAATGGGAATATCCGGCTGACAAGCCGTACATCGTTTGGATGTTGCGACAGGAGCCGGTTCATGACACCAGCGAACAATCCACTTGTGGGGTCTTGCAAGTCGCTGTAGACCATGATCGTGACGCTGGCATCTTCCGGTCCGCGCGTGTGATCTGAGGAGGTGATAGGTGGAAACAGGGATGGGGTATCCGGTCCCGGTGTGGGAGCGGTTGAGAATGATGTACAGGGTGCTGCAGCTGCACCGGGGATTCTTGTGACGGTTGGGTTCGGTTGTGGAGTTGGGGCAATCTGCGTGGAAGGCGAAGCGCATGATGCGAGTATGACGATCAGAATGGAGGATATTGCAAAAAGCCTATAATGTTTAATCATAATTTTATTGATGGATCGCTTCCAATAGTTGTTCGAAGGATGTCATCCAGGCGATGGTGTTGACAAAGTCTGCAAGTGAGGCGCTTTGTGCCCGCAAGGCACGCACCGCAGGTCCGACCGGGTCTTCTCCCGCCGCGCCGCCGGGCTGGTCAGCATATGCCCCGTGAAAAGCGAAATATGCCTGGTTGAGTTTGCGGATAAGATAACCGTTCTGCCAGAAGACCTGGCGGCGTTGCTCCATGTAATTTTCCGCCTCTTCGATCTTCCCCTGTGCCAGCAGTTCGTCTGCTGTCACGCGCGTTTCGCGCATCTCCGCACGGTAGTCGAAGGTAGGCGGGTCGTCGAGCTTGTTTGATGGGAGGAAATGCAGATCGAGGGATGTCAGGTTCAGGTCCGGTTTCGAGGCGAGCGATTGGGGGAAGTAGGTTTGCAGCACCAGCTGTCCGATCTCATCACCGACAATGTTTGCCGTAGTCTCATTCATCGTCCGGAGCTCCGGTGTGGTGCTGTAATTGAGTCCGAGTGGGCGGAGGTTGAGGTAGTTGTGTATCCATTCGTGTGCGACCGTGCTGAGCAGCCAGGACAGGTCAGTGGTTTCCATAACCATTGTGGGATATACACCCACTCCACCAATCTGCACAACGAGGGTGGAAACATCCATTGATGTTGCCACTTCATCTTCAAGCGCGATTTGGTTGTTGATGTTTAATGTAGGCAGTATAGAGATGTTGGCAATTTGTTCGATCTTATCGCGTTTGGAAACGATCAGGGCAAGCGGTGTGGGGGAGTTGTGATAGAGAACCGGCGGCAGGGGTTGACCGAGTGTCGTAAGGTTTTCATTCGCGAGCATCTGGCTGATCTGATTTTGCAACACGGATTCGGCAAACGGTGCAAGTTCTTTTTGTCTTGCCGTTAGCTTATCGCGTTGCGAACGCAAAAGAGCGCTTGCGGATTCTTTGTTTGTAATGGCAGGATCGGCGTAGATCTGTTCGATGCGAAATTCGGTTTGTATGAGGTCGCTGGTAATGCGCAGGTATTCGAAAACGATTTGTTTGCTTGTGCCGCGTTCAAGTATGTAGGGTGTAGCGATGGCGGCTTGCTCGATCTTGGTCCATGCGGCATCCCAAACCCAGTTTGGGTAATCGAATTCGATCTGACGTGTATAAACACGGACGCGATCTGCACTGCCAGTAAAGCGTGGGTTGTCACTGCCTCCGGCAATCATGAGTACGACAAGGATGCTGACCACATCCAGTATGCGTCCGATACGATTAAGCATTGGAAGATTATACCCTTGCGAATATTAAATAAAAGTAAGGGCACATCCGTTTTGAATGCGCCCTTACTTTCACCTGCCCTCAGCAGATTACTAATTCTGTGCTTTTATGATTTTTTCCTGAGATATTCATCAATTGCCCAGGCGGCTTTACGTCCGCCAACCATGGCTGTGACAACGAGATCGGGACCGGTCACACAATCGCCGCCAGAGAATACGCCAGGACGTGAGGTCGCGCCGGTCTTCTTATCCGCTTTGACCAAGCCCCAGTTGTGTGTCTCAAGGTCAGGCGTAGTTTTGCCGATGATGGGATCGGGCCAGTATCCCAGCGCAAGGATGGCGGTATCGCATGCCACGCTGAAGTTTGAACCTTCCACAGGAACGGGCTTGCGCCTGCCCTTTGCATCCGGTTCACCGAGTTTCATTTCGATGCATTCCACTGCAGCGAGTTTTCCGTCTTCGCCTGCAATGAATTTAACTGGCTGGGTAAGGAAACGATACTTTGCTCCTTCCTCTTTAGCAAGCTTGCGGTCTTTCTTGCCGCCGGGCATTTCCCTTTCGGTGCGGCGGTAGAGACAGGTCACTTCTTCAGAGCCGAGTCGCAGTGCGGAGCGCAGGCAGTCCGATGCCGTATCACCGCCGCCGATCACGACCACACGCTTGCCGATCTCGAGCGGTCTCTTCATCTCCGGCGGAAGTTGATCGGGAGCCACATTGGCGCGGATGAGGAAATCGGTCGCTTCGTAGACTCCGGGCAGCTCTGTGCCGGGCGTATCTTCCATCTTGGCGTCTATTTCTGATCCGACGCCAATGAAGACCGCTTCAAAACCTTCTTCGAAGAGTCCATCAATCGTTTTGTCTTTTCCGATATAAGTGTTGGGGACGAACTTGACACCGGCGCGCTCGAACTCTTCCCACTTTTCCTCCCAGACATCTTTCGGGAGTTTGAAATTCGGGATGCCGTAAACGAGCAGTCCGCCTGGCGCGGGTTTGGATTCGAAGATCGTTACATCATAGCCACGCTGGACGAGTTGGTCGGCACAGCCCAAACCGGCAGGTCCAGCTCCGATAATGGCGACCTGCTTCCCTATCGGGGTGCCGACCGGGATGACACGTCCCTCATGGCGGCGCTGGTAGTCTACAGTAAAGGCTTCCAATTCACCGCAAAGAACGGGTGTTTGATGCTTGTTCAGAACACAGGAACCCTGACACAATGCTTCATGCGGACAGACGCGACCGCAAACTTCCGGAAGCGAACTGGTCTGGTGGTACAGGTCTGCAGCATCGGAGAAGCGTCCCTGTTCGATCAGCCACATGGCAGACGGGATGTCGTTGTGGGTGGGGCAGGCGACCATGCAGGGCGCGGGGTCGGGGCAGTGGATACAGCGTGATGCCTCCACCATGGCGCGTTCGGGGTCGAATTCGATAACCACATCTTCGAAATCGCAGGTCCGCTCTTCCGGTGACCGCAAATCGAGATCAAAGAAAGGCATGTTTGCCCTTGCCTTGCGGTCAATGGTGAGGGTTTCACTGGGTATGAACTGCATGAATTCCTCCGGGTATTTGTAAAACAAGGATATTGGTGCAATGATACCCAAACATAAAACCCATCCACAGGCTTAAATGTCACCAAACTGGACGACAATCGTCACAATAGTCGGATTGTTGGATTTTTATCAAACAGGACATAAAATTCATTGTCAATTCATATTTCTGGGGTATAACTTCCGCTGGAAAATTTTGTATATATTGGCGAGGCGAACCCTCGCGGAGGAAATAGAATGGGAAAGTTTTTGAAAAAGAATCGGGTGATCTTAATCCTGCTCCTGATCGTTGTGATCGGTGTGTCAGTTGTCCTGGTAAACCGTAATAGAAACGCCACAGCTGAGAGCACCTTCCAGACAAGCAAGATCGAACGCGGTACATTGACTGCGACCATCGGAGCGACAGGAACTGTACGCGCCGAGCAAAGCGCGATATTGATCTGGCAGGCGGCTGGGACCGTTGACACAGTCAACGTGAAGGTTGGCGATAATGTGCCATCTGGTTTCGTGATGGCTTATTTATCCAAGTCATCATTGCCGCAGAGTATCATCCTGGCAGAGGCAGACCTCATCAATGCGCAGCGGACTCTGGATGATCTGCTCAATTCCAATGCTGCTTTAGCACAAGCCGCGCAGAATCTGGCAATCGCAAAACAAGCCGTGGAAGATGCACAAAAGGATGTGACCAAGCTGGATTATCGGCGCGCATCTGATGACCTGCTTGATCAGACCCAGGCAGAAATTGATCTTGCGAATAAACAAATCGTATATCTGGAAGATGCTTACAAACTGGTCAAGAATCGTCCGGATGGAGATTCGCTTAAGGCACAGGCTTTACTGAACCTGACTAATGCACGCCTCGATCGGGACCAAAAAGTGGCTACCCTCGAATGGTACTTGGGGAAACCCTCGGAGCTTGACGCCGAAAAATACCGTGCCGCCCTGGCTCTTGCCCAAGCGCAGGAGGCGGATGCCCAGCGCGAGTATGATCGTTTGAGCGCGGGGAACCTATCCGAGATCACAGCCGCGCAGGCGCGTATCGATGCAGCGCAAGCCACCATGAACCTGGCACGCGTCGCCGCGCCCTTCTCTGGTATTGTGACGGAATCCTACCCGCTGCCCGGTGACCAGGTCAGTGCTGGCGCCCAAGCCTTTCGTATTGATGATCTTTCGAGTTTGTTGGTGGACGTGAACGTCTCTGAAGTGGATATCAATAGCGTCGTTGTCGGGCAGCCTGTCAAACTTACCTTCGATGCCATTCTCGGGCGTGAATACAACGGGCTGGTGGTCGAGGTCGCACAGACAGGCACCATCTCTGCCGGAGTGGTGAACTTCAAAGTGACTGTCGAACTGACCGATACAGACCAATTTGTAAAACCAGGCATGACCGCCGCGGTGAACATCACCGTCAAGGAATTGGTGGATGTCCTGTTGGTTCCGAACCGCGCCGTTCGTTTATCCGATGGGGAACGGGTGATCTACCTGCTGGTTGACAACACACCTACAAAGACGACTATCCGCCTCGGGTCTTCTTCTGATACGATGAGCGTTCTGGTTGGCGGCGACGTTCAGGAAGGTGATGCTGTCATATTGAATCCGCCTACTGAGTTCATGGGACCAGGCGGGGGTCCTCCTGGTGGCGGGTTTTAGGAATTAAAGTTATGAAGAACGTTATTGAAACACACGACCTGCGCAAGATCTATAAAATGGGCGAGGTTGAAGTCCATGCGTTGTGCGGTGTCTCGTTCAACATTCGACGCGGGGAGGTGGTCTCGATCATGGGACCTTCCGGCTCGGGCAAATCCACGCTGATGAATACGCTCGGTTGTCTGGATAGACCGACCTCCGGCGAATATGTGCTGGATGGTGAACCGGTCGCTTCTTTGACCGATGACCAGTTGGCTGATATCCGTAACCGCAAGGTTGGTTTCGTCTTTCAGAGTTTCAACCTGCTTTCACGGCAGACTGCCATCACCAATGTGGAACTGCCCCTGCGTTATTCCGGTGCAATGGAAGGACGCCGTCAACGCGCAATTGAAGCCCTCAAGTCGGTGGGCTTGGAAGACCGCATGACACACCGCCCGTATGAACTTTCCGGCGGACAGCAGCAGCGCGTGGCTGTGGCAAGAGCGATTGTCAACAACCCTGCCATCATCATGGCGGATGAGCCGACAGGCAACCTTGACTCGAAAGTTGGGCAGGAGATCATGAACCTGCTTCTCCGTTTGAATCAGGACCTGGGTACGACTCTTATTATCGTCACACATGATCCCAGGATCGCCGAGCAGACACAACGGGTCATCCGCTTAAAGGATGGGCTATTGGATGGTGCAGCATGAGCGTGTTACAGGCTTTTCTCGAGGCATTGGAATCTTTAAGCGGGAACAAGCTCAGGTCCGGGTTGACCGTGCTTGGAATCGTGATCGGCGTCGCTGCAGTCATCGCCATGTTGGCGGTGGGGACCGGGGCGCAGGAGTCCATCACAGGCTCGATTAGTGGTATCGGCACGAACCTGCTGTTCGTCTTTCGCGGTGATATGGGGGATAACATCCGCAATCCCAAACCGCTTACTTTGGGCGATGCTGACGCACTTCGCGACCAATTTGCCGCGCCATCTATTGCAGCGGTGGCTCCTGCATTACAGGGGAATGGGGTTGTCTCTTTTGGCGGCGAGCAGGCAGCGCCCCAGATCTATGGCGTGACGCCTGAATACTTCCAGGCGCGCAATTACAATATTACTGAAGGCGAACTTATTACAGAGGAGCATATATTAGGACGTGCTTCAGTTGTTCTCCTTGGGCCGGAAGTGGCGGAAAATCTTTTTGGCCATGCAGACGGTGTCACCGGGGAAACAGTCCGCATTGAAGGACAGCCCTTCCGTGTCATTGGTGTGCTTGAGTCGAAGGGCGGCGGTTCTTTCGGGAGTCAGGATAATGTTGTGATCGTTCCGTTCTCCACTGCCCAAACGCGTCTGATCCGTCGAAGTACCAGCGACCGCGTGGACATCATCTTTGTGCAGGCGGTCAGTGGCGATGTTGTACAACAGGCATCTGAAGAGATCGCACAAATCCTGCGCACGCGCCATCGCACACCGGTGGGCGCGGATGACTTCACGATCTTTACGCAACAAGACCTGCTTGCCACGTTCGAATCCATTACCGGCATTCTGACGATCTTCCTCGGAGGCATTGCAGGCATTTCATTGCTGGTGGGCGGCATCGGCATCATGAACATCATGCTGGTATCCGTCACCGAGCGGACGCGTGAAATTGGTCTGCGGAAAGCACTTGGCGCGCGCAAACGTGACATTCTTACACAGTTCCTGACAGAGTCATCCCTGTTAAGTCTGATCGGCGGGATCATCGGCATTGCATTTGGCTGGCTGATATCCTACATTGTGGGACGCATTGCCGAAGCCAGCGGGACCGCTTTTTCACCGATCGTCGGTGTTGACGCCATTTTACTGGCGACGATCTTCTCCGCCGCGGTTGGTTTGTTCTTTGGAATCTATCCTGCCAGCCGTGCGGCAAATTTGGAGCCAGTGGAAGCCTTGCGGTATGAATAAATTCATGCTCTTTATGTGAGATTATTCCTCCGTGTGGGATAAAGGTTACATTACTATCCATTGCAGTGACTTTCAATGCTAGAATGGATTAATTGAAAACACTTAACGCCCACGCGCATGTAGGAGTGCTATATGAAACGAAACATTCTGTTTGGAATTGTTGGTATGTTGGTGCTGTCTTTGCTTGTTGTTGGTTGCAACCCGGCTGTTGGAAATGAAGAACCAGCTTCCTCTACCAGCCAGCCTCTACTTAATGTCAAAGATGATGTGATCAGTGCATCTGCGGAAGTAGTGACTGGGAAGTACGCCAATCTGGCTTTCATGTTGGGCGCAGAAAGGGTCAATACCCTGGTCAAAACGGGAGATGAGGTGAAGGAGGGTGAAGTACTGGCTCTGTTCCCCGAGAACGCCCTGCCCCAGGCTATTGTCAATGCACAGGCTGATTTGATCCTTGCGCAAAAATCCCTGGACGATTTGCTTACCTCCGATGTTGCTCTTGCGCAGGCTGAGCAAAACCTGGCGATTGCAAAACAGGCTGTGGAGGATGCGCAAAAGGATGTGACCAAACTGGATTATCGACGAGCATCGGATGACCTGATCGACCAGACGGAGGCTGAAATCGATCTTGCGAACGATAGGGTCTCTTATGCCGAGGATGCCTATAAGCTGGTCAAAAACCGACCGGATGGCGATTCGCTCAAGGCCCAGGCATTGCTTAACCTGACCAATGCCCGCCTCGAACGTGACCGGAAACAGGCCACCCTCGAATGGTATTTGGGCTCACCCTCGGAGCTTGACGCAGCAAAATATCGCGCTGCCCTAAGTCTTGCTCTTGCCCAGGAGACGGATGCCCAGCGTGAGTACGACCGCCTGCTCAATCGGGAAGATACGCCGGAGGTGGAGGCTGCGCGGACGCGCGTTGAAGCGCTGGAAACACTTATTCGACAGTCCAGGTTGCTTGCTCCGTTTAACGGTATCGTTGTAGAGTTGTACATAAATTCAGGTGAGATGGTTTCCCCTGGCGCGCCGGTGCTTTTGCTGGCGGACCTCTCCACCTTGAAAGTCAAAACGACCGATCTCAATGAGGTGGATGTGGCAAGGATCCAGATTGGTGATCCGGTCGATGTGTCGTTTGACGCTTTACCCGATACCACTGTTAAAGGTAAGGTGAGTGAAATTTCCCTGAAGAATGCAGTTGGTTCCGGTGTGTATTATGATGTTTTTGTCACCCTTGATGAGATCCCCGAAGAATTGCGCTGGGGGATGAGCGCCTTTGTGGAGATCCAGGTTTCTAAGTAATGTGAACTGAATGGAAAGCCCGCTTCAGGTCTATTGACTGAGCGGGCTTTGTCTTTTCAGGTTGTGGGGGTCCTTCTTACTCGTAACGAACTGCTTCCAGGATCTTGACCCTTGAAGCACGGCGGGATGGGAAGATCGCCGCGATCTGTGAGATGATGACTGCCGCGATCAGACTGATGACAATTCCCTCAGGCGGCAGGACGAACGTGAGACTATACCCGGACATGGTGGTCATTCCGATGAACAGGATCCTTGCCAGTACAATGCCTGTCCCTACGCCGAGCACGCCTCCGATCACACCCATCAAACCTGCCTCCGCCAGTACCATGCGAATGATCTGCATCCGCGTCATACCGATGGCGCGCAGCATGCCGATCTCGCGCGTCCGTTCAATGACGCTCATGGTCAGGGTGTTGACAATCCCCAGCGATCCAACCACAATGGAGATCAATGCCATGACATCGAACATGCTGAACGCCTGATCCATCAAGGTCAATGCCTGTTCACGGATGGAAGTGTTGGAGACCAGGATCAGTCGGTAGCGTTTGCCATACAGGTCGTCAATGCGTTCCTTGACATCGTCAATGGATTGCCCGTCGGCAACTTTGATGAAGAAGGTGCTGGCATCATCGATGCGGAAGTAACGCTTCATGTCGTCCCAACTGCCCTGAACCACCAGACCCTGATTGTAGAAATCGACCACGACTGCCGCAATCTCAAAGGAACGAAATCCGCCGCGGGTCCGCAATTGAACGGTATCGCCTGCCTTGAGACCATATTTTTCTGAAAGTACGCTTGAAAGCAGAACCGCGTCTCCCTGTTGCAATCGTCGAACGATTTGCTCTGCATCAACATTGTCTTCGCTGAACACAAATTGTGTGACGCGGGCGTAGGCGACCGGATCCATTGCCATAAAGTTGATCTGCTCTATACCATCAGAGGTTTCCCAGTCGACGTTCAAGTATCGGATCGGGGCGACGGCTTCAACTCCAGGGACGGAGGCGATGCGCTGTCCCACATCCCCGCGCATGGGAATGGAGGAGCTGGCAAAGATGTCGCCGCCAATGTAAGCGGACATCCATTCGCGCAGGTCACCCGCAAAAGATTCGGTCATGCCGCGCGTCATGATGACCATTGCCACACCCACCATTAACGCCGCGACCGTCAATGTGGTGCGTTGGCGCGAGCGTTGGACATTGCGGCTTCCCAAACTGCCACTCGCGCCGTAGATACCTTTCATGAGCGGGCGCGTGATGCGTTCCCAGCCATTGACAGTGCCGGGGATGAGCAGTGTTGCACCACTAAACAAACCAAAGACAGTCATGCTGCCGAGACGGAATTGCACATCATAGGGGAACGGGTTCGTAATGAGCAAGATCGCTGAAATGACAAGAAGTGCTACACCCAATTTCCATCCCTGCTGAATGAGCCAGCCTTCGTTAGCTTTACCGCGCACACGTAAGGCTTCCATCGGGGAGACGCGCCCTGCCTGCCAGGCAGGGATGCCTGCCGCTAAAAATGTGACGAACACCCCAACAACCCAACTGAAGACCATATCGTCCACGGGGACTTCCACAAAGGAGAGTTCCTGGTTGATGATGATGCCCATCAGGTTGGTCAACCCGCGTGCAAGCAACATGCCAAGTCCCACACCTGCTGCCGCTCCGAACACTCCGAGCACACCTGCCTCCAAAAAGATCAGCCCGGTGACTTGGCCGCGCGTCATGCCGATGGTGCGCAGCATACCGAATTCACGGGTTCGTTCCACCACGGTCATGGCGAAGGCGTTATAGATCAGGAAGGCGCCCACGAACAAGGCGATTCCGCTCATGAAATTCAAGCCGATCTGGTAATTCTGAAGCATTTGAGTCATGCGTTCGCCCTGGCTTGAAGGGTAGGTGACAGCATATTCTTTGCCAAGGCGTCTCTGCAGATTGTCTTTCAGAGACTCCAGTTCATTGCGAGATGGGTTTGGACTTGTTGTAAGAATATCGATCTGATCAAGTTCGCCGACGCGGTTGAAGAGTTCCTGGGAAGTCCTTAGCGGAATGACGCCGAAAGAGCCGTTGCTGGTTTGCCCGGCACCTTCGCGCGCGATCAAACCAATGATCTTAAGTGATTCGACCCCGTTTGGAGTGATGATCGGGAGCCAATCTCCAACTTCCAATTCTTTGTCCTCTGCGTAGGTTTCGACCAGAACGACTTCTCTTTGGGCTGAATCATCCTGCAAAAAGCTGCCTTCGAGGAGTTTGTATTCGCGCAGGCTTGGTTCAAGCGCAGGGTCGATTCCGTGCAGGGTCAATCCGCCACCCGCCTCGGTACCGAACAGGCCCAATGCGATCTGTTCGGGTGAAGCATCGTCAGCGGCAGCAGTATTGATGTTAATGATGGGTGATGCAATCTCAATACCCGGTATATTCCTAACCGTCCGCAGGGATTTTTCCGGGAATCCTGAAGTGGATTGACTGGAACTTGTGATGGTTAGTTTGACGCTGCCGGAGGTGTTTGAAAACAGTCTGACAATGGAATTTAAAGCAGCTTTGTTGGTAACCCCAATGGCAAGCATCCCGGCTACGCCCAAAACGATGCCAAATGCGCTTAGTATGAATCGCAGCCAGCGCGCACGGATGGAACGCAATGTCAGGTAGCGGATCTGGCGCAGGAGGGTCATACGGTCATGACTCCAATTCCTGCATGGTTGCCATGATGCCACTCATGCGTTCGTTCAATGGGACGTCCTCACCCGGTTTGTATTCTTTGACAATATCACCGTCCCGCAGGAAGATGACGCGTTGTGCATAGGATGCGGCACGCGGATCATGCGTGACCACGATGACCGTTTGATGGAGTTCCCGGCAGGAGCGTTGGAGCAATGCCATGATGGATGTGCCGGTTTTCGTGTCCAGATTGCCCGTCGGTTCATCTGCTAAAAGGATGGCTGGTTCAGTCACAAGAGCCCTCGCAATAGCCACGCGTTGTTGCTCACCCCCGGAGAGTTGATCAGGTTTGTGCTTGCGGCGTTCATACAATCCCACCAGTTCCAGAATCTGTTTTAGCCGCTCTTCGTAATGATTGGGATTTTTGCCGTCAATAATGACAGGAAGCAGGATATTCTCCTCCGCTGTCAAGGTGGGGAGCAGGTTGAAGAATTGGAAAACAAACCCAACGTTATGTCGACGTGCCAGTGTAGCCTGGTATTCGCTCAATTGGGAGAGTTGAGCCTCTCCGAGGGTAACCTCTCCCTCGGACGGAGTATCCAGCCCTCCCAACAGATGCAGAAGTGTGGATTTACCGCTTCCGCTCGGACCCATGATGGCGACGAACTCGCCCTTTTGTACATCAACATTGACGCCTCTCAGTGCTTCGACGGTGTGTTCTCCGAGCAGATATTTCTTGCGGAGATCACTGGCTTTCAATACGGACATGATCAACTCCAATCAAAAAATTACTTGTGTATCAGCACTTCGCCTTTGTGGCCGTCCACTGTGACGGTGGTCTCATCGGGCATGAGTGTTGCGCCTTCCACGGAAACAACGGCAGGGATATTATATTCGCGTGCAACAATGGAACTGTGCGAAAGCAGACCGCCCGACTCGGCAACCACGGCTCCAGCGCGGGCGAAGAGCGGCGTCCAGCCGACATCGGAATAAGGGATCACGAGTACATCACCGTGATTGACCTTGGTGAAATCCTGAATCCCTTTTACCACCTTGACCTTGCCCGTGTAATGCCCGATTGAGGTTGGGATACCACTGAGCACATCCATGTTCGGTTCGCGTACAGGTGGAATCTCATCACCATAAATGACGGTGGGAATTAAGATATTTTCAAAGCGTTCCATGTCTTTTTTGTGACGCGTAACTTCCACGCGCAGGTCTTCGACAGGTGACTTCCCATTCACGAGATCACGCACCTGGCTGTATGTCAGGTAGAAGATGTCTTCCGATTTATCGATCAAACCGCGCCTTACAAAATGTTCGCCCAGAGCCAGGAAATAATAGCGGAACAGACCATATCCCTGTGTATATAATTCGCTGACCTGTTCACGCAATAGGCGGAACTCACGCGATCTCTTATAAAAGAATCTGAGCGGGAAATTTACCTGCCCCTTGGATTCCAGGTCGGTGAGTGTGATCTTTTTCCCATCCTCTTTGGATGGCTCGAAATCTGTGACCAGTTGCAGGACCAATTCGGGTTGTTCGCGCCAGGGAACAGCAGAAAAGTCATTGCCGTTGTCACTCAAGTGACCAAAATCATCCACCAGGGTGGCAATCTTTTGGGGGAAGTCACCCGCTGCCTCCATTTTTTGGAAATCAGCATAGCACATCCCACGAATCTGTTCCTGAACATCAGGCGGGAGCGCTCGGAATCGGGCATGCAGGCGCCTCAAGTGGGTGGCAGGATCGTATTCGATAATCTCGTCCATACCTTCGGTGAGGTCGAAGTTGTTGAAATCCACATCACGTTTGTTCAGCATGGACTTGAGCATGTTGTTGTACATGCCCATCAGGAGCGGTCCCATGACGTTGTAATAGGCAACCTCCTGCATCAACTGGTAGTGACTGTCAATAGCTGCCAGGAGTTTGGCTTCGCTCCACTGTTCAAGATTCCGATACGGGGTGGTA
This sequence comes from uncultured Anaerolinea sp., assembly GCA_964436455.1. Taxonomy (GTDB): domain Bacteria; phylum Chloroflexota; class Anaerolineae; order Anaerolineales; family Villigracilaceae; genus Defluviilinea. The sequence goes on along the minus strand of CAYTDB010000055.1, from coordinate 9,216 downwards.
CTGACGCGTTCTTCCAGTTTGGGCAGCGCTTTCCGCATTTTGGAGGCGAAGGTCGATTTATCGATCATGAACCATGTCAACCACGGCAGGCGCGAGAAGGTCTTTGCGCTTGGCTTGAAGGAATGTTTGACCGCGCCGCGCGGCAGGGATCCCATGATCATTTCCACGGAATTGCGCGGGAAGCCAAGCCCTTCGAAGATATCTCCAAGTGCGCCCATGTTGAAGTAAACACGATAGTAAAAGGATTTTGCCAGGTCTTCCGGCTTCAAACCGAGTTCGCCGGTGATCTCGGACATCCAGTTGATCCAGATACTGTTGACCAGTGGGATGTTGACCGAGAAGATGAGCGGCTTGATCATGCCCGGCAACATCTCACGCGGGATGTAATTGGAATAGACGTTGCGATGATTGAGCGTCGTGATAGCGCGCACCTGTACCCAATATAGGTCGGTGCCGTTGTAGACCCATTCTAGATCCACGCTGTGGTGGAGTTTTTGGGCAATGATCTTTGTATTCGACACGATTTCTTCGATCAGACTTAATGGGACAGCTGATCCTTCCGCCTTTTCCACCCAGTAACCCAGTTTATTGACCCAGCGGTCAGGTGTCGCACCGCTTTGCACGAGTTGTGTGCCATCGCCTTTGACTGCTTCCACAACAATATCATCCCCGCCTGTGACCGGGTTCTTGCTGAGCGTCACACCGGAGTAGACCGGTTTGACCATCTCCTGGACGATCACGCCCATCGAAAGTTCGCGGGTTGACATGTTATGTTTGTCAAGATAGGTCTTGACCGCCGGTGTTTGCGCTGATGACCAGACTGCCCAGATCGATTGCAGTACATTGTCCACACCCTGTACGTGCAGCATGGATTTGAACTGCCCTGCGAACGAGCGATCCATACTGTCCTCTATATTGGCAGAGGAACGGACAGCGTAGGATTTGCCCGGTTCGATAATTTTGGCAAGTTCCTTTTTCAATTCTTCGATCAGGCTGATATCGTCCCTGAGGTAGCGGTGATACGCATCCCATTTGACCGCAAAGGTCCTGGGGATGCGCATGCCAATCTTAGCAAGTTTTCGAAGATTGACTGCTTTGTTGCCAACAGACAGAGGCGGTTGTTTTTTTGTGATGTCAGTTAGTAAATACATAGAATGAATTGATAAAAGTTGTTGTCAACTTCTTTTCCATCAATGTTCCGGTCATTGAGCTTAGTCCACTGCTGCAAGAGAATCATTCTTGACCTTTTCTTCGTGGTTCGACTCTAAAAAAATTCATGATTTTTAGCATCCCTCTACCCATTGGAAAGGCTTCCAAACCCTCCTCCATGTCAACCTTACCAGCTCGTTTTTTTCTGATATAGTCCTTAGTTTGGGGTATTAGGGCAATAGTAAAGATAATATTTATTATTACCCCATATACAATATGGATCAAATCACCCTTAAAAATAATTAGCCATAAGAGAAAAAACCACAAACCTGACATGTAGGCTACAAGAATATCTTTAATAATAAATAAACCAAATATTAATCCTGTAAATGATGATATGACCGTACCCCAAAAATCTACTACGAAAAAACCACCATATGTGGGTGATATACCGGCTCCACCTTTAAAGCGATAAAATATCGGCCAGTTATGACCAATTACAACAAAGATTGCTGAAAGTAAATGGTAGTGTTGATTAGGAAAAAAATATTTGAATGCCATAACAGGGATTACGCCTTTTAGAATATCCAGTAATCCAATAGCGCAACCAACCTTGGGACCGAGTTTGATTGATGCAGTTGTGCCACCAATTGTCTGTAAACGATCACCTTGGCTTCCATCAGATTTTTGTAAGTGAATATCTTCAATGTCAAGAGACGGGTCCACGATTCGTGAAATCACTCGGGCAAACGAAATAGATCCCACTAGGTAGGAGATTACCACACTGAATATTGCGATGACTGGATTCATAACCACCTCCTCATAAAGTCTAATCTGATGTTATTGCCCAATTCAAAGAACGCTTGAGTCAGCTTTGAAGGGCAAGTGACATATAGCATTAAGTTGCATGACGTTCTTATGTTCGTAGTGATACGGACAAAACTTGTGCAAATTAACATCTATCTTTGAGGAGGCTTGGTGAAATATCTGATATTGTCTTCGTAGTCCAGGATGCCGTATTGCCCGGTATTTTTTAGATCAAAATTCTCAAACAGGAAAATGCGGGGCGGATAAAAGGTAAAAGTTGAAAATGCGAGAAACAAGGCAAGGAATAAACCAATGGCATAGTTATTGAATTTCTGTTCCATCGGTGGGCGTGTTAACAGCTTGTAACTGACAAATTGCCCGGTAAAAACTGCAATATAGAAAAGCACAAGATCTACCGGGTAGATGCTTCGTCCAACAGCCGGAGCGTAGATATACCAGCCTATGACGATAACGAGTGGCATGATGAACAGGCTGGCAGTCTTTGCGATCAGGTAATTGTTCACTTTATCCCGCACGTAGGTATATTCGACCAGCGCAAAGACAAGTCCAGGGAAAAACGTCATTTTCAGGTGTTCCCAAGTGCTTTCATTGACAGCGGAAAAATAAGCGACCACAGTACTGGAAAAATCACTCAATTCATACGTAAAGTGGAGGGATGCTCCCACCAAGCCTATGAAGAAGAAGCCCCCGATCTCCCAGAGCAATAATTTGTTTTTCATATAGCCTCCTTACAAAACACCAAAGATAAAAAGGACACCAACCAATGCGATCAACCCACCGCCCACACGCAAAGATACCTTGCCGCGTTCATAGTGTTTGGCAATGTCACCGATGATAACCCCGGCGATGTGGATCAACGCTGTGCCAGTTAGGAAGCCCAACGCGTACAGGGCTGGTTCCGCTGTAGTGGGCATTTCTGTTCCATGAGCATAACCGTGGAAGATGGCGAAAAAACCAACGCCAAGCATTGCCAGCCGGACCGGCAGGCTCCGTTCCGCGGCGATGATCGCTCCAAGAAGCACAAGTGATGCAGCAATGCCGAATTCGGTTGATGTCAACCCGATATCGATCAAGCCCAATGCGCCACCGACTGCCATCACGCCAACGAACGTGGCGGGGACGGTCCAGATAGCACGCCCGCCAATCTGTGCGCTCAGAATTCCCACGCTGAGCATTGCCAGCAGGTGGTCATAGCCAAGGACGGGATGTACCAATCCGCTCAGAAAGCCACCAAACGGGACATTGCTCCCATCATGTGCATAAACAACACTTGGGATCAAACCAACAGCCAAAACAAGAACTATTGCGTGTATGACTTTATTCCTCATTGCCATCCTCCAGGGTAAAAAATTAGATAAAATTTATCGCATTATAAGGTGAGTTTGAAAGCCATTAGATAAAGAAATTATGAGAAATGGTTACATGTCCGAAAGTGTTTGCTGTTTTCCTTTCAAATGAGTAGCCATCTTTTACGATACAATACGTCCATGACCAACTACAAAATCCTTATTACAGACGGACTGGACGAAAAGGGTCAGTCCATTTTGCGGGACTCGGCTGTTGTGGATGACAAAAGCGGGATTTCAGCAGAAGACCTCCTCAAAGCGATTCCCAATTATGATGCACTCATCGTTCGGGGTCGGACAAAGGTAACTGCTTCCGTTATGGACACCGCTTCCAAGCTGAAAGTGATCGGACGCGCCGGTGTCGGTGTGGATAACATTGACCTGGAAGCCGCGAAGGCTCATAGCATCGCGGTTGTCAATGCGCCGGTTTCAACATCCCTCGCCGTTGCCGAATTGACCTTTGGACTCATGCTTGCCCTGGCGCGCGAAATCCCTCGTGCAGACGCTACCATGAAACAGGATAAATGGATCAAAAAGGAACTCGAAGGCGTAGAACTCAACGGAAAGACATTGGGTGTGGTTGGTTTCGGTCGCATCGGTGTGGAGGTGGGGAAGCGGGCGACAGCCTTTGGCATGAACGTCATAGCCTACGACCCTTTGATCTCAGATGAAGATATCAAAAAACGCGGTGCGGAACCTACAGGTACATTGGAAGGCATCTTCTCCTGGTCTGATTTCATCTCTTTGCATATGCCGCTTACTCCTGAAACACGTAACCTGATAGGTTCAGAGGCATTCTCCAAAATGAAAGACGGCGTACGTATCGTTTGTGCAGCGCGCGGGGGCATTATTGATGAGTCCGCGTTGGTGGAGGCGTTGAACAGTGGAAAGGTTGCAGGCGCGGCGCTGGATGTTTTCAGCGTGGAACCGCCTGGTTTGACAGAGACAGTTTCCCATCCACGCGTAATCGCCACCCCGCATATCGGGGCGCAGACGGCTGAGGCGCAGGCACGGGCTTCTGAGGATATCGCGGTGGAGGTGTTGGCGGCGCTGCGGGGTGAGTCCCTCAGATGGAGGGTTGCATAAATCCCTGAAGCAGGATAGCATCCTGTCGCTGTTTCCATATTTACTTTTGTAGAGCGGGACTTCATCCGCTCGAAGAGGAGAATCCATGAGTGAAAAACTTGAACAACTAAAAGAACTTCTTGGCGAAGTGTCGGATATTGGTCGGGCTGCGGCAGTGTTGGGCTGGGACCAGCAGGTGAACATGCCGCCCGGAGGAGCCGCGGCGCGTGGTCAGCAGCTTGCAACACTGGGCAAGATCGCACAGGAAAAATTCATCAGCGATGAAGTGGGCAGGTTGATCGAAGATCTCAAAGTGGAGTTTGCCGGTGCCGACCCCGCCTCAGATGAAGCCGCGATGGTGCGTGTTGCCGCACGTAACTACGATAAAGCTAGGCGTGTGCCGCCGGAATTTGTGGCAGAACAGGCGGTTGTTTCTTCTAAGGCGTTCGAGGCATGGGTGGAAGCCAGAGGAAAGTCCGATTTCTCCATCTTCCAGCCGCACTTGGAAAAGGTTGTTGAGCTTGTCAAGAAATATGTCTCCTTCTTCCCGCCAGCGGACCATCCTTACGATACCTTGCTTGATGATTACGAACCTGGCATGAAGACTTCCGAAGTGAAGGCGATCTTCGATGCCCTCCGTCCGAAACAGGTGGAACTGATCAAAGCCATCGCTTCTGCCAAACAGGTCAAAGATGATTTCCTGCATAAGAAATACAATGAAAAGAAGATCATGGACTTCGGCGTGGATGTCATCACGAAGTATGGCTATGACTGGAAACGCGGACGACAGGATAAAGCGCCGCATCCATTCGAGACAACATTCAGCATCGGCGATGTCCGTATTACCACGCGTTTTGAAGCGGATAACCCTCCTGCATCGTTGTTCAGCACTATGCACGAATCGGGTCATGCCATGTACGAGCAGGGGATCAACCCTGCCTATGAGCGCACACCCTTGATGGGCGGGACCTCGCTGGCTGTGCATGAGTCGCAATCGCGCATGTGGGAAAATCTCGTCGGTCGCTCGCTTCCGTTCTGGGAACATTTCTACCCGGCATTCAAAAAGGCTTTCCCCTCACAACTGGACGGTGTGGGTGTGAAGGCATTCTATAAAGCAATCAACAAGGTCGAGCCTTCGCTCATCCGCGTCAACGCTGACGAAGCCACCTACAACCTGCACATCATGCTCCGCCTCGAGCTTGAGATCGCCATGGTCGAAGGCAAGATCGCCATCAAAGACCTGCCTGAAATTTGGAACACCAAAATGCAGGAATATCTTGGCATCACACCTCCCACTGATGCAAAAGGTGTCTTGCAGGATATCCACTGGTCTGGCGGGATGATCGGTTACTTCTCCACATATGCGCTTGGCAATTTAATCTCCGCGCAGTTGTGGGAGAAGATTAACAAGGACATCAAAAACCTCGACGACCACATCCGCAAGGGTGACTTCAACCAACTGCTCGGCTGGCTCCGTACTAACATCCATCAACACGGACATAAATATGACCCCCAGGTGTTGGTTGAGAACGTCACTGGATCGAAGATCACGCCCGAACCGTATATCCGTTATCTGACAGAGAAATACAGCAAGATTTACGGACTGTAAAAACGGCATTGCGAGGAGTGAAACTACGAAGCAATCTCCTTATCATGTGGAGGTTGCTTCGTTTCGTAAAACTGCACTCGCAATTGCACTACCCGTTTACCAAATGAAACGCTCCCTCCTCATTCTCGCCTCTCTTCTTGGACTTATAGCTGGTTGCATACCTCAAACTTCGAGTCAAGTCCCGACGCCTTATCCCCCTGAATACCTGCCGACGGTCGTTGCGCTGACTGCCAAAGCCATCGCGCAATCTGTCAGCGACTCTGCGACATCCACGGCTCTTGCATCACTTCCTGTTGAATTGCCAACCGAAACCCCCGAACCGACCCTGACCTTTACCCCCGCTCCCACTTACACTCCGACCGCCATTCCGGGTCATAAACTTGCTGCGATCGAAATCCAGGCACCAGGACCCATGTCCAAAGTGGTTTCGCCGATCAGCCTGCGAATGAATGTTATTGCTGGTGACAGCAACCGCGTGCAAATCGATCTATACGGTGAAGATGGTCGCTTGTTGGCGCGAACGTTGAAGCGTAATGTGCCAACTTCAACGGATGGGCTTCTTCAAACTGCAAAAATCACATTCGAGATTCCCGCCGCGGCGGAACTGGGACGTCTCACGATCAGTACATTCGATAAGAATGGCCGAATTACGGCGTTGAATTCAGTGCGTCTCCTTTTGCTGTCTTCAGGCACGAATGAGATCAATCCTGCTGGCAACCCTTCCGAACCTGTCGGGGTGGTGGAGCCTGATGGTAAGGAAGCAGTGACTGGCGGAGTCCTGACCGCGCGCGGGGATGTGTGGCCCTTCAACCTTCAACCGATCATTATGGAACTAATTAACCCTGACGGTAAGTCCATCGGATTGCGTATCCTGACCGTTGAAACGATCAATCCACAAAAATTCGATACAACCATTCCTTTTAAGATATCTGAAACGATACCTTCCCGCCTAACCATCCGCCAAGATGATGACCGCATACCTGGATTGTTCTATGTATACACACAGGAAGTATTGCTCAGCCCATAACA
>CAYTDB010000055.1:0-2090 GCA_964436455.1 uncultured Anaerolinea sp. | reverse complement strand
ATTGCTCAGCCCATAACTTGTCAAAACAAAACGGAATGGTATAATTCCGCTCGCCATTCCCCATTCGGGGATGGTATCGGGGTGTGGCTCAGACCGGTAGAGCGCACGGTTCGGGTCCGTGAGGTCGGCGGTTCAAATCCGCCCACCCCGACAGAAGATTTCACGGATGACCAAAATTGGCATCCGTGAAATCTGAAGTTGGACAAAGACAAAATATTCGATATACTCTAGACCACACGGTTCTGCTCCTCTTTGGAAACAAAAAAACCGATAGTCCTTACTCGGAATTCAAACGGGTGATTATCGGAATTCAATCCAGAGAGGAGTTTTCATGCCTAGTACATCTTGGCATAAATGAGGCTTTGGAATAAGATCAGGCAAATTTTTGAGGAGATGGAAAATGCCAGGAGCCAAAGCACAAGTAGTAAATCTGTCGGATGCTGAAAAACAAGGTGTAGAGAAATTGATCAAGCGGTATCAAACGGGACAACAAATCGCAAAGCGAGCGAGAATTGTGTGAGCTGCGGCGCGAGGACAGAAAAACAAAGAGATTGCACAAGAATACAAGGTGACCTTGGATACGGTCAGTCTGTGGCGTAATCGTTGGGTCAAGTTACAAGACATCTCTTTGGAAGATTTGAGTATCGAAGATCGTTTACAAGAGGCACCACGTCCGGGAGCGCCCGCCAAGATAACGGCGGATCAACGTTGTCGGATAGAAGCGCTGGCGTGTGAAAAGCCGGAAGGATCAGAGCGACCCATCACACACTGGACGGCACGCGAGATCGCCGATGAAGTGAAAAAGCGTAAGATTGTAAATACTATCTCTCCTCGACATGCGGCGAGGCTTTTAAAAAGATGCCATACTCAAGCCACATTTGAGTCGCTACTGGCTGACACCTGCTTATGAAGAAGACTTTGATGAAAAAGTTGCTGACATCAACGATGTCTACCACCAAGCTCCCGAAAGAGCCAAACAGCGGCAACGCACTGAAAGTTTGGATGAAATGACAGGTGTGCAAGCATTAGAACGCAAACATCCGGGGTTGCCCATGTTGCCGGGCAGAGTAGAACGACGCGAGTTCGAATACATACGGCATGGCACTTTGTCTTTTACATGCAACTTTGATGTTGCACATGGAGTACTGGTTGCCTGCACCGCCAGCAAGACACGCAACGAAAAGGATTTTGTGGAGCATATCAAAGGCCGTGTAGATTCAGATCCACTGACCAGTCAATGGGACTTTGTCTGCGATCATCTCAACACGCACATGTCTGCATCGCTGGTGCGCTATGTCGCAGAAGAATCAGACCTCGCGATCGATTTGGGCGTGAAAGGCAAATCAGGTATTTTGAAATCCAAGGCTTCTCGAGCTGCCTTTTTGAGCGACCCCACCCATTGCATCGTTTTTCATTACACGCCCAAACATGCTTCCTGGATGAACCAGATCGAAATTTGGTTCAGCATCCTGGTTCGAAAAGTCTTGAAACGTGGCAATTTCAAATCGGTCGACGATCTGAAACGCAAGGTTTTTGCTTTCATCGAATACTACAACCGAACAATGGTGAAACCCTTCAAGTGGACTTATCAAGGCAAAGCCCTTACCGCTTAATCACCAACTTATTTACGCCTTTGTGTACTAGAAAAACAATACAATAAAGTGATTGTGATTACAATCACTTTTGAGAAATTTTTGTCTGACAATTTTGATTCAGGGAAATGCAACCAAGGGGCAGGATCTCAATTCGGGTGAATGGTAAAAATATTACTAGCCCCTTTCTTAATTCAGGCAACACAATGTGTCGGTTACAGGATTTCTAGTTTAACAAGTTCTGAAGATGTTGGACGATGGTGGAAATGTGGGGCATTCGGTAGGACTAAAGTTCCGTGTGCCAAGGGGCAAGGGAAGGTTCATTTTTTCTTGTTGCGCTTGCGCGATTTCTTTTCCTGTTTGCGTTTGTTTTTTTCCTTCTTTATCTTTTTCATTTCATGCTGGATGACGGGATGGCTGGTATCTACGATCATTCGATCCCTTTCAAAGAAAAAAGGATTTATGCGCGGCTTGCTGCGCTTTTCCCGCAAACCCAAT
>CAYTDB010000054.1:0-30122 GCA_964436455.1 uncultured Anaerolinea sp. | reverse complement strand
GAAGACTATTGGCACATCCGTGAATTTTTGCGTTCCGTCATGTCCGCCAACAACCGCCGCGATTTATGCTGGCATGTCACACGCTGGGATTATTTGTTTTGGTCGATCAAGTCTGAGTATGAGCAGATCAACTTCGAAGAGAGTGTGTTCATTTGGGAAACCGGAAATGGACAGATCGCCGCTGTCCTTCACCCTGAAGATCGCGGGTGTGTATTCCTGGATGTTCATCCTGATTTTCGCACCAACGAACTTGAAGAAGAAATGATCGCAACAGCAGAAAAATATCTGACGTCCAGCACCCTCGATAGGGATCGCAAACCAAGGTTGTGGGTTTGGATTGATTCGCAGGACAAAATGAATCAGGAAACTCTGGTACGGCGCGGTTTCCAACGCATGGAACGTGCAGGCATAAAGGAATACAAGCATCGCCGCTATTTGGATGAACCGCTTCCGGATGTACCAACGACGCCAGGTTACACCATCCGTGTGTTGGGTGGCGGTTTGGAATTGCTCGAACGCTGCTACGCCATGGGGCTTGGATTCCGCAAAGATGATGTCAATGCCGCACGCGAAAAGCGCGACCATCCAGAGTGGTATCGCAGTTTGCAATCCGCTCCGCTGTATCGCCGTGATTTGGATATCGTTGCGATTGCAGAAGATGGATCGATCGCTGCGTTCTGCACCATCTGGTTCGACGATGTCACGCGCACGGCATGTTTCGAGCCGCTGGCAGCTATCCCAGCCCATCAAAGGCGCGGACTTGCCCGCGCGATGATGATCGAAGGCATGCACCGCCTCAAACGTATGGGATGCAAGGTGGCATTTGTCAGCGGGTCTTCTGATGCGGCCAATGCCTTATATTCTTCTGTCATGGGCGGGGAGTATGACATCTCCGAACCTTGGGAGAAAATTTTTACGACTCGACGGGGAACAACATGAAACTCACCAAACACTGCAACGAAGAGGACTTCTTCCGAACCCGCAGCTTCCTGCGCGAAATCTTTCTGCTCAACGATAGGCTTGAACACAGTTGGAGTGTCCCCCGCTTCGATTACTGGCGCTGGCATTTCATCCAAACCTGTAGTATTTGCGAATCGGTCGAAAAGGGAATGGTCTTATGGGAAACGGATGACAGCAAGATCATCGCTGCCCTGAACGATTTTGGCGGTGGCGAGATCCGCCTGCATGTGCATCCGCATTTCCGCTCGGCGGAGTTCGAAGATGAAATGCTCGCCTACGCCGAAAAACATTATGCACATACAACCGAAAACGGACATCGCATTATTGTCCCTGTTTTTGAGGATGATTCCCTGCGCCCGGACTTTCTCATCCGTCGCGGATATACCAAACGCCCTGGCTGGAATCACCACTACCGCCGCGATCTGACCGCCCCTTTGCCTGCCGCGTCCACCCCAAGCGGATACACCATCCGATCCATGGGTGACGAAAACGAGCACGCCTCCCGCAGTTGGTGTTCGTGGCGCGCCTTCCACTCGGATGAACCCGATTCCAACTACGATGGCGATTTCTCCTGGTACAAGAACATCCAATCTGCCCCGCTCTACCGCCGCGACTTGGACATCGTCGCCGCGACGCCAGAAAATGAAATCGCTGCCTTTTGCACCATCTACTATGATGATTACACTCGCAGTGCCGTCACCGTACTGGTAGGTGTTGCCGCCGAACATTGGCGGCGCGGACTGGGCAAAGCAGTCGTCCTTGAAGGAATGCGGCGGTTAAATCATCTCGGTTGTACCCGTGTCTTTTCCACGGCGAACGAAGAACCTGCCGATGCCCTCTACCGCTCTGTATTGAAGGAAATGAAAGTAACGGATACATGGATCAAAGAATGGAGTTGAAAATGAAAAATCAGAAACCCAATTACAAAGCGTTTATTCCCATTGGCATTACATTCATGGGCGCTGGCATCACATTCATGGTCGCAGTCAACCCAGGAGTCGGGGCGGGGCAGGGTTGATTGCCGTCGGGGTTGCTTTCATGGTCATTGGCGTGAGGAGAAGCAGGGATGATCAAAACCCTCAATAAGGGAATTGATCCTGAACTTTTCTCTCTGTGACCATACTCTGTTGCAATTCTTGAGACCAAACAAGATGAAGGATGAACAATGAAACTGACAATGCGTAATTATCAAGGCGAGGAAGATTACTGGCGCATCCGAGGGTTCCTGCGCCAGGTGATGACCCTCAACGGACGACGCGAATTGAGCTGGCACGTTGCCCGTCTCGATTACTGGTGGTGGTTTATCAATCCAGATATCGAGAAGATATCACTTGAAGAGAATGTCTTTCTTTGGGAAACCAAAAGCGGAGAGATCGCCGCTGTGCTCAACCCTGAAGGGCGCGGACAGGCTTTCCTGCAAGTCCACCCCGAGTTTCACACACCTGAACTTGAAGAAGAGATGATTGCAGTAACAGAAGAGCGATTATCTGTGACCAATAAAAATGGTCAACGGGTATTACAGATCTTCGTCGATTCGCAGGATACAACCTGCCAGCAAATACTCAATCAACGTGGATTCAAACGGGTGGAGGAGGCTGGTAATCAGGAGTACCAGCACCGTCGGTCGCTGGATGAAGCGCTGCCGGATGTCCCGCAGATAGCGGGGTACACGATTCGCCCCATGGGAGATGGTCTGGAACTGCTCGAACGCTGTTACGCATCCGGGCTAGGATTCCATGAAGATGATATCCACATCGCCCGCGACAATCGAGACCACCCGGAATGGTATCACGGCATCCAATCTGCTCCGCTCTATCGCCGTGACCTGGACATTGTTGCTGTTGCAGCAGACGGCTCGGTCGCGTCCTTTTGCACAGCATGGTTTGATGATGTTTCCCGCACGGCTTATCTGGAACCTGTGGCAACCATCCCTGCCCACCGCAAACGCGGACTTGGCAAGGCCGTGATATTGGAAGCACTCCGCCGCCTGAAGAAAATGGGATGCAAGGTGGCGTTCGTGGGCGGTTATTCTGAACAGGCGAATACGTTGTACTATTCTGTGATGGGACCGGCACACGATATTTCCGAGCCGTGGGAAAAGACATATTGAAACATAACAAGGAGTTGAAAATGGATACACAGGGATTTCGCGCGATGCTGGAAGAACGCAAAGTGCCTGTCGAGAAACTTGACCTCGCCCTGGCATTGGCTGAACAATTTGATAATTATGCCCGACAATCTGATGACGGCTTTTCCGCTGAAACCGCCTGGGCGTTTTCAAAGATGCTCATTGAAGAGAAGCAAAACATCGAGGAAAATTTCATTACTCTGGCACGGTATGGATTGTTCATCAAGAACAATCCTGTATTTGTGGCATTCCTCGAGGCGATTGATGGTGGTGAGGCACAAGAGAATTTATACAAACGCATAGCTGAACAGTTTGGAGCAACAGTGCGGGATGAGGTTTTTGCCGGGATCGGGGTGGTTCCCTTTGGCATTCCAACGCCGGAGAAGCCAGGCTATATGCAGCCGGTTATTGAGCGATTGGAACACATTGTTGGCGTAGAAGCATGCCAGGATTTTCTTTCTGAATGTCTTCGCGACCTGCCGGATGAATATTACGTCCGTGAGCGTGAAGTGTATGAATCCTGCAAGGACATTGACGAGTATCTTGTCAAAAAGAAACAAAGGTTTGTTGAACAGTTGGAAGCGTGTCAGCGTGAAGGTCGTTTATTCTTTGCCCAGGAAATCACCGATCATGTGCTGGAGTTTGTTCGCAGCGAGCCAGAGATAGGCGGCGGGGTTAGGGATGGGAATGTGGTTTACGAAACCAAGATCCCTTTCATGACCAGGGAATATCTGACTGAAGACAATGAAACCCTGAAGCGCTTTTACTATTGCCACTGTCCCTGGGCACGTTATGCAATAAAGAACAACGAAAAAGTGACGCCCACCTTTTGTAATTGCAGTGCGGGTTTCCATAAAAAGCCCTGGGAGATTCTCTATGGCAAAAAGATCAAGGTGGATGTACTCGAATCGGTGTTGCAGGGAGATGCACGCTGTCGTTTTGCCATCCACCTTCCAGAGTGAGATGATATGAACCGAGTTGAAATTGTCCAGATTTGTGAAAAGGATGTGCTTGATCCTGCCGCCCGTCTGTTTGGCACATCAAAAGATCATTTGAAGAAATTCGACGATTACGAAGGCTGTGCCAATCTGGTCTATCAATACGAAATGGATGGACAGCAAAGGATTTTGCGAATCTCCTTCCGTTCAGACCGGACCGTGGGGTTGATTCAGGCAGAATTGCATTTCATCAACTACCTGGCAGGGAACGGCGTGCGTGTCTCACAGCCAATTCCATCCCATAATGGATATCTTGTGGAGACACTGCAAGCGGAGGAAATCCCATTCCATGTTGTTTCATTCCTCAGGGGACGCGGGATGCGTGTGCCAGATAACGGATATCGCTATCGTGAGGGTGTGTCCATCAATGAATATTTCCAGAACTGGGGGCAGGTGTTGGGTAAGATGCACCGCCTTACGAAAAAATTCAAGCCGATAAACGATGAAATCCGCAGACCCGAATGGCACACATGGGAGTATTACAGTGGCTTCCCCTACGCGAAACGATTGCCTGCCATCCAAAAGAAATATGACGGGCTCATCACTGAACTATACGCCCTGCCCAAGGATATCGATTCGTATGGGCTGATCCACAATGATTTCAACGATGGCAACTTCATCGTGGATTACGACAACGGCGACATCACTGTGTTCGATTTTGATGATTGTTGTTACTTCTGGTTCATGTACGATATCGCCTGCGCATGGGAGGGCGGTATCGGTCGGGTGATGTTCCGTCCGCTCTCAGAACGCAAGGAATTCATGGACCGTTATATGGAACAGGTGATGGAAGGTTACGAACGGGAAAACACGTTATATACAGAATGGCTCGATCGCCTACCATTGTTTCTGCGCGTTATCCAGATGCAGGAGTTAATGCACTTTGCACAATACCTGGATGATCCAGACGAGGAAACCCAGGCTGGGCTGCGTTATAAAATCCACTGCATCGAGAACGACATTCCGTACATGGGTTTTTTCGATAGCATTTTTTCAACGGAAAGGCCATTCGAGTTATGAAGAGAAACCATACTTGCCAACTCCGACATTCATTTCATGCGTATCACCGCTGCATCCTGAAACCAATTGCTTCCGCGTCTGCAATTTGCAGCGTAAAGTTTTCCTTTGACACTTCCCGGGAGAAAAGTGTGTCAACCTGCAATCGATTCCTTTTGGCGATGATCTTGATTTTACTGACGGTCAGCTGTGGAAAAGTCGAGCCGACCATTTTACCGACCGAGACACGGACAGTGTTCACCGCCACTGCCACACCAGCTCTATTGTCAACCGTTGTTGAGACCCCGGCCGTGTCTGTGCAACAGACCTTATCCCCCATACTCTCTGGTCCATACCTCGGTGAGACCTTGCCAGATGCCGAACCTCGGGTCTTTGGGTCCGGGTTCTTGAAAGGGGGCTACCACTCATCCCCATCTTTTATGCCAGATGGCAGCGAAGTTTTTTGGGGAGGCGCATTCGCCAGCGCAAAAATTTACCTTATGAAATCGATAGACGGTCATTGGACAAGCCAGGAGACGCTGCAATTGTCCGGGATGGTCTCGCTGCGCGATCCTTTTGTCTCACCCGACGGAAACCAACTCTTTTTTCTGTCAACAGATCCCATCCCAGGTGCACCAATCTCCCGCAAAGAAAACATTTGGATGGTTGGGAAGGATGGTGGGCAGTGGGGCAGCCCCCAACCTTTGCCTGAGGTCATCAACCAAATGGATCTGCACTGGACCATGTCGGTTGCGAAAAATGGTAATCTCTACTTTTCTTCCGGCAAGGATGGTATCGGTGATATTTATGTATCAGCGTACGTAAATGGTGAATATACACAACCGGCGATATTGGAAAGCCCGGTCAATTCCCCCGACCAGATCGAGGTGACACCGAATATTGCTCCTGACGAGAGCCATCTCCTTTTTTCCCGTTTGCCAGATAACAACAGCACGCCGCGTTTGTATATCAGTTATTCGACCAAAACTGGCTGGACGGAACCCAGGCTGGTTGAGAATGTCAGCAGCTGTATCAGCCCGATCGTGACGCCCGACCGCAAGTATGTCATCTGTCTTTCCGGTCCAAACGCGCTGATTTGGCGCGATACAACCTTTATCGAAGATTTCCGTCCTTAAAGGATGGCGCGGTGACTGAAACACCCCGGCTGCTCCGGCGAGGACACCCTGAACGACGAATGGCCGTGGAACGCCTGGTCCAGATGCAGGAGTTGATGCACTTTACACAATACCTGGATGACCCCGATGAAGAACTGCAATCTGAATTGCGGTACAAGATCCATTGCATTGAGAACGATATTCCCTACATGGGTTTCTTTGACAGAGTGTATAACCCGGAGAAACCTTTTACACTGAACAAAGAAAGTAAACAATGAAAATCCGCCCAGTTGACATCCGCCGCGATATGGATGCCATCATCGAATTGATCGATGTCGCATTCCGCGAAGACCTGGCAACACAGGGGACAGACATTCGAACCGAATTTGAAATGGTCAAGAAACTTGTCCCTGTGATCGTCATCCTGCGAATCTTTTCCGAAACGTTCAGGCATGTCTTTGACGGCTTTGTGGCAGAAGATGCTGGACGCATGATTGCACTGGTCAATGTGTCCAGGTCCACGCCCAAATCAAAGCGCTGGGTGATCGGCAATGTCGCCACGCACCCTGAGTACCGCCGCAAGGGACTGGCATGCAAGCTGGTCACACGTGCAATCGAACATGCCAAAGAACTGGACGCGGACCTCTGCACACTGGAGGTCCGCTCTGAGAATATCCCTGCGTATGAGTTATACCGAAGTTTGGGATTTGTCCATTTTGACAGCATCAGCGAATTGAAGTTGGAAACGCTGCCAGATGTAAAGCCAAACAAGCTGGATAATGGATATGCTCTCCGCCCCATGAAGTTGATGGAAACAGAGGCGCGCTACGATATTGCCCGCAGAGAAGTTCCTTCAGAAGTACAGGCTTTTCTTCCGGTCAACAAAGCCGAGTTCGAGATACCTCCAATCGCCAGGGTATTCGATCCCATTGCCCGCCTGGCACAAAAGGAAGATGACCACCGCTGGGCGTTTGATCATGATGGACAGTTGGCTGGCTATGTGTTCCTCAGTGCCCGCAAGGTTCAAAAAGTGGCACACCGTTTGTCTGTGAGGATATTACCGGAACATACTGCGAAGCTATTCGGGGCGATGTTAACCCTGGCACTTTCCACACTGCAGAAATATCCCAGGAACAACGTGCTCATGTCTGCCCGCTCAAGCTACAAATCTCAACTAGAGGTTCTCAAGCAATACGGATTTGTTGTCTACGAAGAAACACATCGGCTGGGGCTGAAATTTAAAGAGTAAATACATGAGGTTAATATGACAGAAACATCAGAAATTCGTTCCATACTTCAAAAATTGCAGGATGGTTATACTGCCCGCAATATCGATAAGCTGGATGAGTTCATGCAGTTGTTCGTTCAAGATGAAAGCATCGAGATGATCGGCATCGGCGCGTCGAAACGGGCGGAGAATGAATGGTTCGAGGGTCTCGAGCGTGTACGTTACATCATTGAAGGGGATTGGAAATATTGGGGCGATGTAAAGTTCGATGTGGAGGGAGCAAAGATCACGGTCCGGGGAGAGGCGGCGTGGCTGTCCACAACGGGAACGGTCACACAGACCAAAGCCTTCGATACCGCGATCCAATTCCATTTGGATGACATGAAAGCCATTTTCGCTAAAGAGGGGCTTTCCGCCGATGAAAAGTTGATGGAAGTAACGCATTACGGCATGCGCCGGCTGCGTGAACGCGCGAAGGGATTGGGGCACAGTTGGCCCTTTACGTTCACGGCAGTTTTGGTCAAGGATGGAGGTGACTGGCGCTTCCATACGCTGCATTGGGCGATGCCGGTGGACTGAACATTTCAAAGGAGCCAATGATGAGTATCACATTTCGAAATTACAGCCACAATGAAGACTATAAACGTGTAGGTGAGTTTCTCGTCGCAAACCATCAACCCGGCAACAAGGATGGCAATTGGATCGAACCCGCGTGGGAATACATGCACTATCATCCGGCACTCGATCCTTCCAACATGGGCAGGTTCGGGATCCGGGAGGATGCGGGAGGGATTGTTGCCGTTGTCCACTATGAATGGCACATGGGAGAGGCGTTCTTTCAATTTCACCCCGCATACAGGCATCTAAGAAAAGAAATGCTCGAATATGCCGAAGCCAATTTGACCGGCATCTCAAAAAAGGACAGACGCAAATATTTGTGTGCTTATATCAACGATAATGATGGAGAGTTCCAATCGTTGATAAGGGAGCGTGGATATGAAAGAGACCCGGATGGTGACCGCCCGATGACGAAGTTCGATATTCCCGACCCATTCCCGCAGATCGCCCTGCCCGAGGGCTTCCGCCTGACAAGCCTTGCGGAGGATTGCGACTGGGCAAAAGTCCACCAGGTGTTGTGGCGTGGATTCGATCATGGGGATGATGTCCCAATGAATGAAGAGGAATTCGAAAGCCGCAGGAAGATGTTCGACACTCCCAAAGCGCGGCGCGACCTAAAGATCGCAGTTGTTGCCTCAAACGGAGATTTTGCCTCCTTCTGCGGGATGTTCTACGAATCCACGAATCACTTTGCATACGTTGAACCTGTCGCAACAGATCCCAGGTACCGCCGCATGGGAATTGGTAAAGCCGCCGTACTGGAGGGCATCCGCCGCTGTGCAGAGGTGGGCGCAGATACTGCATATGTTGGGAATGAACTGCCGATCTATACATCCATCGGTTTCAAGAAGATTCATACCAGTGAGTGCTGGATCAGGCACTTTGAATAGAATTGGACAACAACTGCTTCTGTGGGCAGGTAAGGAAAGTTACTCATGACAAACCAATCAGAATCATTCAAAACGATCCTTGCTCGTTATGCGGATGGACCAACGCTTCTGGACTCAGCTTTGGCTGGTCTCACCGAATTAGATTTGGACCTTGCCTTGGGCGCGGACTCCTGGTCCATTCGTCAGATTGTCCATCATCTTGCCGATGGTGACGATATTTGGAAGGTTTGCATCAAAGCCGCTCTCGGCAACAGCGATGGCACATTCACATTGCAGTGGTATTGGGACAAGCCGCAGTTGGAATGGTCCGCGAATTGGAAATACGCCAGTCGTGGGATCGAATCATCGCTGGTACTCCTGCGCGCAAATCGTTGTCACACGGTCGAACTGATTGAGCAAACCCCTGCAGTGTGGGAAAAGTCCATTTGGCTGAAGCCGCCCAAAGGAAAGAAAGAACGGATCACCGTCGCTTGGATCATGGATATGCAGGCGGGGCATGTAGTTGATCACATCAAAGAGATACACGCAATTCTCCAGGGGTATGGGCGTTCAAAGTGAACACACGTTTTGTGGCATCCCCTGATACGACTCGCATCGCCTTTGATGTAAGCGGTACTGGTCCTGCCATCATGCTCCTGCATGGAGGTGGTGGCTCGCGCATGGAATGGCATGAAATGGGATATGTCCGGCGGTTGGAGGGTGAGTTCACTGTTATTGCCGTGGATCTGCGCGGTCATGGCGAAAGTGGCAAGCCCACCGACCCCGCCCAGTACACCACCGAGAAAATGGGACAGGATCTTCTCGCGGTCGCTGATGCTTGTGAAGTGGAGCAATTTATCCTTTGTGGATATTCGTTTGGAGGGAATGTGGGTCGCTATCTGGCGGCTCGCACAGGCCGCGCATCCAAAATGGTCATGCTTGGCAATCGGTTGGGGACAGGTGTTTCAGGCGAGTTTCGTCAATTTGTTTTCGATTTTCGCGCGCGTTGGGCACCTGTCGTGGGTGACGCGGGAGATCCCTTCGATCCGATGTCTCTTTCTGTAAAAGATCAAGAAGATATAAACCAGCTGAGTTTTCCTGGCGAGTTGCTTGCCTGCGTGCTGGCATGGTCAACGGCGATGCTGGATTGGGGCACCGTTACTCCTTCCAACTTGCGCTGCCCCACCTTGTGGTTGATCGGCTCGGAAAATCAGAATGCAATGGAGAGTTACAAACAATACGAAATGGAAATGCCCGGCTCAAAGGTGCAGGTTCGCATACTGGACGGTATGACCCCCGGGCAGGAGTTCAATGAAATTGACCGGGTACTCCCGATAATTTTGGATTTTATTCGGATAAAGCAATGGAAATGAAAAGAGGATTGTAATTGTTGTCATCGCCCTGCTCGTCGGTGCATTGCACTTCGTGACCGGAGAAAACTATAAGGGACCGTTCCCGGTCTTTGTGAACGGATACATGATCGACATCCTTCTGCCGATGACGATGTTCCTGTTGATGGGATTGATCGAGAACAAAATTGTGGGCTCAGTTCTCTTCCGCGCTGCTGCCGTCTTCGGGTTTGGTTGTTTTGTGGAAGCCTCCCAGTATCTCGGGTATCCGCTTTTTGGGAGCACGTTCGATCTGCTTGATATCCTTGCCTATGCAGGCGGGGTTGTACTTGGTTTCCTTCTCGACAAGTATCTGTTCCCGCCCTTGATCCGGAACTGGGGGGCAGGATGATTTTATGAAATTAGAGAAAACATGGTTGAACTAAATGTGAATGGAATGGATATCCAGTCTTTCAGGAACGTGATAATACCCACTCCCCGCACACGCGCGGCATAGAATGACATCATTGTTCACGACTTCCCGCCCATTGATGATCTCTTCGCCACAATAAGTGCATTCGGTTTTCCTGCCGGGTTTGCTGATGATCTCGGCAGGCGGGATATCCAGTTTGACAGCATGGACTTTGAACAGTTCTTCGTTTGGGATGACTTGATATCCTTTGAGCATGGCTTCCCAGCGATTGCGCGAATGGGGGACATAATCCGCAGCAATGAAACGGGCTGCGGGTGAGGGGACCATACGGAACGTGCTTTCAGTGCAGGTATCGACAAATGTCGCCGCGACCTTTCCCAGGTCCAGAATGCGAAGCGTGCGCCCGCCGACGTGACAGCCTGTGGCGGTGATGAGTCCATCCACGGTGCAGCCATCTGTTTCTGCGATCACCAGCAGGCGCTTATCCACACGAGGCAATTCCAAGCCGAGCAATTCCGAAGCATATAGTGCCATGCGCGCGCCTAGCACCTGCCGAGGACAAAGATGTTTATGGCGCGCGGAACTCTCGCATAGGATTTCATTCAACGTGCGCATCATTCTTTCTCTTCCTCCAGCGGGTTGAAGCCGCGCCCCAGAACATCCTGGGCGGGGGAGACGATCACAAATGCCTGCGGGTCTTCCTTGGCAACGGCAGATTTCAGATTATGAACCTCTGTGACGGTCAATGCACACAAGAGGACTGTTCTCTCTGCCCCGGTGTACATGCCCTTGGCTGCCATCGCCGTGACGCCGCGTCCAAGGTCTGAAAGTATGCGGCTTGAAACAGCCTCCGCCTTGCCGGTGATGATCATCGCCAGGAATTGACGCCTTTTATGTCGCACACCCACCCATGAGCGAATGCCCTTGAAGGCTTCTGTGGCGCGCAATTGATCACCGCGCAAGTCCTGCTCGGCATCCCCAAAGCGGGGGAACACCTCGCCTGTTGCACGCGTCATGTTGACCGTGAATATGGCAACCAGGATCAGGAATGCAAAGTAAACAAGACTCGCCATGACCACAATGCTGCCAGGGATGTGTCCAATTGCCGCCCTGCCAATGAACTCCTGCGTGCTGTCAGGCGGTGCCGGGAAGAGCCAGTATTTCGCAACCCATGCGGTGGCAAGGATGAGAAATATCCATAGGTAGTTTCGTCTGAGTCTCCGCCCGAATGCCTCCCACATGGAGATGGGGAAACTCGGAGAGAGAAGGTGCTCAGCGAGGCTTTCCGCCCAGTCCGGTGCGGGATGAAAAGGCGGCACAAGCATGGCGGCAAAGAAGTCCGTTTCCATCAAGCGGACGCGGTAACTCCAGAGTTCGTAATAGCGATACCTTCGTGCTTCTATGTACAAAAACAAAGTGACCAACATGGTATTCAAGATGATGATCCCATGATGGATGTTGGGCTGGCTGAACGCAATGGACAGTGTTGCACCTGTTGCAACCACTGCCCAGTTTGTTGTGGTATCCAAGCGTTGACGCCAGACATTGGCACGCGTAACTTCTGCACGAAAGAAGTGCACCATTGCCGTGACGAATTCACTGGTCTTGAGTTTGTAACCGCGGTAAGTCCAGACGGGCTCTTCGGGATCTGCTTGTGGGGGAGGTACTTCTTGTTTTGGCATAATTCGATTCCTGATTTCAAGTGAGAGGCATGATGATCGGAAGCAAGATTAACAGAAGGATGAACAGAAGGATGGTCAACGGGACACCTACACGCGCGTAATCACGAAAAGTGTAACCACCCGCGCCCATGACCATGATGTTGACGGAATGTCCAAGCGGCGACATGAACGCCATTGACGAGGCAATGGCAATTGCCATTGCCACACTGCGCGGCTCCAGTCCCAGTTTCAACGCGGCGCTGATCGCGATCGGCGCAATCACGGTCACAGACGCGGCGCCGTTGATCACTTGTGTAAGAAGGACGGTCAACAATACCAGGGCCCCCACCAACACCACCTGCCCATATCCGCCAACATTGGAAATGATCCACTGTGCCAGCATCGCAGCCGCGCCCGTTTTATCCAGTGCCACGCCAACAGGAAGCATCCCTGCCACCATGAACAAACTGCGCCAGTCGATTGAGCGATAGACCTGGTCCATGCTCATGATGCCAATCAATACCATTGCGATTGCACCACTGAACATGATCTCTGCGATCAGGGAGGGGAAGACAACTGCCAATCCAAGAGTGGTGATCATGAGCAGGACGGTGAGCCAGCCTCGAAGAGTCATGCGGACAGTGGAAGCGGACTCAGCCAGCAGAATTAATCCGGACTCCGTGCGCAGCAAACCCAGACTTTTCGCTGGTGCCTGCAACAATAAGCCGTCTCCAAACTCCAGGGGCATGTCTGTCAAGCGCGTGCGGATGGAACGTCCACGCCGCCAAATTGCCAGAACTCTCGCCCCAAACTTTTGCTGGAATTCCAACTCGCGCAAACTCCTGCTCCCAAGCTGGGAGCGCGGTGCAACAGCCGCTTCGATTAAGGAAAGATTGGGGCTGGCTAGATATTCCTGCTTCCATTCACCGGATGGCAGGATCTCCAAAAATTCACTCAGGGCGTCCGGCATGCTGTCTTCGGGGCGTGCAAGCAGCAGGAGAATGTCACCACCTTTGAGCCTGGTTTGCGGGTCGGGAGGAAGGATATTCTTTCCGCGTTGGATCGCCAGCAGGTTCAAGTTGTACTTTTCCCGCAAACCACTTTCCATCAAGGTTTTGCCGTCCAATGCCTTTTTCTTCTTTACCTCCGCACGGACGAATCGATCCCCCAGTTGATAAGTGTCAAGCAGCTCTTCCCCCGATTGTGCATCATTCTCTTCGATACGCTGTGCAGGGGATTGTTCGGGCAGGAATTTTCTTCCCCACAAAGTAACAAACAATATGCCGGCAAATGCAATTGGCAGACCGATCGGTGCAAAGTCGAGCAGACCAAACCCCGGGAGATTCACATCCCGCAGGATACCGCTTGTTATGATGTTCGTCGTTGTAAGCAGGGTTGCCATGCCGCCGAGGATCGTCCCAAAAGCCAGCGGCATCAATAAGCGCGAAGATGATATCTTTGACCTTCTTGCCACACCCGAGATAACCGGGAAAAGCAAAGATGCAGCAGCAATATTATTCATGAAAAGCGACAGCAATGCTGCTGCGGTCATCACACCAAAGGTCATCCGCCTCGGACCGGCACCGAACAGCCTCACGATGGACGCGCCCAGTCTCTCGGTCGCGCCTGACCGGCGTAGCCCCTCTGCCAAGATGAACGCAGACATCATGATGATGACCGCCAATCGGCTGAATCCAGAGAATGCCTCCTGCGGTGTTAGAATGCCGCTCAATCCCAGTGCCAGCATTAATAACAAGGCAACAATATCAGCACGCAGGACATTTCCCAACAATAGAAGTATGGCGATCCCCAAAAACAAAAATGTGAGTTCGATTTGTGTCATAGATATTTGATGTCTGGCGAACTAAATCATACTTCTTATAACGCGTATAAGAAGTATGGGCAAGGTTATCAATCTTGATCGCCTATTGCGGAAGCTTATAAGCTTCTTTGGTTGGTTTGAGAGGACGCGACAACCAATACGGACGGCGGTTTCCATCGGGGCTGACTTTATCAGCAGGTCGGGACAGAGCCAGCCATTCGCGATACTTCTCCATGGATTTGTTCGTATCGACAAAGACATCACCTGCCTTTTCGCCTTCACTGGCTTTGGTGACGCTCATCACCTTTTGCAGCCAGCAATGTACACCGCTGATCGGGTCGGGATGGACGGCATGAGTGAGGTTCTGCGAGACGCCGACCTCGCTCCACCAAATGCGGCTCGTATCCGGATCTGACGACTGCCACGCCTCCGCGCCATGGATCACACGCAAGAGAAATTTCCCATTGCCCTGATCATTGAGTTCCACCAGGTTGGAAGCGCCGCGGTTGACGCCTTCCTCCTCCTTCAAACGGAAGCGCCCAAGGTGATGGCTGATGGCGATGATGCCGGGCTTGATGCCTTCTGTGACCCAAACAGAATCAATGAAGTAACCGATCTCGGTTTGAACCTTGGCAAGGTCGCCGGTGGTCACGCCGATGCGCTCTGCATCTTGGGGATTCATCCAGATGGGATTCTTGTGCGAAATTTCATACAACCACTTTGCATTTGCCGAGCGGGTGTGAATGAGAGTCGGCAGGCGGAAGTTGGGCAGCAAGATCATCTCACCTTTGGCACGATCGATATTATCGGGGTGAACGTGGCTCTTGACCGACCACGGAATGACATTCTCTTTTTCGCTCCAGCCCCAGTTGGCAAGGGTGTCGCTGAAGAACTCAAGTTTTTTGGAGGGAGTATCAAATCCGGGCGTGACCACGCCGTCCACCGCCAGACCAACCACCTGACCATCTTTTGAGGCGCGGTTGAAATCATCCACCTGATAGCCGGCGGCTTTGCCGAGTTCCTTCGCGAAGGGAACGTAGTTTTCCTTCTTCACTTCAAAGGCGCCGTACTTGCGCATGTATTCAAGCGGAGCGAGATTTTCTTTTGCGGCGGCTTCGGGCAGACCCGGCACGGAGTTCTCGAAGATCCAGCGATAGTATTCTTCAACGGTGATGATCTCGCCGGGGCGGTAGGGCGACTCGAACCACTGGCGGATGCCAAGCGAACCGTCCGGGTCCATGTGCGCAGAGAGTTGGATCCACCATTCGTTCTCTTCCCAGACCTCGCCGGGGTTGGCTTGGTAGGTGAAATCAACCTTGATACCCGCGCGTTCCATCGCCACACGGCGCACGGGCTGGCGGAAACCGATCCACTGACCGGCGTGCGTTTCCTGACTGAGCAGGTCGTGGCGTTCGGGTCCGTGACCCATGGGCAGAACGTAATCAGCGTACCAGGCGGTTTCGTTCCAGGTCGGCGTAAGCGCAACATAACACTTGATTTTGGACTCATCCTTGAGCGCCTTGAGCCACATGAAGCCATCGGGGTTGACCCACAAGGGGTTGTACACACGCGTAAAGTACACATCAATATCGCCACGACCTTCTTCGAGCATGTGCGGCAGAAGCATGGACATCTCGTAATGGGCGAGCGGATACTCGATCGGGTAATGCAGTTCGTTCCATGTTTCGGGAGCAGGCGCGCCCTTGAACGGCTTGGGCACGAACTTGTTCCATCCCGTCATGGAGGTGCCACCCTTGTTGCCGACGCTTCCCGTCAACACGTTGAGGAAGAGCAAGCAGCGTGAGACCTGCCACCCGCCGAGATTGCCAACACTGGCACTGCGCCAAACATGTGTGGCGAGTTTACCTTCGCAATTGGCGACATACTTGGCAGCGAGTTCGATGCGGTCAACAGAGACTTCGGATTCTTTGGCAGCGCGTTCAAACGAATATTCAGCGTAAAGCACCTTGAGAACTTTATCGAATTCTTCAAAAGTTGGTTTGTCTGAAATCAACGAACGAACAGAATCCCATTCATTCGATGAAGAAGACTTCACATGCTCTAAAAATTCCTGCCAGTTCGTCCACTTGCGGACGAAGTCTTTGTCGTACAGGTCGTTTTGAATCAAATGATTCGCAATTGCAAGCAGGACGGTGTTCTCACTGCCCGGGTAAGTCGGCAGCCAGGCGTCGCTCATGGATGCCGTATTGGAAAGGCGCGGATCGAGCGTGATGATCTTTGCGCCATCGGTCTTGGCTTCCATGATGCGCTGGGCGTGGGGGTTGAAGTAATGTCCCGTTTCGAGGTGGCTGGAGATGAGCAGGATGGTGCGGGCGTTGGCATAATCCGGGCTGGGACGGTCCTGCCCGATCCAAAAATTGTATCCTGCCCGTGATGACGATGAACAAATATTCGTGTGGCTGTTATGACCATCCATGCCCCATGCTTGCACGATACGGTTTGTATATCCATCTTCACCGGGACGCCCCACGTGATAAACAACGCCATTCGGTCGGCGCAATTTACTCTCACGCATTTTCTCGGCAATTTCACTGAGGGCTTGATCCCAGGAGATGCGCTCCCATTTGCCTTCGCCGCGTTTTCCTGACCGCTTCAATGGATAGAGAATGCGTTCGGGATCATAAACTTGATTGTGTGTGGCAGGTCCCTTGGCGCAGTTTCGTCCGCGGCTGCCGGGGTGGACAGGATTACCTTCGAACTTGCGAACTTCGTAGGTGTCTTTGTCCACGTAGGCGAGCAAGCCGCAGCCTGATTCGCAATTGAAGCAAAGGGTTGGCACGAGGGTGTAGTGACGCGCCACGCGCTTGGGCCATTCCTTGCCGTCCCACTCCGTCCAATTGTCCCAAACATCAGAAGGGGGATACTGACTGATCCGTCCATCGGGGTGGACAACCTCGGTCAGTTTGATGGGTTTGCGGTCGCTTGAAGCAAATTGCGGTACGGCGATTCCGGCGGAAGTTTTAAGGGGAGTTTTTGTCATAAGGTTTCAAGTTCCATGTTTCAGGCTGAAGGTTGGCAGTCGTCGGTTACAAATTGAAAACCTTGAACATTCAACCTGTGTAACCTTCAACCGGTCTAGGAATTCGGAATATGCTGCGGCGCCATTACAAAGGCGTATTCATAGAAGAACAGGCCGACCAACGTGGCGAGAACCGCCACAGGCAGTGCGGGTGCGAAGGCGATCGTCAGCGCGAGCGGGATGATATGACCCAGCGCGATGCCGCCCCACCAATAGTGATTGCGGAATTTGCCATGCGTCATTTCACGCGAGGCAAGCAGCGCTGTATTGGTGGGATGGGAGTTGAGTTTGCCCGCGAAGGTCATCAGCAAGTTGACGGCGATACTGGCAGGGAACAGAACAGTCAATAGCGCAGTCAGGTCAGCAGGGAAATCCACAAAGAGATTCAATGTAAAGAAGACGCCGCCAGCTGCCATTGCAGATTGGGAAAGCAATTGGAACGGCAGCAGGTTGTTCTGCCACATGTCGCGTCCTTCGGCTTGACCGAGCAGGAAGGCGGTGTAAATCACCACGCCCAACGCAAAGGGGAAAACGATCCACGCCGCCATGGGACGTATGCCAGCTGCAAAGTCAGGGGGCAGGATGTTCCAGAAAGAACCCGCTTCGAGCAGCCACCAAAGTCCAGCCACGGCGGTGAAGGTGACCATCAGGTACGCGCCACGTGCCACCCAGGACTTCCACTGCGGGCGCAGAAGAATGTTCAGGAAGCGCTTTGGCTGCGAAAGGTCTTTGATGAGCAGGATGGTCGTGATAAGCATAAAGACCATCGCGGTGAAACCTGCGGCAAGGAAGGCTGCGGAGTCAAAACGAAAGAGATTGAACATCGAACCGAGACTCAAGAGCATGAAGAGCCCGCCTGCGATGCTTTTGGTGACCAAATACGAAGGAAGTTCCCAATGCCAGTTGATCTTATGTTGCGCCGTGTAAGCGGTCTGAACCATGTGCTCGGCAACACGTCCGCCAATTTGAACAGGACCGTTGAGCGGCTCTCCTTGAGTCTGTGGTACACGGATGGGTGTGCCTGATTTGGATTTCAACACAGGCAAAGCGATCGAACCACGCTCATAGGCGGAAACGTTTTGCTCAGTAATCTTGTCTGCCCACATGTAAGAGTCATGGGTTGCTGTGGCAGAAGGATGAAGCGACCAGTCATTGCCGTTGATGTAGAAGAGTTTGGGGCCAGTCCCCTGCTCAGGCTTGCGAACGGTCACTTGAGATGTAGCCAGCTTCCGGCTTATTTCTGAAGCGGGATCGTTCAGGTCGCCAGCCACGATGGCATGTTCGGGACAGACCACTACACAGGCGGGTTCGAGTCCCACATCCAAACGATGGGCGCAGAAGGTGCATTTCGCGGCGGTGTTGGTTTCAGGGTCAAGGTAGATCGAATCATAGGGGCAGGCTTGCATGCAGGATTTACATCCGATGCAGATTGATGGATCGAACTCGACAATGCCATCGTCGCGCTGATACATCGCAGTGACGGGACAGATGCGCACGCAAGGCGGGTTGGCACAGTGATTGCAGCGTGTCACCTGAAAACGCCGGCGCACATCGGGGTACGAGCCCGTCTCCACATACTTTACCCATGTGCGATATACACCGAGCGGCACCTGGTTCTCGGACTTGCACGCGGTTGAGCAGGCGTGACAGCCGATGCATTTGGATTGGTCGATTAGGAAGCCGTAATTTTGAGTCATTAGAGATTGGTAATCGGTTAAGCGGCTTGCGGCGGTGTGACCGCGTTCATGATCGCAGTTGTGAAATCGGTCGGCGTGACCCCTGGTGATTGAATGTTCAAACGATAATACGCTTCTTCGATTTTGGACTTGAGCGTTTCAGGTGTGGCAGAGACACCACGCAGTGACTGTTCAAGCGCTCCCAGGGCAAAGACGGGAAGCAGCGTAAAGTCGCCAGAGAAGGTGATGTCGTCAATGCGACCTTCGCGCAAGCGGGCGATGATGCGGATCAGACCGCCCTGTGACTTGAACGCCGTTTCGACGAGGTGTACATCCTGATGAATCTTCACACCTTGCTGGCGTAGCTGTCCCTTTTGATACAGCCATTCATCCGAGACGAAGCGTTCGTCGATCTCTTTCGCCATCGCTTCCTCTTCAGCGGTCCATTCGCCTTCATGGACTTCCATGCCCAAGGCTTCGGAGACCTTCTTCATATACAAGTCCTTGACCATCGCGCGGTCAGGCGTGGAGCCAAGCTGCTCGGTCATCGTGGTCATATAGGCTTCCAGCGACTCGAAGATCTTGTCGCGCATTTTCTCCGAGGGGACTTTCAGTACCTGTGACATGGTCTTCTTGTCGTAGGTGTACATCAGGCTGCCGTCATGGATTTCAGCGACCCCCATCTGCGCCGCGCCTGTGCCGCCGATCTTCTTGCCATTGACATGCACATCGTTGATGGGGCGGTGATTTGCTGGAATGCCCAACTCCTGATACGTTGCAACCAACGGATCAATATACAGTTTGAAGCGCTCTTCAAGTGTGGCGGGCAGGTCTTCCTTGTGGAAGATCCACTGCGTAAACAATTGACCATGATCCAAAAACACCGCGCCGCCGCCAACTTCACGACGATAAACAGGCAAATTGTTGGCGGAACAGTAATCCAAATCCACTTCCTTATGAATGTCCTGATGATAGCCCACGCACACGTACGGCGCATTCGGCGAAACCATGATGATCGTATTCGGCGTGTCTTCCTTCATCGCGTACCCAACCGCGTGATAAACAGTCTGCGAACGAAGCGGGGATACGCCTTCCATGTATAACAGGCGGATTTTTTTGGACATTGGGATTCTCCTCTACATTTTCAAAGTCGCCCGCTGGTCGAGCGCAAGCAGTCGGTACCAGCAGTTCTATACAAACTAAAATTTTCCAGGGATGTCAAATTGGGGTCTCGATACCTTCGTACTCGACCACCGTTTGAAACTAATCAATACACCTCAAACAATTGACCTTCAACTCTTGAATTCTTGCCTTGTATTTCTCATAGGCTTCTTCCCCTGTCACCAAATGACCGCGTTCCTCTACCAGATTCGTTGGCCGTACTTTTACAAGCCAGCCGTCCGTGTATGGTTCCTTATTTGCCAACAAAATATTTTTGGCAAACCCTTCTTCATTCGTTGCCACGATCTCACATGTGAACGGAGCGGGGAAAGGTCCCACCCACTTGGCGGATTCGATCGTTGCCAATGCCTTCCCTTGCTTTACTACTTTGCCAATGTCTCGAAAGCTGATCGCAGCGAACTTTCCGCAACGTGTTTGCGCCACATCGGTCATGCCGAGGGTCGCGGCGTCCCCAGCGAATCGAATCCACACATCGCGTTCGATGTCGTAGTACAGGTCATGGGGGATGTCGCAGGCGTAATAAATCATCTATTTATCAGGCAATTCTGCCGGCCGAGTAGCGCCTTCGGCGCACTCGACCAGCGATTTTATTGTTACTCAAAATTCAAATTCTGTTCTTCCATGAACTTCTGATATGCGGCGACGGCGGCTTCACCTGTCAGCAACTCGGCGCTTTCGCCATCCCAGTTTTCGGGCTTGATCTTTACGAACCAGCCTTCACCATATGGGTCTTCGTTGATGAGTGCGGGTTTACCTTTCACAGCTTCGTTCACTTCCACGATCTCACCCGTTAGGGGCGATGTGACAGGTCCCACCCATTTACCGCTTTCGAGCGTCCCCGCCGATTTGCCCTTTTGCACCTTGCGCCCTGTGTCCTTTGGCGTGACATTCACAATGCCTTTTGCCAAATTCTGCGCCACATCTGTGATGCCGATCTTCACGGTGCCATCCGCCTCGAGCGTTGCCCAGGCGTGTTTCTCGACCCAGTAGAAGCGGTCTTCAGGAATATTACATCCACGTACTGTTGCCATGTTTACTCTCCTTCTCCATGCTCACCCTGCAGGTGATACAGGAGCAAATCAAAGATAACCAGCCGGATTTCATGTTCATATTCTGACACAAAATTGGGATCTCGGCGAGCCTTCTTTGTGACCTGCTCATAGCTCGCATTACACACGGGGCATGTCACAATATAAAACGTGTGCCCCGTAAACTCATCGACCCTTGTTCCTAATGTATCACCATGACTCTCAGCCAGATGGTCATGGACTTCGGAACGTTTACCGCTAAATTCGCAATACGGACATTTGAACATCTTGTTTTATTTATGCCATTCTGAGCGACCGCAGGGAGCGAAGAATCTCGCAATCAAGGAAAAATTGCTCTGTAATCTGAGTTTCTTCGTCTCCGCTAAGCGGCTCCTCAGAGTGACATATCCATGAATGCGCCTCTCTCTTAACGGGTAACTGCTTCAGCCACTTTGGGCTCTTCCACACCGACAGCTTCAGTGATTAATTGAATGATGTCGCGGACTTCGATCTTGCCTTCGTTGCCGGTTGTTTTGACTGCGTCCGAGTACATGATCATATCCTTCGGGCAGGTGACAATGAAAAGCTGCTTCTTGTCACTGGAATTCGCTTCAAAGGCAGTCAACGCTTCCCTGATGCGATTCTCAGCAGGACGTTCACCCGGCGCCACCTTGCCCATCCAGATCTGACCACCCCCTGCGCCACAACAGAATGAGTTCTCGCAGTTGCGCGGCATCTCATGGAATTCAACGCCAAGCAATTCAAGCAGCTTACGCGGAGCGGTGAATCCGCCATTGTAGCGACCAAGATAGCACGGGTCATGGAATGTCACTTTGTAGTGTGACAGTTTGTTCTTGACCGTCAACTTGCCTTCTTCAAAGAGGCGCAACAAAGTAACAGTGTAATGCTTCACCTCCCATTGACCACCCAATTGCGGGTACTCATTCTTGAGTGTGTTGAACGAATGCGGATCAGTGGTAACAATCCGCTGGAACTGCGCTTTGCCGAAGGCTGCCATGTTCTGTTCAACCAACTGCTCGAATAGACCTTCTTCACCCACGCGGCGGACGTCATTGCCCGCGTTGGATTCTTCCTTGTACAGGATGCCGAAATCGAGACCTGCTTGATTGAAGACACGAGCCACCATCTTGGTGTTTGGCACAACACGCTCATCAAAGGAGGCAGTGTCACCTACAAACCATAAATGATCCACGGGTTCGGCAGTTGCATCTTTAACGGGGAACTCCATCTCCTTTGCCCATTTGCCGCGCAGACGTTTGCCTTTGCTCATCCAGTTGCCGTTCGTGGCGAGGGATTGCAAGGCATTCTGGACACCGCCATCGAGTTCCGCACCATCGATCAACATGCGGCGGCGGATGTCCACAATGTCTGCCATCGGTTCATTGCCGACGGGGCAAACCTGGACACAGGCATAACACGTGGTGCAGGACCAGACCGCTTCAGGGGAGATGACGGTCTCAGTAAGCGGAAGCAGGAGTCGGTCGGGGTGAGAACCGAAGGTCGCCTCTTTGAGGAGATAACGCTTGTTCACCTCCAAGGCTGATGGCGAAAGCGGACGTCCATAGAAATTTGCAGGGCAGACATCCTGACAACGATTGCATTGCACACAGGCATACGCATCCAGCAAGCGTGTCCACGCGAGATCATGAATATGCTTGGCACCTGGGTCAAACTTTTGACCATCAATGACCTTAAGCGGAATGGCGGGATCGAGCTGTCCGCGTGGATTTTGTTTGGCAAGTCCGAGGTTGATCGGTCCGACCGTGAAGTGCGTGTGTTTGCTGCGCGTGATGTACGGAAGAATGAACATGACCCAGCCGATGCTGATCCACCACGCGACATGCACGCCAGCTTCGGACGCGCCGAAGACGCTGTTGAAGAAACTGGCGATGGGCATGAACGGGTCTGCACCTTCGGTGAGACGGAAGCCCTGACTCATCAGGCGCGCAATGACGTGCATGATAACGAAGACATCCACGATGAGCGAGTCTTTTGCCTGACCGCCAGCCAGCACTTTGGGGTTGAGCAAAACGTTCTCGCGGTAGGTAAGGCGCTTGTCCTTGACGATGAAGCGCCTCACGAGCATGAACGTGATACTGAACAACAGCGCGCCGCTCATCAGGTCGGCGATGATGTTGAAGGTGTTGATGATGCCCGAGTTCAGGAATGGGAATGCCAGATGCCTGCCGCCATAGACAAGGTCAAAGCCAGGAATGAGCCCTTCGAGCACGTCCACGAGATTGACGAAGGCATAGGTGATCAGCCCGAAGAACAGCCCCATGTGGATCGCGCTGACCCATTTGCGCGCCTTGAAGATGGTCTGCTGGAATACAACCGCAATGCCCGCTTTGAGCAAACTGACTGGAACGTTCTTCAACTCAGGCGCGGGTCGTCCCTTGCGCACCGAGTCAACGATGGTCTTGACGCCATGAAACAGGAACCCCGCCGATGTCAGCGCCAACACAAAGAAGATGATTCTTTCAACTGTTGTGAGCAACGTACCCTCCCGAGAAACATGATGTCATTGCGAGCCGCGTTCTTGTTCTATACGGCGAAGCAATCTCCTAATTAACTTGGGGATTGCTTCGGTCGCTGTCGCTCCCTCGCAATGACGGAATTACAACAACTCCAACATCGCTTCCGCAACTTCAAACAGATCTGCTGTGGCACCGTAATGCGCCACATTGAAGATCGGCGCTTTCTTATCCGTGTTGACCGCGATGATCAACTCCGCGCTCTTCATACCTTCAAGGTGTTCAGGCGCACCAGAGATGCCAAGCATGAGATACATCTTCGGCTTGACCTTCAAACCCGATTTGCCGACCTGCCTTGTGCGCGGCAACCAACCTGCATCCACAACGGGGCGTGAACAGGATAATGCCGCACCCAATTTTCCCGCCAACTCTTCGGCGAGTTCGATATTTTCCTTGCCGCCGATACCACGTCCGACAGAGACCAACTTGGTCTGTGCGGTAATGTCCACATCGCCGCCAGCAGGCTTGATGGCTTCAACGAATTTCATTTTCAGGGAACCCAAGTCAACAGGTGATGCAACCGCAGTTGCCGCAGTTGAGCCTTGTCCCGCTTCCACGGGGAAAGATCCCGCCAGGCATGCCACGATTGCCATGTCACCATCGGGCGAAACTTCCGCGGTCAACTTGCCGCCGTATACCTGGCTGCTCACCACGAGCGTGCCGCCTTCCACACGCACGTCTTTCGCATACGCCGCACACGGAGCGCCTGTCCGCGCAGAAAGCCATGCCGCCAAGTCCATGCCTGTGACCGTCCAGCCGAACATCACCACACGCGGCGACTTCTCTTTGACCAATGCTTCGATCACTTTCCCATATGCTTCGGGATTAAAGTTTGACAGTGCGGCATCATCCACATGGATCGTTGCATCGGACGCAAAGACATTCGCATCGACTCCGCCTCCGACCACGACGGCAACTGCCTGCCCACCCAAAGCGGACGCCAACTCCCTGGCTTTTCCCATCATTTCAAACGACACATCGGAGAACTTTCCATCCATGTGTTCGGTAACTACAAATACATCGTTGCTCATGTTTATCTCCTTAGGAGAGAGAATAGATAATTGGATAATTAGAGATTAGTCGTCTTTGCTACACACTATTCTCTACTCTCTAATATCTAATCTCTTCTCTACGCCAATCCCTTACCCTTCAACAATTCCACGATCTTCGCCGCTACTTCCTTCGACGACCCCTCGATCATTTCAGCATGACCAGTCACCATGGGCGGCGCCATCTTCTTGAACGTCAATCCACTGCTGGCTTCACCTGAGGGTTCAACTTTATCAATGGTCGCGGTCTGCGCGATCTGGCGGACTTTGCTGATCGGTGCATAGCGCGGCGGATTGGGTGCAGACTGAATACCAGCGACCATGGGCATACCAACGGAGTACTTCGCGCGGACCCCACCCGCGAACTCCTTGTTCACTATGACGGCATCGCCAGTCACTTCCACAGAGCCGATCCCGCCAATGTACGGCATATCGAGATAGGCAGCAAGCATCGGTCCGATCTGACCGTCAATATCGTTCGAAGCCTGCACACCTGCGAAGACCATATCAGGTGACATGCCTTTGATCGCTTCTGCCAGCCACTTTGCTTGCATGTGTGAGTCAGCGCCAGGTTCATTGGCAGTGATCTTCACAGCCTTGTCAGCACCCTTTGCCAATGCAAGATGAAGAGCGTTATCCAACTCTTCGATCAAGTCCACCCCGATCACGGTCACCGTCCCACCGACGGCTTCCTTGATCAACACGGCCTGCTCAATGGACTGCTCATCCCATTCGTTCATCACGAAATCGACCGAGTCGAAGTCCAAGTTATTGCCGCTGACGGGGAGGTCATCGGCAATGCTGGGGATGTGTTTGATTGCTACTACTATGTTCATTCAGTTCTCTCCTTAATTTCATGTCATTGCGAGCGAGCGGTAGCGAGCGAAGCAATCTCCTCGTTGTGTTGGGGATTGCTTCGGGCTCACCTGCACTTGCAGCGCAGGCGCAAGTGTCGCCCTCGCAATGACATAGTTTTTACTCTCCACGCATGGATTTATCCAATAACTCCAAAATATCCAACACACCGACATGCTCATTACCTGTGGATTTAACTGCATCCTCAAATCGCGAAACTTCGAACGGACAAGCCACTGCCAGCACATCTGCACCTGTGGAAGCGGCTTCCATCGCGCGTTTTTCAGAGAGGCGCATGGTGGTGTGCTTGGCTGTGAACGAGTCCATCCACATGCCACCACCACCGCCGCCGCAACAATAGCCGTTCTCACGGTTGCGCTGCATTTCAACCAGTTCCACACCAGGGATGGCTTCGAGTAATTTGCGGGGCGCTTCATATTCGCCATTGTGGCGACCCAAATAACATGGATCGTGATACGTGATCTTCTTATTGACGGGATGTTTGAGCAATGGCTTGAGTTGATCCAAATAACGAGCGAGGAAGGTTGTGTAATGCAAAACAGGTCGTTCAAAACCGTATTTGGGATAGACATTTTTGAATGCGTTCAGCTCATGCGGACCTGTGACAACCAATTCATCCCATTCATATTTGTTGAAGGTCTCGATGTTGTACTCGGTCATCATTTCGAAAAGACCCTTCTCACCAGCCAAACGCTGGGAGTCGGCGTCGTCTTTTTCTTCCTTGCCAAGAATTGCGAAGTCAATTCCCAAAGCAGTGAAGATGCGAGCTGCCGCGGATGCCGCGTCAATGCCGCGCGGATGATAGGAAGGATACGAACCCACATACCAAAGCACATTCACCTTGCGACCAAGGTCTTTCATAATCGGAACTTCCACACCCGACTCTTTGATCCACGCATCACGTTTACGCTGCGGCTGTCCAAGCGGGTTACCAGACTTGGCGGTATTCTCGAATGCCTGCTGCAACTCATTGGGAACGAACTTGCCATCGAGCATAGCCTGTTCACGCGCGGCAGGCATGATCTTGACCATGTTTACTTCCTTGGGACAAACACGCAGACAATTGGCGCAGGTGGTGCAAAGCCACAGCTCGGGTGCTTCGGTCAGGTCAAGACCCGTTTGGGCATAGCGATACAGCTTGCGCGGACCGTAGTTGCCGACCACATCCACAGGGCAGACCGCAACGCACTTGGCGCACTGATAACAATTCGCAAACGACTCGCCACCTGGGATGTCCGCAATCTTCTCGATCAGTTCAGGCGTGTACTCGGTGATGACCCGCTGTTCGAACATGCGGTTCCAATGACCTGAGACATCCACCC
Organism: uncultured Anaerolinea sp.; assembly: GCA_964436455.1. GTDB lineage: Bacteria > Chloroflexota > Anaerolineae > Anaerolineales > Villigracilaceae > Defluviilinea. The sequence goes on along the minus strand of CAYTDB010000054.1, from coordinate 3,238 downwards.
CGTCCACAACAATGTGTTCTTTTTCAATCGCTTTTGCTTTTTCGTATTTGACCGTCATTAGAAGTGGTCTCCTGTTTTATTCCACTTTTGCAAGCGGTGATTCTTGGACTTTCAATTTCGGTAAACCCAATAACCTGCGCGCCATGTTTGGCAATGTCGGCAATAATCCATTGAACTCTCTGCTCAAACGCCAACTGGTTGTTCCATATAAATACACACTGTAAGCGCAAGCTAAAAAGGCACTATTCGCAAACGGAGCGCGTTTCTCGTTATCCAATAACTCGGGTGTGAACAGCCCTGTTCCTTCGCCGAATTTCATGCTCATCGCAGTGACCGCGCCTACGCGGGCGTAACCGTCTGCGAGGTTTTCTGCAACAAGGTTGTGAACACTTCCTGCAAGTAAAGGAAGAATGCCCGTACCAACGGTCGGATCCCAGAGCCAGCGTGTCCACAACCAGTTATCTTTCGGGGAGGTGTTGTGTAAAAGACCAGTGGCGAGTTCGAGGGCAACGCGGGTATCGAGCGCGTTCAACTTTTCAACGAAGGAAGCGACTCGAACAGGTACAGGTGCATCGCCGCCTAGTAATTGATCGAAGATGGCAGAATCGCCTTGCGCAAAGTAATTGGTAATTGTCCGCGCATTCGCCTTGGTGTGTGTGACTGCGGAGAAGATGTCGGCGGAGGCAGAGGTGAATTGAGGTGAATCAACTTTCAGGTTAAGAAAGAGACGGGCGTGACGTTCCGCCAATTCATCCGCAATTGCGATCACATCCTCAGGCGCGACCTGTCCCAGCGCCTCCTGCAAATAGTTTTGCAATTCAGGGTCATCGGGTCCTGTCTTTTGTTTGATGATGTGACTCTGTCGTTGAGGCTGCATCGCTTACGCCATCACCTTGCGAATGGATGCGACCGCACGTGCCGCGGCAAGACCCGCGCGCGAGATCGAGTCGTCGAGGTCAGCAGGGCCAGCCGCTGCGCCGGCAACAAAGATACCTTCGACTGAAGTGGCAACGGGGTCGAGTCCGCCCGTGCCGCCCGCTTCGATGAAGCCATATTTATTTTGCTGAACGCCAAGTGTTTGTGCAATGGCACGCGTGCCCGCGCTCGGCTCCATGCCGACCGAGAGCACGACCATATCCATCGTCACTTCCATCGGACGGCTCATGGTTGTATCTTCACCGCGAATGAGCAATTGACTGCCTTTGGGCAGCACTTCGCTGATGACACCCTTCACATAATTGACCTTGTATTTTTCCTGGGCGGGCCAGTAGATTTCATTTTCCCAGTAACCATACATGCGCATATCGATGTAAAAGATCATCACCTTGCTGTCGGGCAGTTGCTGGCGCAACTCAATGGCCTGCTTGCTTGCAATGCCGCAGCAAACCTTCGAGCAATATTCGTTGCCGATTTGCCGGTCACGCGAACCCACGCATTGGATGAACGCGATCTTCTTCGGCGCTTCACCGTTCGACGGGCGCACCACGTTGTGTTCCTTCAACATCTTTTCAAGATCGGTCAACGTGATGACATCAGGAAACGTGTAGTAGTTGTAGTATTGCGTTGCGCGGCCTGGATCGAAATGCTGGAAGCCAGTGGCAATGATGATCGTGCCCACGTTGAGGGACTCGGCTGCCCCGCCCGTTTCAATCTCGACAGTGAAGTCCCCAGCGCTCCCGGACATTCCCTTCACTTCGGTCTGATACTTCACTTCCACGTTCGGGTTACTTGTAGCAGCATCCGCGAGCTCTGCCATCGCTTCCGACGCGTCGCGCCAGTGATGGGTGAGTTTGGCGTAGCTCTCACGGTCGGGTGTGCCGCCGAGGCGTTCGCGCTTTTCAATGAGAATAACTTCCCCGCCGAGTTCAGCCGCAGACCGAGCCGCTTCCAATCCCGCAGGTCCGCCGCCGATTACCAAAATCTTATTTGATGTCATGAATGTTCCTCCAGAATTCGGTGGTCGAGACGCAAGCAGTCGAGACCACTATGCTTCCAAGAATTTTTTCGTTTACTTGTGACTGCTGGTCTCGATACGTCCCGCCAAAACCATGCGGGACAACTCGACCAGCGCAAAACTTCTTCTAAAGTTCAGACTCCATCAGTTGTTTCCTGATCTGAGAAACCTGCGCCAATCGGCTGTTCAGAAACGTCTTATCCGCATTTTCATCCATCCAGGGAATATCAATCGTGGTTGTAATTTTGGTTTGATTCTCGTTCAGCACTTCAAAGGTGGTTCTGCCGTGCATGACAGCAGGACCATCTTGAATTTTCATTGCGAGCGCTCGATTTGGTTCGAACTCCACAACTTCCATCGTCCCTTCGACGGGAGTCCCGCTGCGTTTGTTGCGCCTGTGGATGATCGTTCCAACACGGAGAGGTTCATCCGAATCCAGCCAGAGTTCGATATCCGAATCCCAGCGTGGATGATTGCGGACATGTTCCACTGCATAAAAGTGAAACACTTTTTCGATGGGTCGGTCAATCACTTCTGAAGATTCAAATTGCAAAGCCATCGCTCTGACCTTTCTTAGGCGTACACCACTGGTTTGTCTGCGTCTTCCCAGGTGATTCCAGACTTCTGCCCAGCGCGGATCAGTTCAAGATCGTTCTGGAATTCGTCCCAGTATTTCTGCCAGTTAATTCCGAGTTTATCGAGGAAGGGACGCCAATCGGTTGAATGCCAGTGGAACTGCACCACGCGGAAGGGATGCGCTCCCATCGCCAACGCCGCAACCTGCGCATCAGATAACACGGGGATTCCCACGTTGCGATCATGTGCCTTTGCGGCGAATTGACTCTTGTCGAGTGTTGTTACACAACCTGTGTCGTGAGTCACGGTTACGTCAGGATTGACCTCATTCTTCATCACTTCGATCTTACGAAGCGTTGAGAAGGAACGGGTGAAGTCGCGTTGCACGAGAACATGACGGAAACCAAAGCCGCAGCAATCGAACCAGGTCGAATAATCCGCAACGTTAATACCAAGTGCTTCGAGAGTACCTGTCACGGTGGCAGTACGTTGTCCGCCGTAAATGTCGGGATCGTAGATGGCATCTTCCGCGACGATCTTGTAGTAATGACAGGCAGGATGAACCGTGGCGGTGATCTTGCTCATGTCCACGGTTTGTTTTTCTGCAAACTTGTAGCGCATCACATGCACCCATTCGCTGTAGTGGACAAGTTCTTCAGGGATGACAAGCGGCTTGCCAAGTTTGTCTAAAATGCGGCGGACTTCATC
>CAYTDB010000053.1:0-30402 GCA_964436455.1 uncultured Anaerolinea sp. | reverse complement strand
TACGCAAACATCACCTTCGCCAAATACAGCATGTATTGGTGGTCGAATCGATTCTATGCCACGCTGGCACGCCGCTACGGTAAAAAGGGAACGCGCTTTCTGGAGGTGGGATCAGGCATGGGGCATCTCACCGGGCAACTTGAAGATACGTTTGAAACGTTCGGCTGTGATATCAACCACTGGGCGGTCAAACAATCCAAAAGTGTCGTGAACAAATCGTCCCTGCAAACGGCGAGTGCGCAGGAACTGCCATTTACCAACAACTCATTTAATGTCGTTATCATTAAACACATTGTAGAACATCTGCCCGACCCGCAAATAGCGATACAGGAGATTGGGCGTGTCACCGAACCGGGTGGCACGCTCATCCTTGCCACGCCGAACCTCGACTCCCTGCTCAAGCCATGGAAAGGCGACAAGTGGATCGGCTATCAGGACCCGACACACATTTCCCTGGAGCCGCCCGCAGAATGGATTTCCTACATTGAAGGCGCAGGCTTTACAATTCAACGGACTTTTGCGGATGGTTTCTGGGATGTGCCCTACATCCGTTTTGTGCCGAGTATGATACAAAAACTTTTCTTCGGTTCACTCGGCGGGTTCCAGGCTATCACTGGTTTGGTTTTCCTTCCCATGAAGTGGGGAGAGAGCATCATTGTGATCGCCAGAAAGAAATAAAAAAAGCAAAGCAATATCCTGGGATATTGTACGCAAACAAATCATATGACCGACAATCCACAGCAACAAGATCAACAACCTTTCGACGAACCCAGCGTTCTTGATTATTTCAAATCCTTGTTTCGTTTCGGTGGCGAACGGATTCAATTGCCTGACAGCGATCAGCAATTAGCTGTTAGCAGTCAGCCTGAAGAATCTCAATCCTTAGACCGAGTCCAGGAAGAATCTGAAACCTTTCAACCTTCTAACCTTCAACCTGTAACCGTCTTTCCCTGGCGTTCCCTGCTTGCCCTCCTCTTCGCCCTGATCGGACAGAACACCTTCGAGCCGCCTCCGACCACCTCCCCGCTTGGGATCGCATTCTACCTTGCGGCATTTGGGTTGCTTGGCTGGGCGATCTGGCGCGGTGAATGGAATCTCGAAGCGCTCAAACCGACATCCGAAGAAACTGACTCGATCATCCCGCAGGAGGGCTTTGAATTACTACTGCGTGGCGGGGCGTTAATTTTGGGGATTCTTTTCTCAATTGGCGGTTTTGTATTGTTCAGAGGTAACCTGTTCACAGCATGGAACGTGTCCATTTGGATCGTGGCAATCCTGTTCTTTGTAGCAGCGTTTTGGAAGAATAAGGATGGTCAGTTCTCCCTGTTTGGAAAATTATCCCGTCTCATCAACTTCAACACATGGACCATCCTCCTTATCGCCGCAACTGCGCTTGTTTTCTTCTTCCGTTTCTATCAGACCACCACTGTGCCGCCTGAGCCGTTCAGCGACCACGCCGAAAAGATCCTCGATGTGTATGATGTGTCGCAGGGCGAGACGCACATCTTCTTCATCCGCAACACAGGCCGTGAAGCCTTCCAAATGTATTGGACGCTGCTCATCGCCAATGTTTTCGGCACAGGTCTCTCGTATCTCAGTCTCAAACTCGGCACAGTCATCCTCGGCTTTTTGACACTTCCGTTCATTTACCTTCTCGGCAAAGAGATTGGCGGACAACGCGTAGGACTCATCGCGTTTATTTTGACAGGGATTGGCTATTGGCCCAACGTCATCAGCCGGGTGGGACTTCGCTTCCCTCTTTATCCACTCTTTGCCGCACCCACGCTCTTTTTCTTATTCCGCGGCTTGCGGACTCGGAACCGAAATGACTTTATCCTCTCCGGTCTCTTTCTCGGACTTGGCTTGCACGGTTACAGCCCCATGCGGATCGTACCGTTAGTTGTCGTCGCGGCGTTCGTTATCTACTGGCTCCATGCGCAGTCCAAAGGCGCCCGCAAGGATCTGCCTGTCTGGCTGGCACTAGTTGGATTGGCATCGCTGGTTGTCTTCCTCCCGCTCCTCAGCTATTGGGTTGAATATCCCGCAGAATTTGGTTTCCGTGCGTTCTCTCGCTTGAGCGGAACAGAACAGGCGTTGCCGGGTCCTGCTTATGAGATCTTCTTCTCGAATGTTTGGAAGGCGCTCAAGATGTTCAACCTGGACGACGGCGAGATCTGGGTACATTCCATCCCACATCGCCCCGCGTTGGACGTGGTTACTGCCGCGTTGTTCGCGCTTGGTGTCGTCCTTGTGTTGATTCGGTATGCCCGGGAACGTCATTGGCTTGATCTGTTCCTGTTGGTATCCATCCCGTTGTTGCAATTGCCGTCCACGCTTTCGCTGGCTTTCCCGGGTGAGAACCCCGCGTTGAACCGTGCAGGAGGCGCGTACATCCCGGTGTTTATTATCGGGGCGATGGCGCTTGATGGTCTCCTTACCAGCTTTAGGCGGGGCAGGATGCGGAGTGTCCTGATGTGGGGCGTGACTGGAATCCTATTGTTCGTCTCGGCATTCCAGAACTATGACCTGGTCTTCAATCAATATGCCAGTTCGTTCAAGCAGGGATCGTGGAATTCATCCGATATGGGACAGGTGATCAAGGATTTCGAGCAGGATTACGGACGCACTGACACGGTCTGGATAGTTCCGTATCCGCATTGGGTGGATACGCGTTTGCCCGCGGTGTGGGCGGGCATCCCGAACCGCGACATGGCGATGTGGCAGGAGAACCTGGCGACTACGTTAGAATTAACCGGCCCCAAGTTGTTCCTGGTGAAGGCGAACATTGATGACCCGAACGGGAACGACACCGAGACACTGAACGTCTTGAGAGCGTTGTACCCGAATGGTCAGCAAAGATTGTTTGACTCGGATGTGCCGGGTCATGATTTTTGGGAGTATTTTGTTCCAAGCAACTAAAAGACCAGACAGGTTTTCACTGAACCTTCAAGGTCAAAACTATTTCATTATAGATGGTTACATTCCTGTTTTGGGCGTTATGGAAACCTGTCAGGTCTAATATTTTATGAATCGCGAAAAACATTCCTGGATCTACGATGTTCTCTTCCTGCTGGTTTTTATTCTGGCAGGTTATTTGCGCTTGACGGGTGTGAACTGGGGCGAGGGACAGCACCAGCACCCCGATGAAAACTTTCTGACGGGTGTGCTTGGCAGTCTGCGTGCTCATGCCTGCGTGGATGAAACCATCCCCGTTGACTCATGCCCGCCTGAACAGCAGCGCTGGATGACGGTGGGAGAATATTTCAATAGTGAGACATCCACTCTCAATCCATATAACCGTGGATACGGCTTCTTTGTCTACGGCAACCTGCCAATGACCATTGTCCGCATCGCGGCGGAAGCGACCGAACAATTCGATGTGAAAACACTCGGACGTCAGTTTTCGGCACTGGCAGACCTGTTTACCATCTTCTTCCTCTACCTGCTCGTCTCGCGCATGTACGGACGCAAAGTTGGCTTGCTCGCCTCACTCTTCTCTGCCTTGACCGTCATGCAGATCCAGCAATCGCATTTCTTCACGACAGATCTGTTCGTTAATACATTTGCATTCTTGGCAATTTATTTTGCTGTTTCCATTTTAGAGAAGAGAGAACAGAGAGTAGAAACTAGTGAAATACAACTCGCTTCACTCAAATCTCTAGTATCTAATCGTCTCTTCCTCTTGAGTATTGGCTTTGGTTTCGCCTTCGGCATGGCAATGGCGTCCAAGGTCAATATTTATCCGCTGGCAATCCTGCTCCCCGGCGCGTTCGCGGTGCGCTATCTGACCGTTGACCGTGGACCATTGACCGAAGTGCCACCAGATGAAGAAACGGCCAATGGCCCATCGTCCACCGTCCATCGCCTACGATCACTGATCACTGATTACTGGCTACTTGTCGTCCTCTCCCTCATCATCGGTGGTCTCGCCGCGATCATCTCCTTCCGCATCTTCCAGCCTTATGCTTTCGATGGGCTCATGCCGTCCGAACAATGGACAGCAAATATTCAGGAACAACGCGTACAAGCCAAAGGCGATGCCGACCTCCCATGGAACCTGCAATGGGCGCGTCGCAATCATCTGTATTCATTCGTAAACTTAACCACTTGGGGGCTTGGGCTACCGCTCGGCATTCTCGCATGGATCGGATTCCTCTACATGGGTTGGCGCATCCTCAAAGGCGAATGGCGTCACGCCCTCCTCTGGGGGTGGACCGCCGCCTACTTCGTCTGGCAGTCGCTCCAATTCAATCCGACCATGCGTTACCAGCTTCCGATCTATCCGCTGCTGGCGATGATGGCGGCGTGGTTTGTGTTTGAGTTTGAACGTTTAAACGTTTTAACGTTCAAACGTTTTAAAGTTTCAAAGATACTTTCAATTATTATCGGATTGACCGTCGTTGTATTAACTGCTGCCTGGGCATTTGCCTTCCACAGCATCTACTTACGTGACGAACCGCGCATCGCTGCCTCGCGCTGGATCTTCCAGAATGTGCACGGTCCGATCAATGTGGAATACCAAACAACCGACGGTACTTACAACCAACCTCTGCCATTCCCAACCGGCGGATTCGTTGATGCAGGATTCCCATACGACACAACTTTTGTAACTAATGCTGATGGCTTGATTGAGAGTGTCAAATTGGGATACGCGGCAAACGTCTCCGCTTCACCCTCGACCATCAACCTGATTCTGTCCGATCAGCTGTCTCCAACACCCGATCAGGCGCTTGCCATCGCCACACTTACAGCGGACCTCCCGGCAGGAAAGTATTTGCGTGGACAGGAAGTCATCCTCAAATTCAATAAACCTGTTCCCGTCACAAAAGGGATGCAATACTACCTGCGCTTCTCCCTCGATCAAGGCAGGCTGGTCATCCGCGGCTCTGCCGTTGTTAACGAAACGGACTACGACTACGGACTTCCCTTCCGCATAGACGGCTTCGACGCGTTCGGCGGCATCTATCGCGGTGACTTGAACCTGCAAGTTTATTGGGATGATGATGAGATCAAACGTAATCGTTACGTCACTACGCTTGACGAAGCCGATTACATCTTCATCCCCACCAATCACCAATACGCGCAGATCATGCGCCTGCCCGAGCGGTATCCACTAACCACTATGTACTACCGTGAACTGATGGGCTGCCCCATCGGCGCGGATATCATTTCATGCTACCACGAAGCAAAGCCAGGAGATTATCAAGGCAGGCTCGGTTTCGATTTGGTTGCGGTCTTCGAAACCTTCCCCAAACTCGACCTTCCCCTCCTTGGTGAAATCGAAATTAACGACCAATATGCTGAAGAGGCTTTCACCTTTTACGACCATCCCAAAGTTTTCATCTTTAAAAAGAACGCTGACTTCGATGTCAATCAAGTGCGTTCCACGCTTGGCACCGTTGACTTGAGCAAGGTTGTCCGCCTCACGCCGCGCCAATTCAGCGACTATTCCAGTCTGCTCATCCCCGCGAATAGACTCGCCAGTCAACGCGCGGGAGGCACGTGGTCTCAGTTATTTGATTACGATTGGATCCAAAATAAATATCCAGTCCTTGGCTTGGTCATCTGGTATATCTTCATCTTCCTTCTTGGCTTGGCTGTATACCCGATCATTCGCCTCGCCATGCCCGGGCTGGCAGATAAAGGCTACCCTCTCAGTCGCGCGTTGGGATTGGTCATCTTTGCTTACCTCTCATGGATGGCTGGCTCTGTTGGGATTCCCTACACGCGAACGACCATTGCAGTTGTGTTCGGCGTGATCTTGGTTGCAGGTGCGGTGATTGGTCATCTTCAGCGCGATGATTTGATCGAGGAATTCAAAACAAAATACAAATACTTCCTGATGATCGAAGGCAATTTCCTTGCCTTCTTCGTCATTGACCTGCTCATCCGCCTCGGCAACCCCGACCTGTGGCATCCCGCCAAAGGCGGCGAGCGCCCGATGGACTTCTCCTACTTCAACGCGGTCATCAAGAGCACCTCCTTCCCGCCCTACGACCCGTGGTTTGCAGGTGGCTACATCAACTATTACTATTACGGCTTCGTGATTGTCGGCACGCCTGTCAAATTGCTCGGTATCGTCCCGTCCATTGCTTATAACTTTATTCTCCCAACCCTGTTTGCCACCGTTGGCATTTCCGCGTTCTCGATTGGATGGAACATAGTTGCAGGTCAAAGGTCAAAAGTCGAAAGTAAAAATGATGGACCTTCAACCTTTCGACAGGCTCAGGGCAACGCCTTTGACCTTCGACCTGTTGCAGGTTTTTCCGCAGCTTTCCTCACCATCCTGCTCGGCAACCTTGGCACGCTCCAACTCATCTACCAAAAGATGCAGCAACTCGGTGCAGAGGGTGCGTTCAGTTGGGATGCGAACCTGACCCAGCGCCTGACATGGTGGGTTCAGGGACTCCTGATGACTTTCAAAGGCGTTTCGCTTCCCATCGGACCTGGAGATTGGTACTGGAACCCAAGCCGTGTCGTCCCGCCTGGACCTGACAACTCGATCACCGAGTTTCCGCTCTTCACATTCCTTTACAGTGACCTTCATGCGCATATGATCGTCATGCCGATCGCGTTGCTGGCGATCAGTTGGGCGCTGTCAGTGTTGGCGGCACGCGCAAAGTGGAAGAATCAGGTGTCGGCGGGGTTGGGAATCGTGATTGGCGGTCTGATTGTCGGCGCGGCGTATCCCACCAACCTATCCGACTCATACACATATTTGCTTGTCTGTATCATTGTGTTGGGATATTCCATTTTGCGATATTCCGATTTGCCTATTGTCAAACGCGTTGGGCTGGCTGTCGGAGGCGTTGCCGCATTGTATCTGCTTTCGCGCTTCATGTACGAGCCGTATCGCATCTGGTACAGTCAGGCATACAGCGCGCTCGAACCGTGGAAGGGACCGTTCACGCCGTTCGCTTCCTACATCACGATGTGGGGTGTGTTCCTGTTCATCGTGGTTTCATGGATGGCATGGGAAACGCGTGAATGGATGCGGCACACACCGATCTCCGCATTGGGAAAACTCAAGCCGTATCAGTTATTGATCGAAGGCGCTTTGGTTGCATTGATGGTTATTATCCTCGCTCTTCAATTCCACGGCACAAGCGTTGGGTGGATTGCTGTACCACTGGCGATATGGGCGGGCGTGTTACTATTGAACCCGCATCTTACTGACGAAAAACGTTTCGTGCTGTTCCTGATCGGCACAGCATTGTTCATTACGATCATTGTTGAAGTGGTCGTGGTGCGCGGCGACATCGGACGACAGAACACAATCTTCAAGTTTTACATGCAAGCCTGGCTGATGCTTGCTGTCAGCGCGGGGGCGGCGCAGACATGGATATTACCCGCCTTCTTCAAATGGCTGCCAGGTTGGCGCGTCTTCTGGCAGAGCGCCATGATCGTTTTGATATCTGGCGCGGCGTTATTCACTGTGACCGCCACATCTGGCAAGATCCGTGATCGTTGGATCGCAGAAGCGCCGCGCACGCTTGACGCGATGACCTTCATGAAATACGCCCATTATGATGACTTCGGTCAACGCCTCGACCTGAGCGAGGATTACCGCGCCATCCGCTGGATGCAGGATAACGTACAGGGTTCGCCTGTTATCATGGAAGCCAATTGTCCAGAGTATCGCTGGTGTACGCGCTTCACCATTTACACAGGTTTGCCCGGTGTTGTCGGCTGGAACTGGCACCAGCGCCAGCAGCGTGTCTTTACCTCCACTCAGGTGCAGGATCGCGTCAACGAGGCCGGTGAGTTTTATAACAGTACCGATATTGAATCCACCCGCAGAGTCCTTAGAATACATAGTGTGAGATACATTATTGTTGGCCAACTCGAACGCGCCGCGTACGCGCCCGAAGGTATTGCAAAGTTCGAACAATATGACGGTACGTACTGGCGTTCGGTCTATCGCGATGGACAGACGGCTATTTACGAAGTAATGCCGTGATTTTGCCCTCATCCCCAGCCCTTCTCCCATAGGGAGAAGGGCTGGGGATGAGGGACAGGAGTAACTCATGATCTTCCACATTACCCCCCGCACAGATTGGGAAGCGGCCCAAGCTGAAGGTAAATATGTTACGGATAGTCTGCGCATTGAGGGATTCATCCACTGCTCGACCCTTGCACAGGTGATGCCTGTTGTTGAAAAATACTATAAAGGACAAAACGGACTTGTCCTGCTCATGATCGAACCCACGCTTCTTTCCTCGGACTTGAAATGGGAAGCCCCCTCAGGCGGGACTCCACCCCCTGGCGTTCCCGAGGGAGATCAATTCCCACATGTATATGGTCCCATCAACCTGGACGCGGTTGTGAACGTGTTCGATTTTATCCGTGATTCGAATGGCGGCTGGTCACTTCCCGCTTTATGAAGCCGACCCTGCAAATTCGGGCAGCGCGCCCACTGGATACCTCCTTTGCGGCACCATTGATCTATCTTTCCTTGAATGGACTTGCCGACCATCTTTTCCAAAGAGACGCTGAAACCATCGAAAGAATGATCTCTAAATTATTTGCCCGAAATGCTGGCAGGTTTGGGTATGGACATGCCTTTATTGCGGAACATGAGAACATCTCTGCGGGGATAATGATCGCATCGTTCGGCAGGGATTTGAATCGGCAGAACCTTCAAACTGCTCCTCATTTGATTACAGTACTTGGTTTCAAAAACGGTGTCAGGTTCATCCAGCGTGGTATCACATTGCCCGGAGGTCCTGAGGCGTATGATGATGAGTTTTACATCAGCAACCTTGGCATTTCCCCATCCATGCAGGGACGTTCGTTCGGCTCACAAATGCTTGCATACGCAGAAGAACTTGCGCTTGGTCACAACTTGGCAAAATGCTCCCTGATCGTCAGTTCGGATAACACAAACGCGAAAAGATTATATGAACGTGTTGGTTATCAGGTTGTGGAAACTGTACGGGATGACAACAAACATATCGGGTATTATCGACTGGTCAAGGTCTTATAACGAATGACGGCATTTATTTCCTGGTACATTCTCATCACCTTTCTTGGCTGGCTGACGTTCCCGCTGGCATATCGTCTCTTCCCTGCTCTGGCTGACCGCGGATACACACTTTCGCGTGCGTTCGGCTTATTGATCTGGGGATTCGTCTTCTGGCTGTTCGCCAACTTTGGCATCGCACAAAACGACATCGGTGGCCTGCTACTGGGATTGGTCATGTTAGGTGGGCTCAGTGCATGGGCATTCATGACCGTAGACCGTAGACCGCATACCGAGTCTCATCTCCAATTGGAAAGTGTGGAGGGGGATGACATCGTCCATGGTCAATCGTCCACGGTCGAATTGCTTGGATGGCTCAAAGAAAACACCAGCCTCATCCTCACAACCGAACTCCTCTTCCTCCTCGCCTTCGCCTTCATGGCGTTCTTCCGTTCGGCAAACCCCGAGATCCTCGGCACCGAAAAGCCGATGGAATTGATGTTCATCAACGGCATCATGAACTCGCCAACATTCCCTCCGCGTGACCTGTGGCTTTCGGGATACTCGATCTCGTATTACTACTTCGGTTATGTGATGACAGCCATGCTCGCGAAGTTCACCGGCGTCCCTGCGACGATGGCATTCAACCTCATGCTGGCGTTGATCTTTGGTCTTGCTGCAGTGGGCGCGTATGGGATTTTGTATAACCTGCTGGCTATTGGTCAAAGGTCAAATGTCGAGGGTCAATCTGAAATCGTAAATCGAAAATCGTCAATTGGTTTTTCACTCTTCGCTCCTCTCTTTCTCCTCCTCATCTCCAATGCTGAAGGTTTTCTCGAAATCCTCCATGCACGCGGACTGTTCTGGAAGGATGGTCTAAACTTCTGGGCGTGGCTCGACATCCCTGAACTGCGGAATGCTCCGCCGCAAGTCCCGCAATGGACGCCTGACCGCTTTTGGTGGTGGTGGCGCGCCTCACGCGTTGTGCAGGATTACGATTTCCTCAAGAATCCGCTCGAAGCGATCGACGAGTTCCCTGCATTTTCATTCCTGCTTGGTGACCTGCATCCGCATGTGCTAGCGATCCCCTTTTTCATGATTGCGATTGCGGTCGCGTTGAATCTGTATCTCGGCGGCTTTCGCGGAAAGACCAACTTGTATCTTGGTCAATTGCATATTAGCAAAACGAGCTTCTTCCTCACCGCGTTCATGTTCGGCGGGATGGCGTTCCTCAACACATGGGATATCCTGCCTGTTGCAGCGGTGATCGTTTTTAGCTACGCATTAGCTCGAGTGCGTGAAGCAGGTTGGGGCTGGGAAAGAATCGAAGAGGTCCTGTTGTTTGGCATTCCTGCGGGGATCACGGCATACATTATTTACCTTCCGTTTTTCATTGGTTTTGATTCACAGGCGAGCGGCATCATGCCCAGCATTATGTTCCCAACACGCGGTGCGCAATTGTGGGTGATGTGGGGGACGTTGTTTGTCCCGATATTTGCGTTTTTGATGTATCGCATGCGGACAAAAGATCCCGCAGATTGGCGTGCAGGATTTGGATTTGGACTGGGCATTCTAATTTTCCTTCTGGCATTGATGTTGGGCGTTTATGTTCTTGTGTATAAACTGCGCCCCGACTTTGCCCTTCCGTACATTCAGGGACAACAAAAGGATGTGGTCTCATTCTTTATGGCTGGCTTGGGGCGCCGCTTGAGTTATATCGGCGGACTGCTGACATTGCTGGCTCTGTTGATTCCCTCTCTGTCATTCCTGTTTTCCAATCCCAGGTTACAACGAGAAGATGATCATCCTTCGCTCTTTGTCCTGCTGTTGATCGCGTTGGGCGCACTGCTGATCATTGGACCTGACTTTGTGTACCTTCAGGATAACTTCGGATATCGCATCAACACCATCTTCAAGTTTTACTATCAGGCATGGATGCTGCTGAGTCTCGCCTCTGCCTACGGGACGGCTGTTCTGCTTCGTCGTTTGCACGGCGCGGCGAACGTCATTTTCAGCGTTACCTTTGTTGCCATCCTAATCATCGGGCTGACCTATCCATTGCTTGGATTTCCCAACAAGGCGAACAACTTCAAACCTCCGTTCGGTTTTACCCTTGATGATTTTGACCGCGTACAGCGCGAAAACCCCGATGAAGCCGCGGCAATCCTGTGGTTGCAATCCGCACCTGATGGCATTATCGCGGAGGCAACGGGCAATCCGTATTCCAGTTATGGACGCATCTCGATCTACACGGGCTTGCCCACCATCTTGGGATGGGGCAATCACGAAGGTCAATGGCGTGACCCGGCATTACAAGGCTCGCGCAGAGAGGATATCGAAACGCTGTACACCACACCCGATTGGCAGACTACACAACTCATCCTCCAACGTTACAACGTCCGTTATGTAGTTGTAGGCAATCTCGAACGCACTTCCTACCGCGTGAACGAGGAAAAATTCAACAATTTCCTCAAACCTGTCCTCCAGCAGGGAAGTGTCGCAATCTACGCCGTGCCATAAAACTGTCGTGCACCTGACCGTTGCAGGTCTACACATATCGAGAAATCTACTCAAGCTGTTTTGAACCACTGAGACACTGAACCACGGAGTTTCTAAATACTTTTTCTCAATGTCTCCGAGTCTCCGGTGTTGGACATCGGTTCTTCCAGTACAGATTTATTGCCGATTTGTTTGGGAAAGTACAATTTGCAGGGATAGTTGAAGGACAAAAGTTGCATGAGTGAAGATTTTTGGAGCGGGCATCGTTAACTCTTAAAGGCAAAAAAATGTAATGCCCACGGTCACATACCTATCCTGGGCATAAACACAGGTAAAATACCCCCATGAAATCATCCCGACCCAAATACGAAGGCTGGCTGTACTGGCTGGCTTTTCTTATCGCCCTTGGTTTCCGCCTCATCCAGCTTGGGGCAACTCCGCTCACCGATTCAGAATCGCAATTTGCCCTGCAAGCCCTGCGCACCGCCCGCGGACAGGAAACCCTCCTCGGCCCGCAGCCTGCCTACATTCTCTTTACAAGCATTCTCTTTTTTGTCACCGAAGCTGCGAACTTCATCGCTCGCTTCATCCCCGCCATCGTGGGAAGTGCCCTCGTTTTTGCTCCATACTACTTCCGCGAAAAACTCAAGCCGCTCGTGGCGCTTATCCTTGCCTTCCTCATCGCCTTCGATCCCGGACTCGTAGCCCTCTCCCGTCAAGCCAGTGGGACAATGCTCGCGCTGACCTTCCTCCTCTTCGCGTGGGGGATGTGGCGGAACGGACGTGCTATCCCAGCCGGGATCTTTGCCGCGCTTGCGCTTCTTTCTGGATCTTCGATCTGGTCTGGGCTCCTGATGCTTGGACTTACCCTCATCCTTTTCCGCCTCACCAAACTACCCGCTCAAATTACCAATCACGACTTGCGTAGCACAGGCATTGCTCTCATCTTCACTCTCCTTCTCGTTGGCACCCTTTTCCTTACAACTCCCAATGGACTGAGTGCATTCTTCAACTCAATTCCTGCCTATCTTCAAGATTGGACATTGCCGTCAACCTTCAGCCCAGGACGTGTACTGTTCACCTTCCTTGCCTATGAACCTCTTGGAATTTTTCTTGGGATCTTCGCGTTGATCCGTGGTTTCCGTCTTGGCAGTAAACGCGTGACCCGCCTGGCGATCTGGCTTGGCATTTCATTGCTGATTGCCATCTTCTATCGCCAGACGAGCGAACTTGCCTGGGTCATCATTCCGCTGCTCATCCTTGCTGCGCAGGAACTCTCACGTGCTTTCGACATATACTTCGAGGAACGCGTGGAAATCAGTGTGGTGACTGGGGCGATCATGATCCTGCTCATCTACATCTGGTTCAACGTTGCCAGCATCGGACTCAACCCGTATGAGCAGTTCTCCCCCACAGCCATGCCGCTCTTTGGCAGAATGGTCGAGCTTCCGTTTGGAGCGCGGTATGTGGTTTTGTTTGGCGCTGCGTTAATCCTTGTGGTGTGTATCAGCCTGGTTGCCTTTGGCTGGTCGCCACGTACAGCGCGGCTCGGAACCACATGGTCCTTTTCACTGTTCCTCGGCATCTATACACTTGCCTCCGCCTGGGGCGCCAGCGGACTGCGCACTCCGAATGGTGTTGAATTATGGACACCAGATCAACCGCCTATTCAAGCGGAGTTGGTCCTATCATCCATCAATGACATCTCGTTGTTTAGTACCGGGCATATCGAATCCCAGCCTGTGACTGTGATGGGAGTCAACTCTCCTGCGCTTGAATGGGCGTTGCAAAACCATGATGTGGAAATAGTTTCAGTGCTTGACCCGCTGAATGCACCGCCCATCGTCATCACGCCATTAATGAACGAACTGGGACTTCCCTCTGCTTATCGCGGGCAGGACTTCACATGGCGGCAGCCTCCCTTGTTGGATAATATCCAAACGCCGGATTGGTTGCGCTGGCTGGTCTATCGTCAATTGCCACGTGAGACGGAAACGATCATCCTCTGGGCGCGCGATGACCTATTCCCTGACGCGCGTGAGAATACACAACAACCTTGATTTTGTAGGGGCAGGGTCTTCCTGCCCCGTTTTCACGAATTAATTTATATGATCGGGCGGGGCGACCCCGCCCCTACGGAAAAAATTGGAAATATGCCAAACAAAACCCCTCCCTCCATCATCGCCATTGACGGTCCCGCCGCGTCGGGAAAATCCACGCTTGGGTTGAAGATCGCTGAAGCGCTTGGTTATCTATTCTTCGATACGGGCGTGATGTATCGCGCGGTCACGTGGATTGCGTTGGACCATGACATCGACGTGAAGGACGAGAGGAAGGTCACGGCTTTGGCGGAGGAAACGCCCATTGATGTCGCACCCGCCTCAAGGTCGGATGGACGCGCGTGCGATGTCCTGTTGATGGGAAAAGACATCACATGGGAAACGCGTCTGCCCAGTGTGGATGCGAACGTGTCAGTTGTCTCCGCCTACCCGGGCGTGCGTGCGGCGTTGAGCAGGCAGCAGAGGCGAATCGGTCAACGCGGGAAAGTCGTGATGGTTGGACGTGATATAGGCACGGTCGTCCTGCCCGAAGCGGACTTGAAGATCTATCTCGATGCGTCTGCCGAGGAACGTGCGAAGAGACGTTTTGATGAAATGACCGCTCGCGGCGCAAATGTGAACTATGAAGATATCCTTGGCAAGGTGATCGAACGCGACCACATTGACTCGACGCGTGATGTGGCTCCGCTCAAAGCTGCGGACGATGCAGTAATCATCGACTCGGACAAGATGAACGCGGAAGAAGTCTTTGAAAAAGTGCTGGCACTATGCAAATGAGTAACGCGTATCATGTCCCGTTCAAGTTCAGATTGAGCCGTCCGATTTTGCGTACGGTGTTTCGGGGGATTTTTCATGTGTTATCGAATGTGAAGATCACAGGGAAGAAAAATATCCCGTACGGCACGCCTTATGTGGTTGCCATTAATCATGTTTCGATCTTCGACCCTCCGTTTGCGGGTTCGTTCTGGCCCGAGCAGTTGGAGATCATTGGCGCCTCGGATGTGTTCTCAAAGCCCGGTCAGGGACAGGTGCTGAAATTTTATGGCGTGATCCCCGTGCATCGCGGCGAGTACGACCGCACATTGTTCATGCGTATCATTGAAGTTATAAAGGCTGGGTATCCATTATTGATTGCGCCTGAGGGCGGACGTTCTCATGTCACTGCAATGCGACGTGCGTTGCCCGGTGTGGCATACATTGTCGAACAGACGAAGGTGCCTGTCATCCCTGTTGGGCTTGTCGGCACAACCGAGGATTTCTGGCACAGAGCCACGCATGGGGATAGACCCTCTCTTGAGATGAACATTGGCAAGCCCATTACACTTCCTGAAAATATTGCCAAAGGCAAAGAGAAACACGAAACGCGGCAGGTAAGTGCGGATCTTGTGATGCGTCATCTTGCCGGGCTGGTGCCGGAAGAATATCGCGGCGTGTATGCAGACACAGCCATCCTCCCCTGAACCCAAACCCGTCACCGAATGGTGGCGTCCTGACCTGGTTGCCCTGCCGGAGCTGACCATTGCCCGCAGGGTATTCCGCATCTTTGCGCGTGGATTGGCGAAACTGCTCACGCTTGTCATGTTGAACCCAACCGTGAGCGGGATGGAAAATTTTCCAAAGCATGGACCGGCATTGGTCGTTATCAATCATCTTGGTGATGCAGATGCGGTCCTACTCGCCGCTTCGATCCCCACGACCGTTGACGGGATGGGAAAAATTGAACTTTATGAACACTGGTTTGTCGGACCACTCTTCCGCGCCTATGGAGTCATTTGGGTACACCGCGGCAGACCTGACCGTAAAGCGATCCGCGCCGCCTTGGAGGGTCTATCTCAGGGACGTCTGGTCGCTATCGCTCCGGAGGGACGGGAATCCCTTGAAGGTGGTTTGGAGGAAGGCACGGAAGGCGCGGCATTCCTTGCAATGAAATCCGGTGTGTCCATTGTTCCGGTGGGAATGACTGGGACGGAAAATTCAAATGTCTATAACGAAAAATGGTGGAAGCGTGCAAAGGTCACATTGACTGTGGGAAAGCCGTTCCATTTGAAGGAACACGCAGATCGTCAACTTATGTTGCGTGGAGGGACAAAACAGATCATGGAGTCACTGGCGGAATTGCTGCCTGAGGCGTACCGGGGGAAATATAAGGCTGGATAGAAAGAAAACAACTATTTTGACTTGCAAGACAGTTGTTGGACGCTGTATTGGGTTGTGCTTCTTTCTTCATGATCACACAGTCAAGGATAAGAGCAATGGCATCTTAACTGGCGTCAGGTCTTATAAAAAGGAAATAGGCATAACCAAGTGTCAGGAAACCATACAAGATCGGACTTGACCAACCTATAACATTCACACTCCCGCTCAGTTGGATTTCCATGGAAGCAACAAACCCAACGGCATCCTGGACCAGCAAGGCGGAGGCGATTGCTCGCCGTGCGTCTGTTGAAGCAGCCTTTCGTCCAAACCACATCAGAGTCGCAAAACCGAGAATGGAACCTCCAACCAAACGGGTAGTCCAAATGGCTCCATCATCGGGCACGAGATCGTACATTTGAAGCACCCAACCAGCGAAGATGGAACATGATAAGCCAAAGAAGATGGCAATGACAAGGTTGACCGTAAATAGATGCTGGAGTTTCATACATATCTCCTTCTCGTGGCAAAAAAACGAACAAAGCACTATTATCGTACAAACCTACTCGGTAGGTATCAATTGCAGTCCAATGGGTTACATCACTGGTGGCGGGGTGGGCGTGGACAATGTTCGGGAGAAAACGCAATGCCAGATTGCGAAGCATGCCCGAAAATGGGAACGGATCCCTTCACCTGGTTGCTTGACCTATACTGCGATGTTCTAAAAATACAGTGTTCGGCCCATTATAAAGGTATATATGAACACCAGAACAGCTGATGCGACGATCCAGTGCCATTTGCGGTGGATTTCCAATGGTTCCCTGGCAGGTTTCACAAAGTATTTTATATGAAACTACCGCATCATCCACATCAGGGATGATAACGTGCCTAACACCGCGATCAGGCCAGCCCACACGGGTAAACCCAGCAGCCCGTACGGGTAGAAGAAACCAGCCATCAAAACAACCACAAAGGAGGCGGTATAGCACAAGGTGCAAATCTTTTCGGCATGCAGAATCTGTTCGCCAGCTTCGCCGCCGATCATCCTGCCGAGCTCTTGAAATGCCAGCCGGACAAAGAGGAAATACAACAGCAAGCCGACGATCGTCATCAGGATGCGCCACAACCAGCTTGCTTCCCAGCCTTTGATGACGGCTGCCCAATCGCCTATGTTGGCGACCCCGGAAAAGACGAAATAACCTGCGCCATAGAGCCAATTCATCAACATGAACAGCCAGAGGAAGAGCCAGGTTTCCGGCGTCTGTCTTCGCAGATTTCGTAGACTGATCCATAATAATGTGCCAGCAACGAGATTGAAGACAGGAGCACTTCCGGAAACGATTTTCTCCTGTAATACCGTGGCAGAGCCGCATTCGACATATAAGGCAGAGTATTCCTGGAGGCGGTCACCAACCGCCAGGCAAGTGAGCGCGTGAACGCCTTCATGGAAAGCCACATTGAAACTGATGGCGATGGCTACAATGGCGATGACTGTCAACCAATCTATGACAGGTTTTCGGATTGAAGTTGCTTCAGCCATAGGAAGTCCCCTCCTTCCAACAAGGAAACCGAAAACGCCTTCACCCGTTGGTATACCTAGTGGGTGTTATACGTCGAAATTCCTTGTAATTACTTACAAGCGGATATCTATCGACCATCGTCCTAAGCCACCCGGGATATAAAATCAAAACGCGCAAAAGAATATCCATATTCATATTACGCTTTCTAAGTCCCAATTTCAATACCTTTTTTGGATATGGAAACCGCTAGACCCCACGAAAGGATGTGTGTAGCGTTATACTTGGCTGGCGCGGAACAAATTACTCGTAGGTCTCGTTTTCAACGTGACTGTGTAATTGTCCCGCTGCAAGCGTGACCTACATTGATTATGAAACCAAAAGACTTCATCTACATCCTTCCCCCGTCTCTCGCCTTTGGCGCGTGGTTTGCGTCCGTACAGGCGGGGACTTGGTGGATTGGCTTTGCTTCGTTCTCTTTTCTCTTTCTTCTTTCTTTTTCGCTTCTCAAACTTTCTGTAAGTTGGGACGTTTCGTCTGCGGAAATGAAGAGCACAATCCCTCCGCTCAAAGCGACACGAGCCTTTATATGGATCCTCCTCCTCGCTTTTGCCTTGCGACTGTTTGTGGGTACATCCCTTCATCTCGGACTTCCCATCTACGGTTACGAAGACGAGGATGATAAAGCAGGATACGTCTTCACCGACGCGCATATCCGCGATGACCAAGCCTGGAGTCTTGCCAGTTCTGACCGTCCCATTTTGGATGCGTTCAGCAAGAAGTTCGCATCTGATCAATATGGCGGATTGCTGGCGTTTAGCGCGTTTATATACCGTTATTTATCTCCCGATTCGCAACGTCCGTTGATGTTAATTCTGCTCTCGGCGATTGTCGCCTCGTTGGGAGTTCCGTTTTTGTGGATGGGAACGCGGCGGGTGTTTGGGGAGAAGGTCACTTTTGCTGTGGCGTGGATCTATGCGTTGTATCCTGAAAGCATCCTGCTCAGTTCGTCCGCGATGCGCGAGCCGTATTTGTTGACGTTCAGTGCGATGGCGTTTTGGGGTTTCGTAGAGTGGCGCAACGCTGGTCTCCCCTTTCGGGGACTTCGCAATACGAGTGAGAAGAACACTCGCTCTACTCGACCAGCAATATTTATCAGGCTTGGTATTGGCTTCCTCGGAATGTTGCTGGTTTCACCTGCAGTGGCACTTGTACATCTCATCATTTTTGCGGGGTGGATGTTTTTCACGAACGAACGCCGAAGTTTTTCGTGGAAGACAGTTCTCGTTTTTGTTGTTATCTTTGGCGCGGGATTGTTGTTTCTTTCCACGTCGCTCAATCGTTCGGGGCAGTTCGATTCTTCGTCCCCGTTGGGCGTGGTCAATGACTGGTTGAAACTTTCGGTCAAATGGGACGCGTATCAACTCGAGCGGGGTTCGGGTTGGGTACAAAAACTGTTTGATGAAATGCCTGAGTGGATGCGCCTACCCTTTGTGGCGGTCTACGGGATTTTGCAGCCTGTCCTGCCTGCAGCGATATTCGAGCCGACAAATTTCCTTTGGCAGGTGATCTATCTCTTGCGGTCGGCTGGATGGTACGCACTGCTCCCAGCCTTGATCATGTCTTTCGGAGCCGCGGCAGGACAAGGGTTCAAAAAGAACCGTGCCGAGCGGGGTGAGCCGGTAGGTGAACACAGACGAGGCATCATCCTATGGTTCTCGCTTCTCACTTGGACCTGGATCCTGCTTGCCGCGTTACGAGGCGGCGGCGACCAATGGGACAATCCCCGCTATCGGACGATCCTATTCGTGTGGGAATCTATCCTTGCCGGGGTGGTCTGGGTTTGGTGGCGGGAAACGCATAACGCATGGTTCAAGCGCGTGATATGGTGTGAGATTGTTTTTCTGCTGATCTTTTCGCAGTGGTATGCCAGTCGTTACCTTTATTGGGGCGGCAAATTGGATTTTCCAATTATGGTAGGGCTGATCGTGATTTTATGGGGTATCATCCTGGGGCTGGGGTGGTGGCTGGATAAAAAACAGGCTCGACGGCTTCAATCTGGGTTATAATTCAGTCGCTGAATTTTGAATTAAGGAGTTTCAATGCCTACCGCATTAATTACAGGAATTACGGGGCAGGACGGGTCATATCTGGCTGAATTATTACTCTCGAAGGGTTATCGTGTTATTGGTGTTGCGCGTCGTTCCAGTACTGTGACCAATGAACGTATCAGTCATCTTCTGGATGACATCACAGTTGTTCAAGGCGACCTGCACGATCAGGGTTCACTGCTGGGTATGATCGAGGAATATGAGCCTACAGAAGTTTACAACCTTGCCGCGCAATCGTTCGTTCCCACTTCGTGGAATCAGCCTGCATTGACAGGCGATATTACTGCCATTGGTGTTACCCGTATACTTGAAGCGATCCGTTTTGTGAATCCGAAGATCCGTTTTTATCAGGCCTCATCC
The DNA here is from genome assembly GCA_964436455.1 of uncultured Anaerolinea sp. Taxonomy (GTDB): domain Bacteria; phylum Chloroflexota; class Anaerolineae; order Anaerolineales; family Villigracilaceae; genus Defluviilinea. The sequence goes on along the minus strand of CAYTDB010000053.1, from coordinate 10,760 downwards.
AGTGAGATGTTTGGCAAGGTCTTGGAAGTGCCACAGAATGAAAATACGCCGTTCTACCCGCGCAGTCCGTATGGTGTGGCGAAGGTGTATGGTCACTGGATCACTGTTAACTATCGTGAGTCGTTCGATATGTTCGCGACCTCAGGAATTTTATTCAACCATGAAAGTCCGCGCCGTGGGTTGGAGTTTGTGACGCGCAAGATCTCGGATGGTGTGGCAAAAATCAAACTTGGCATGACAAAGGAACTGCGCCTCGGCAATCTCGAAGCACAGCGTGATTGGGGCTTTGCAGGTGATTATGTGGAAGCCATGTGGCGCATGTTGCAGCAGGATAAGCCCGAAAGTTATGTGATTGGCATGGGCGAAACCCATGCAGTGCGCGAATTCTGTGAGATTGCCTTCGGTCATGTTGGTTTGGATTACAAGGATTTCGTCATCCAGGATGAACGCTTCTATCGTCCCGCCGAAGTGGACCTGTTGATCTCTGACCCGACCAAGGCGCGTACCGTCCTTGGCTGGGAACCGGCTGTGGCTTTTAAGGAACTCGTCACCATGATGGTGGACTCGGATATGGAGCGATTAAGCTCGAAGAAGTAAACCATGACTGACCTGTCACTTGTTGTACCTGTTTATAACGAAAAAGAAAATCTGCCGCTGTTGATGGATGCCATCTACGAGGCACTGGAACCTTTGAATAAGACATGGGAAGTTGTCCTTGTGGATGACGGCTCCAAAGATGGCAGCCTGGATATCCTGACGGAGATCGCAGAGAAAGATTCGAAGCATGTGCGCGTGGTGGTTTTCCGTCGTAACTTCGGTCAGACCGCCGCCATCGCCGCGGGGATCGATCATTCTGAGGGAAAGATCATTATCCTGCTCGACGCGGATATGCAAAATGACCCGGCGGATATTCCCATGCTGCTCGATAAACTCAACGAAGGCTATGACCTCGTCAGTGGTTGGCGCAAGGATCGCAAGGATAACCGCCTGACGCGCACCATCCCCTCCAACATGGCAAACGGATTGATCTCGTGGGTCACGGGTGTGCATCTGCATGATTATGGATGTACACTCAAAGTTTATCGTCGCGAAACACTCGAAGGATTCCGCTTGTATGGTGAGATGCACCGCTTTATTCCTGTGTTTGCGCATTCTGTCGGCGCGAAGATTGCGGAACTCCCTGTCAGACATCACCCAAGAAAATTTGGTGTGGCGAAATACGGCTTGGAAAGAACCGTAAAGGTTGTCCTCGATCTGTTCACAGTGAAGTTCCTGCTCGATTATTCCCACAAGCCGATGCGTCTGTTCGGCGGGACGGGCGTCATCCTGATCGGGATCAGTGCGCTATTGCTTGCGTACCTGTTCATTCGCAAGGTGTTTTTCCTGATCACGGTCCTGAGTTCGCCGTTCTTCCAGATCGCTGTCATGCTCGCGATCCTTGGTTTCCAATCCATCCTGATGGGATTGATTGCGGAACTGCTGGCACGTACCTATCACGAATCACAGAGCAAACCAACGTATACCATCCGGGCTTTGCTTGGAAAGAAAAAATAAAATGTCCACTTGGTGGTCAAAGAACGGTCAACGGCCCCTCCAATTGGCAGGGACGCTGCTGGCGATTGTCTTATTGGTTGTCCTGGTGAGAGAAAGCGGGTGGGACGAGATCGTCGAAACCTTCAAACACATCAAAATTTCTGATCTGCTTTGGGTTGCGCTTTTATTTTTGATCTCACGCACCGCGATGGCGATGAGGTGGCATGTATTGTTACGTTCCGGGGGAATCGACATACTTGTAAAGGATAGCGTCTCCCTGACTTACACCGGTTTATTCGCATCGAACTTCCTACCCAGCACCATTGGCGGAGATGTTGTGAAACTGGCTGGTGCCATGCAAATGGGATATGACCGCGCCGTTTGTCTTGCTTCCATTGCGGCAGACAGGCTGGTTGGGATGACGGGGATGGCTATGGTGCTTCCCATTGGCATAGCTCATTCATGGAATCTCTTGGGAACGATTACAAACGCCTCATTCTCAGCCGCTGCCTTGCCCAAACGTCTCTTCAACTTTATTAAGCGAACGTTTTCTGTCTTTACCCTTTGGCTCAAGAAGCCGGCATCCCTGCTTGGCTCGCTTGCCTTTACATGGATACACATGATTTGCCTGTTCGGTTCCATTTACATCTTTGCGGATGATCTCGGGAATCATGTCTCCTTTTGGCTCATTGCCGGACTCTGGAGTATGACCTACTTCATCACATTGGTTCCGATCTCCATCAACGGATATGGCTTGCAGGAATTGTCATTTACCTTCCTGATGTCCAATGTGGCTGGTTTAACCCCGGCGGTTAGCTTGAGCTTGGCGGTTCTCATTCGAGGGTATTTCATCTTTTCCAGCCTGCCCGGAGCGGCATTCCTCCCATCCGTCATGGCTGCCATGGCAAAACAAAAAGAGGCATCAACGTCTGGTGATATAGTGCTGTAAAATTGGGTTTCGATGGGCAAACCCTCTACATCTCCCCGTTCCTTCTGGCTGACAATCCTTGCCTTCACCGCCATCGTCAACCTGACGATGATGCGTTTTGTATACCTGCACCTCCTCGAGATCAAAGCCAACCTCTTCCGCTCCACCTGGGGCGGATTGTTGCTTGTGTTCCTGGCGATTGCAGTTGCCTGTGTCTGGTTGATGATCCGCATCATCAGAGACAGATCACAGTTCATCGAACGTATGGAGCGTTTCACTCTTGATGGAAGCCATTGGCACATCTTTGCCACGGTTATTTTCATTGGAACCGTTTACCTCATCCCCTACGTTAAATTTGCATACAAGATCGGTCAGGACACCAAACAGCCGATCTATGATCCCGTCTTTTTGTTGCTGTTTTACTACTGGATGTGTTGGTGGGTGATCCTGCTCGCTACCGCTGCCATCAAAATTGCCTTTCGGGCAAATTGGCAGGCTGGCTTTGCCACCGTGTTGGTTTTACTTGGAATTGCTTTTGAAATTTTTTTCCGATATGGATATGTAACGGATTATCCCCTCTCGCTTGGATGGTCGGAGGGAAGCAGATACTACTATGCCTCGTTGTTCTTTTCCAAATGGATATATGGGGAAAACTTCCCACTACCCACGCTTCATCCCACCCGCTACCTGCTTCAATCGTTCCCATTCCTTTTTCCCAGCCTTGGCATTTTTGCACATCGTCTCTGGCAGTTCCTTTTGTGGATCGGTCTGACCGCAGGCGCTTCCATTGCCATTGTAAAGAGGGGATTTGTCCCTGAAGAGAAAGCCCTGCGCTGGTTGACCGCGGGTTGGCTTTTCCTTTTCCTGTTGCGGGTTGGAGTTTATTACCACCTTGAGGTTATGGTCATCCTGCCCCTGTTGTTCATTAATTTGAAAAAGCCGCGGCAGTCTTTGCTGGTCGTGATCCTTGCATCCCTTTGGGCGGGTATTAGTCGAGTCAATTGGTTCCCCATGCCAGCCATGATTGCGATCGCACTATATCTGCTCGAAACACCGATGATCTCATCTGCGGGTGAAAAAGTCTCTTTCAAACAACTGACAAAGTATCTCTCCCAGCCCGCTTTATGGTTGTTCGTTGGGTTGGCTTCTGCGCTGTTTGCGCAGTGGAGGTACATTTACATCTCCGGCAATGCCCGGAACGCGGACGCGTTCACTTCGAGCTTTACCTCTGACCTGTTGTGGTATCGGTTGTGGTCCAATGAAACTTTTCCGCTTGGTATCATCCCGGCAATATTAATCCTCAGCGGACCTTTGCTTATCATCTTGATCCTCGCGGCGATCCGCTGGAAATCGCTTCATACGGTCCGCTGGCTGGGACTGATTGGAATGGTCGTTGCCCTCTTTGCAGGCAGTGCCGTGGTCAGCACAAAGATCGGTGGTGGCGGCGACCTGCACAACATGGATACCTATGCTGTTATGGTTGGCGTTGTGGCACTTCACTTCTTCGGTGGGCGTGTGCAGGTGGAATCGGGAAAACCAGGCTTTGAAATCCGCCCATTTCTCATTTCCGCGGTTGCGCTGGTCATTCCCGTGATGACCCTGATTCCAATGTTGAGCCCGTACCGGCAATATAATGAGGGTCGAAATCAAGCAGCGCACCAGCAACTTATGGATGTGGTGAACCAGATTGGCAAACAGGGACCTGTCCTATTCATCAATGACCGGCAATTGATCGCAATAAGGAATGTGGATGTTCCGCTTGTGTACGATTATGAAGTGGTCACGTTGATGGAAATGGCGATGTCTGGTAACCGGGCATACTTGAATCGTTTCTACGATGACCTTGCCAATCATCGCTTTGCTGCCATCGTCTCTGGCAGGCAGAATCTGACCATCAAACAGGACGGGGTCTTTGCTGAAGAGAACAATGTGTGGAATACGCTTGTTTCCCCTTACATCCTGTGTAATTATGAATCAAGCATGACCATCGAAGCGGATATGACCCGTATCGAGGTCTACCAACCACGTACCCAAATGCAGGATTGTCCGTCTGTAAAGAATGCTGAATAACTTACAATTCATGTATGATTGCATATGGAAAGGATATTATGACTCAAAAACAAACAGTTATCGTTACCGGAGGATGCGGTTTCATAGGAACGAATTTTGTGCGTTTGCTGGTGACAAGCGGCGCTTATCATGTTGTCAACCTTGATGCACTGACCTATGCCGCCAATCCTCTTTCACTTGCCGACCTGGAGGGAAACCCAAATTATGTCTTTGTAAAAGGTAACATCACCGATCGGGACCTGGTCTCGTCCCTGTTCACGCAGTACAAGCCAGCAGGTGTCTTCCATTTTGCTGCTGAATCACATGTGGACCGTTCCATTGTCCACGCGGAAGATTTCGTGCGGACGAATGTGATCGGCACGTTCACCTTGCTCGAAGCCGCGCGCGTGTATTGGAATGACCTCCCCGAAGATGAAAATAAGACATTCCGTTTCCTGCATGTTTCCACGGATGAAGTGTTCGGTTCGCTCGGACCTGACGGCTGGTTCACTGAAGAGACGCCTTATGCGCCTAACTCGCCTTATTCCGCATCCAAAGCCTCCAGCGATCATTTTGTGCGTGCCTATCATCATACGTATGGTTTGCCAACCGTCATCACCAATTGCTCGAATAACTACGGTCCTTATCAGTTCCCTGAAAAGATGATACCGTTGATGATTATGCATGCGATTTCCGGAAAGCCTTTACCCGTGTACGGGGACGGTTCCAATGTCCGTGACTGGGTATATGTGGAGGATCACTGCAAGGCAGTGAAACTGGCGTTCGAGAAAGGGACGCCGGGCGAGGTGTATGTTATCGGTGGGAACAACGAACAGAAGAACCTCAACCTTGTGCACAAGATCTGTGACATCCTCGATGAGATCGCGCCTCCCGTGGAGGTTCCGCAGTTGCGTGAACAGGGATTGAAGAGTTACAAGGATCTGATCCGCTTTGTGACAGACCGTCCGGGACATGACCGGCGCTACGCGATTGATCCGGCGAAGATTCGGCGCGAGTTGGGCTGGCAGCCTCGGGTCGGATTTGAAGCGGGCTTGCGTCGCACGATCGAGTGGTATTTGCAAAATGCCGAATGGGTGGACCAGGTCAGCAGTGGATCGTATGGTGAGTGGATCAAAAAGAACTATGCCTGGCGTGAAGAAAAGGAGTCCAAATGAAGGGAATCATTTTGGCGGGCGGGAAGGGCACGCGTCTTTACCCGTTGACAATTGCCATCAGCAAACAGATCCTACCGGTATTCGACAAGCCGATGATCTATTATCCGCTTTCGATGTTGATGCTGGCAGGCATACGCGAGATATTGATCATCAGCACGCCCGAAGCACTGCCGTTGTTCCGCGACCTCTTGATGGATGGTTCGCAATGGGGATTGAAATTCGAATATGCCGAACAAGCCGAGCCACGCGGACTGGCTGATGCGTTCCTTGTGGGGCGTGAATTTATTAGTGATAGTTCAGTCTGCCTGATGCTTGGAGATAATATCTTCTATGGAGGTGGCATGTACACGTTATTGCAGGAGTGTGCATCTCTCAAGGACGGCGCGATAATTTTTGGCTACAAGGTACATGACCCTGAACGGTATGGTATTGTCGAGTTCGATAAAAATGAAAACGTTTTGAGTATCGAAGAAAAACCAATAAAGCCGAAGTCGAGTTACGCTGTTCCGGGAATTTACTTTTATGACAATCAAGTGGTGAAATTCGCAGAATCGCTCAAGCCATCCCCGCGCGGTGAGATCGAGATCACCGACTTGAATAATATTTACCTTGGGAAGAAACAATTGAAGGCAAAATTGTTCGGGCGCGGCGTTGCGTGGCTGGATGCAGGCACGCACGAATCTTTGCTCCAGGCAAGCTCCTTCGTTCAAACTGTGCAGGAACGGCAGGGGCTGATGATCTCCTGCCCCGAAGAAATTGCGTTTCGTATGGGCTTTATTGACCGGGAGAAATTGTTAAAACTGGGGCAGGAACTCGCCAGCAACAGTTATGGACAATATCTTTTGGAGGTCGCAAACAGTTCTGAATAAGGAATGAATATGGTGAAGGAATTTTCCTACCAACTGGGAGATGGTTTCTCGTTTGAAAAATACATCTCGGCGGAGGATGTGAAGCAGTTCGCCGAGATCGTGGGTGACCTCAATCCCATCCATCTCGATGAAAAGTTTGCTGAAAAGTCGTCCTTCAAAAAACGCATTGTCCATGGCGCTTTTCTCGCCGGGTTGATCTCCAAGGTACTGGGAATGGATTTTCCCGGACAGGGCACCATTTATATTTCGCAGAACTCTGTTTTTAAGCGCCCCGTGTTCGTGGATACAACCGTCAAGGTTGAAGTGAAGGTGGTTGAATTGAATCCTGAAACACGTCGTCTTGTTTTGGACTCGAACATCCTGAATGCCGAGGGTAAGATCTGTCTTGCTGGCTCTGCCACCGTATGGATACCTGAATGAATTTGGAAGGCTAGTGTGTCAGTCACATTTAACATCCCGACTTCTGTTGGCAAGGAATTTGAATATATGCAGCAGGCGTTGCAGAATAGTCACATTTCGGGCGATGGAGAGTTTACTAAGAAGGCTCATGCCCTGTTAGAGAAAACCGTTGGTGTTCCAAAATCGTTATTGACCACCTCCTGTACGCACGCGTTGGAAATGTCGGCGTTGTTGTTGGATTTGAAGGATGGTGACGAAGTGATCGTTCCCTCCTTTACGTTTGTTTCAACCATCAATGCTTTTGTCCTGCGCAATGCCACACCGGTCTTCGCGGACATTCGACCTGATACCCTCAACATTGATGAGACCAAGATCGAAGCTTTGATAACACCGAAGACACGTGCCATTGTGATTGTCCACTACGCAGGTGTTGCCTGTGAAATGGACGCGATCATGGAGATTGCAAATCGTCATAACATTCCGGTTGTCGAAGACAATGCACACGGGCTGTTCGGTAAGTACAAAGGTAAACAGCTTGGTACTTTTGGAGTAATGGCAACCCAGAGTTTCCATGAGACCAAGAACTTCACCTGCGGCGAAGGCGGCGCACTGCTCATCAATGACAAGAAATATATCGAAGATGCCGAGATCCTGCGCGAAAAGGGTACCAACCGCAGCCGCTTCTTCCGCGGGCAGGTGGATAAATACACTTGGGTCAACATTGGTTCGAGTTACCTGCCCTCCGATATGCTTGCGGCATTTCTACTGGCACAGCTTGAAGAGCGAGAACAGATTCAAACAAAGCGCAAACATATATGGGAAACCTACTACAGGGAACTGGAAGCCTGGGCGGAGAAGAACCAGGTGCAGATGCCCTTTGTCCCCGCGCATTGCGAACAGACCTATCATATGTTCTACATCCTTTTCCCGAATCTCGAACAAAGAACAGCGGCAATCGCTTATCTCAAAGAGCGCGGTATACTGGCAGTTTTTCATTATCTGCCGTTGCACCTCTCTCCCATGGGCGAAAAATACGGCGGCAGGGAGGGTGATTGCCCTGTTACCGAACAGGTCAGTGACCAGCTTCTGCGCCTCCCGTTCTACACCAACATGACCGATGCAGATCAAAAGAGCGTGATCGAAGCTCTCAAGGAATTCTCCGTTTAGAAATGAAGATCATCCAACCTGCGCGCAGCACTTTTTGGCGGTTCATCCTTGGGATCAGTGCGGTATTGCCGTTCCTGTCCATTTGGCAGGTTATCACAATTGGAGTTGACCTGGGTGTTGACATCCCCACCCGTCCTTCGTGGATGGGACTTCTTGTGGGTCTCTCTCTACTGGGACTCATCCCGCTTCTCGCGTGGACCCTGACCTTGTCCCAACACACCGAACGAATTCTAGCTTTTACAGAATCTCCCGAAATCATCCTGAAACGTTTCCGCTGGCTAGGATGGGTTCTTCTAGTCCTAGCCGTGGGTGGCTATACACTAACCTACTCGATGCCGTTTGTTCGAAAGTTGTTTGGGATGGAAAGTTGGATACGATTCTTGGTCTTCTGGTATTTTTGTCTGATGGGCATGTATGCCATCAAAACCATGCGACGTGACACATCATGGTTTTCATCCCTGCTGGCGGCAGTGTTGATGCCGATCACCTTTCATTTAATCGCTACCAATCTGTCACGTGTGAACACCTATCCTTTCACGCTGGGATGGTCTGAGACCAGTCGTTTTTATTATCCATCACTCTTTCTTTCCGAATATGTATATGGGAGTAAGTACCCGCTCCCCATCCTGCATCCCACATTACATTTACTTCTGACGCCTCCCTATCTGATCCACGCGCCGCTTTGGGGGCATAGACTCTGGCAGATATTGATGAGGCTTGTTCTGATTGTGGCAATTGTCCCTGCGATGATGAAGCGTGTATCGGTCCAGGAAAAGGCTTCCCGTTGGCTGGTCGGTTTGGGGATGTTCCTCTTCCTGTTTATTGGTCCCATCTATTTCCATCTTGCCGTGCCTGTCATTATCATGCTGTACGGGTTTTCGAAGGAGAACGATCGTCGTACATGGCTCGCTGTTGTTCTGGCTTCCATTTGGTGCGGGTGGAGCCGCGTGAACTGGTACCCAATGCCGGGCATGATCGCGGCGGTTTTTTATCTGCTCGAGGTTCCATACAAAGGGAAAAGCTTGTGGCGTTACCTGCTCAAGCCCATGTTGTGGTTCATTTTCGGCACGTTGACCGCGTTAATTGCACAAAGAATCTATGTTGCGATCTCCGGGGTTCCCACGGAATATTTTTACACAAGCCTTGCATCCGACCTGTTGTGGTATAGATTGCTACCAAACGTATCGTATTTCCTGGGTTTGTTGCCTGCGGCTTTGCTGGCGTCCATACCCATGTGGCTGGTCATGTATGTTGCCTTGCGCAAACGCGGGGACAGTTGGCACTTCCTCAGGCTGGGACTGATCTTTGCCGCGTTGTTCGTGTTGTTCCTGGGCGGACTTGCTGTGAGCCTGAAGATTGGCGGTGGCACCGATCTGCATAATTTGGACGCGTATTTTGTCATGTTGTTGATCGTGGTCAGTTATCTGGTGTTTGCCCGTTATCGCCACGAAGATGGAACTTTTGACGAGCCTGTCTCGATCCATTGGATACTGGTGATCCTGTTGCTTATCGTGCCGGTATGGTCACAGTGGAGGAATGGGGTACGACTTGGTGGATACGATGCTGAAAGGACACAGCGGACCTTGTCTGCCCTTCAGGAACGCGTGGATCAGGTCAATGCGCAGCATGGGGAAATCCTGTTCATCACTGAACGCCACCTGATCTCGATGCGGATGCTGAAGAATGTAACTCTTGTCCCCGAGTATGAACGTGAAGACCTGATGGAAATGGCGATGGCGAACAACGAAGAGTATTTTGAACAATTTCAGAATGACATGGAGAATCAGCGCTTTGCCTTGATCGTGGTGGACCCATTGAATTTTAAATACCTGGAAAGCGATCGCAGTTTTTGGGAGGAGAATAATGTATGGGTCAGCTATGCCATGCGCCCCATATTGTGTAATTACCAGTTGGATGAAATTTTCCCAGAAGATGAGATTGCTTTATATGTACCGCAGGAAGGAGCACGACAGTGCCCAAAAGAAACAACGCTGGTTCCCTATCTGCAGGTTCAGCCGTCAATTGCAAAAGTTTTTGCGGGTTTTGAATGATTTTGTGCCAGTTAGGATCATCTTGAACAAAGACCACTAACTACTGAGTCACTGAATCACGGAGTTGTTCCTTGTTTTTTCTCTGTGTTTCTGTATCTCAGTGGCTCAAGAAAGTGTACAAGATGTTATTGACCAAGACAGATTTTGAATGATTTCTAGAAAAATGAAACAAACGAAATGCCCTCCCAGTTCCATTGAGAGGGCATAACTTTTTACGAGAAAGGTGTGACAGTAGATAGTATGCTATATGAATTTGATGCGCCGCGCCGCGAAAGCGACCATTCGCATTAACAAAAGTCCGTGTTTCCAGCGGGAGATATTGGTGGTGCCGTAGGTGCGCTCGCGGTAGCGGATGGGGAGGTCGACAATTTTCAGGTTGAGTTTTGCTGCGCCAAAGATCAGGTCAAAATCGCCGAAGGGGTCGAAATCACCAAAGTAGATGCGGTTTGCCGCGATTAACTCATAATCCCTTTTATACAAAACCTTTGTGCCGCACAGTGTATCCTTGATGGACTGCCCCAACAGCCACGAGAAAGCCATGCTGAAAAATATATTGCCGATGAAGTTCAACTTGCGCATGTCTTCCTTT
>CAYTDB010000052.1:0-30928 GCA_964436455.1 uncultured Anaerolinea sp. | reverse complement strand
TTACCACAGGTTGTTCATGCCTTCCCATCACTCCTTAAAATGGGCAAAGTCCAGTGAATGTAACCTTCTAAAAACAGTTGACAGTCACGTTCGCGAAGCGGGTGACTGTCAACTGTTGGGCTTATTCAGTAGACTTGTTCGTAAATGCGTTATGCAGGTGTAAATCCTGCGGGTATTCTTTGATCAAGAAATTCTTGCATATCGCCAGATGTGCTGGCGTGTTCAATGGTAATGCTGACAACATTTCCACTGTCGTCCAAATCCAAGTAGATGTTCTCGTTTAGTTCCCGCGTTTCCACGGACGGGTTAAGTGAAAGTTCCGCCAATGTAGTATCTGTGTCTTTGAAATTTTTGATCTTCATTGGCTCAATTATACAGGTCTTTCAACACCGCAAGCAATTCCTCCGCCGACGGTCTGTCGGTCGGCTCGTGGCTGGGATGGATGAGGCGCAGGATGCCGTTTCTGTCCACGATGAAGTCGCCGCCAAGTTGGGAGGTGTCGTCGCCGTGCGAATCAAAAAACTGTTCGCGCTGGAACCAGCGTTTGACGTACATCCACACCACGCGCGGATGCCATGAGCGCAAACGCGAGCGTTCGAGTCCATAGGCTTGGTAGACCGTCCGCTCACTGTCGAGCAGGACGGTGAAAGTGCCGCAGACTTCGTTCATCCACTGCTGGAGGGCGGGCAGTGTCCCGAAGGAGATGATGAAGACGCGGGTATCGAGTTCTGCAAATTCTTCCTGACGCGCGCACAACTGTGCGGCATGTTCGCGGCAGGGTATTCAGCCAAGGTGCCGGAGAAAGACCAGCAGGGCGTTTCCGCTTTTGAGGACTTCGCTCAGGGAGACTTGCTCGCCGTTGGCGGAGGTGAGGGTGAAGGGAGGGGCGGGGGAGTTGAGTTTCATGGGGAAAGGATGAGTGGTGAAGGATGAATGGGGCAAATTACATGGTTGATGCGTCTGCCTGTGTACGTGTCTATGTGTTTACCTGTCTACATTTTTTTGCGCCCAGATGAGTCTTTGGAGGATGGTGATGAAGACGAGGGCGGCAAAGATGGAAAAGAATATGGTGAGGTGGGCGGGGTAGAGGGTGAAGATTCCGTAGGCGATGATGGTTTCAAATCCGCCGATGAGGCCTGCGGGCATGACGATGGTGGTTTGGGTATCAGGAGAATGGGCGGTGCGTTTTTCGAGAATGGCGGCAAGGTACATCCATGAGGCGGTGTTGACGTAGAAGGAGGCAAGCATGAAGGCTAAGGCTAGGTAACGCTCACCCGAAGGCGAACCCGCTACAAGTCCGATGGGAAGCGCGGCGTAGGCGACGAAGTCGGTCAGGATGTCCACGTATCCGCCGAGGTCTGATTGCTTGTTGTGCAAGCGCGCGAGCAAGCCGTCGAGTCCGTCGAGCGCTCGGTTGAGAATCCACAACGCGAAGGCGGCAGGATAGATTTGACGATAGGCTGACCACGCGGCAAGCAGGGCGACCACGAGACCGATAAGTGAAATCGTGGTGGGAGAGACGCGGCTCAGTCGGCGGGCGAGCGGAGCGCCGACGCGGTCTTTGAATTTGCGGAGGGGCGTGTCGAACATGCCCTCACCCTACCCCTCTCCCGAAGGGCGAGGGGACTCCCTTCCCCCTTCGGGGGAGGGGTTGGGGATGAGGGGAGTCTGCCACGCGAGACGCGCGCGGGTTTTGCGTTTGTGATTGAGCGCGGGGATGGAATATTTGAGTTGGTCTTCGATGGCTTTCTTCAACAATTCGAGCATGGACTTTTCGCCAAAGAAATGTTTGCGATACTCGCCGCTGCCCATGAAACCGACGCGGCGATTCAGCAGGTTGAAACGCAGTTTGTTATCGGGCAGGTGATTTTTGCCATCGAGCAAATCTTTGAACGCAGAGGACATCCACGGGAAACGCGCGAACTGCTTCTTGATTTCGGCGACGGCGCGATCCACATCCGCTTCATCCTCAGGGTTAACTGAGTCCATTAATGCGTCAATCTTTTCCTGCACGTCGAAGAAGAGCGGAAAGCCGCCACCCGCGAGTTTGTGTCCCTGCATGAGTTGGATGTACTCGTCACGGGTGCGGGCGCGATAACGATTGGTGACGAGACTCAAATATTCGAGATACGCGCCGAGAAGCCAAAGGACTTCGTAGACATTCCAAAGTTTGAAGTTATGCCACGACTTGAACGAACTCGCCACAATGCGGTCGTGCATGTTGATGTAATCGAGCGTGATGGGTTCGAGAGATGCGAACGCTTTGGCGGAATAATCGCCCGTTTGCTTGGCTTTGATAAGCAGGTCGGCGATGAGAAAAATCTGCGCGTGTGTGACGTAGAGTCCCTTCGAGTACAACGGGTCAATGAAACCTGCGGCATGAGCGAGCAAAGCGAATCTATCGCCGACGATGTGATGGGCGGAATATTGCAGGCGGTCAATCCGCATGAAATCACGGACAGGCTTCGCTTCTTTGAGTTGCGCTTCAATGTCGGGGAATTGTTTGATGAACGTGCGCAATTCTTCTTCCGGAGTCAGATCGTCGCGCTGGGGATACAGGCGCGGGTCGAGTTGCAGACCGACACTGCACAGCGGATTCGTCGAAGCGGGATGATTGTTGAAGGGGATGATCCACAGCCAGCCGCCCTTGAAGATGTGATGAAGCGTCCCTTGCGAGAGAGGGTAGGGATGTCCGAACTCCTGATGCGGCATGGTCACTTCATTAAATCCAGGCACGTCAATCATGTGCGTGAAGATCGTGCGCGAGTGCGACATCAAATCGCGATGACGCCAGTTGAACTTTTGCGCGAGAATGGACTTCATCCCGCCCGCGTCAATGATGTATTCGGCGCGATAGGTCTTGTCCTTGTTGGTGATGATCTCCACGCTGTCGGGCTGGACGTTGATGTCTTTGATGAATGTGTTTTGCAAAATCGTCGCGCCGTAGGAGATGGCAACCGAAGTCAGGAAGTAATCCGAGTCCTGCCGCGTGATGTGGATCTCATGTCCGTATGGCATTTTGGGGATGACGGCTTGCAGGGTCTTGCGCGGATCAACTTTTTGACCTGAAGTGTGATGCACGAAACTAAAATGCCGCTTCACCCCGTGCTGTGTGCCGATGTAGTTGTAAAAGTTTTCGGACGAGAAATAGGCAAGTTCGGGAACGTCATAAAATTCCGCCAGCGCGCGCATGGCTTCGGAGGTTTCCAGAATCATGGATTCGCCGATGGTGAAGCGCGGATGTTGTCCGCCCTCGAAGACGATCACAGACAAACCCTGGCGAGCCAACACGCTCGCCAGGGTCGAACCGCCGATGCCAGAGCCGATGATGGCGACATCGTATTTCTTTTGTTCTGTTGTCATAAAGTTATGCTCCCGCTGGGACTTTAAGCATTCCGTCCATTTTGGATTTGATCAGGGATATGGGAGCGACGCCCACGATGGTCTCTTGCACCTGCCCATCCTTGATGAAGAGCAGGGTCGGGATGCCCTGCACGCCGTACTTCATCGCCCATTCGGGATTGTCGTCCGTGTTGACCTTGGCGATGGTTAGCCTGTCTCCGTATTCTGTGGCTAATTTCTCCAAGGCAGGCGCGATCATTTTACAGGGGGTACACCACGGCGCCCAGAAATCCACGACCACAGGCGTGGACGATTTCAAAACCGTATTTTCAAACTCTACATCATTGACATGTATGGGTGTATTCATTTTGGTGCTCCTTATCTTTGGTGTTCAAATATTTTCTCGCCCGCGCGGACGGCAACTTTCAGCCGATTCTCGAAAGGCGTGATCGGACATGACCATTGTTCGTTGTAGGCGCAGTACGGGTTATATGCCAGGTTGAGATCCACAAGGTATTTTCCGTTTGGCAATTTCTCTGGTTCAAGATAGCGCCCTGCGGGGTAGGTCTCTTTGCCTGCCAGCGAGTCAACAAAGGGCAGAAAATACCCGTGCCCGTTTTTGTAGACCGTGAGTTCCGCCGACTGTCCTTCCACCTGAAACTTGAACTTGCCGAAGCGTTGATGGGTCTGAGGCTGTCCGCCAGTAGTCTGGATCGCGATGTAATCGGACGCGGTTGAAATTTCAATGTCCACTTCGAGACGCAGGGCGGAATTTTCAGGGAAATACTCCAGCCCATGGAAGTGTTGTTTTTGGGCAGGGGTAAACGGGCTTTGATGGTGCTGAGCAAAGAATTGATCTTTGTTCGCGCGGAAAGTTTTGAGGGATGGCATTTTTTGTCTCCTTGTTCTTTAACCACAAAGAGGACAAACTGTGTCCAATTCTTACCCTTTCAACGCTGGAGAACGTTGTCTACGCCGGCGCAATTTTGCGGGACGGTTCGTTACAGGACGACTTGTCCCAGTGTGAGTGCGGCGACGATGATGAAGAGAACCGCCAAGCCGATTTCGAGCGCGCACTGTGGGATTTTACTGGCAACCCGCGAGCCGATCTGCCCGCCGATGATCACGCCAGGGACGGTGAACATGACGATGCTGAAAACAGTGTTCAGCGTATCGCCGCCGAGTTGGATGAATTTGACGAAGTGTCCCGCCGAAGCGATCAGCGCGGTGACGGCAACCACGAAAACGCTGGTCGCCACCGAGACCTTGCTTGGGACGCGGCAACGCTGGAGCAGGAAGTAGCCGTTCATCTCGCCCAAGCCTGTGGAGATCATGCCCATGAACAGCGCGCCTGTTCCACATAACAGCATCCCTTCGGTTCGATTGCAGAGGGTGTAGCGAATCTCTTCGCCTTCGGCTGTGACCAGCACCGTTTCGGCTTTTTCGACGCCGTATTCCTTTTGGATGGCTTCATCCATGCGGGCGACATCCTTCTTTTCGTGCTGGCGCAGGAAACTGAGCGCAACGATGAACAGCCCGACGCCGAGAATCACTTTCAGGTACAAGGGCTGGATCTGTCCCGATGCCCAGGTGCCGATCAAAGCCAGGGGAACAGTGACCAGCAACAGGTTAAGTCCGAGGCGGTAGTCAATCAATTTTTTGCGGGCATAGGCGAAGAGTCCGCTGGCAAAGCCGAAGACTTCGGTGGTCAACGCCGTTCCAATGGCGACTTCGGGGGAGAGTTTCAGGGCAAGGATGAAGAGCGGCGAGAAGAAGGTCGCGCCTTCGACGCCTGATGCCATTGCGGTGGTTGCGAAGAGGACGGAGATCGGGAAGACGTACCAATATTCTAGGGTCATAAATGTTCCTTTGTGTGCAAACATCCCGAAGGATTTTATTGAAGACGGGAGCCTGCCCCGTAAACTTTCGGAACGGTTGATTCGTTCATACCTTGAACGATAGAGATGAATGCGATTTCCTTACACCGTTTGCGTGTTTTGTGTCGGGTGAATTTCACATATTTGTCGAGCGTGAAAAACGGTAAGAATAAAACTGGGATGAATATCCGATAGGCAAACAGCAACGTTCACAATCAAAAAGGAGAGTAACATGCCAGAAAAAAACTTCGACCCAAAGAGCAACACGTACAAAGTCACGTTCACCCTGCCCGCCGAAGTCAACGCGGAGAGCGCCTGCCTGTGCGGGGATTTCAACGAGTGGGACAAGGAATCCCATCCAATGAAAAAGAAAAGGGACGGCAGTTTTTCGCTGACGTTGGAACTCGACGCGGGACGCCACTATCATTTCCGCTATTTTCTCGACGGCGAACGTTGGGAGAACGATTGGGAAGCCGAAGCCTATGTTCCGAATCGCTTCGGGAGTGAAGACTCGGTCTTGAACCTGGAGGCGGGGCAGGAATAAATTACCGAACGGATGACAGCGCGCGAACAGCCTGGCGTTACCATCCGTTTTTATTGACGCATGGAGGCACACATGATCGATCTCGTCATCGGCAAATATTATGTGGACAGGTTGAGGCTGATCGCACGCAAAGTGACTCGTGTTGATGGGCGGCTGATCGAATTCATCTCTTTCCATATGGATACGGGAAGGTCGGATGGCAACATTTGTCAAAGCCTGCGAACGGATTTTATGCGCTGGGTTGACCACGAAGCCCTGTCGAACGAATTGACCGACTTGCAATCCCGTATCATGGGACAGTAACCATTATGTGTTGACGATGCTTTATGGGTTCCATCCAACCAGAAGAGTCAGCCATTGATCGGTGACAAAGACAGGCGGCTTGCCATTCGCATTGGCGATGGCGCCATGAATGCGTACCATTCCCTCGGCATAAGCGGCATCACTCAACAATGCAAGTTGGGACGAACCGCCTTTTTGCGTGAACGGATTGTCCAGCACCTCCCGCCCAACAAATTCCTGGTGGATGCGCTCTGCCACGCGCCATTCCGCGCGGACGAAACCCGCGGCGAGCATCCAATCGAGCAGGGTTCCACTGGAAGGGAAACGCCGCAGATCAATATCTTTCACACCATCGAAATAATCGTACAGATACCAGCGGTCATGCCCAATGTGCGGATCCAAATTCACAATGGCGAGCGCGCCGCCTGGACGCATCAATCTTCGGGCTTCTGTGATGAAGGCGGGTTGATCAGTGTAATGTTGCAAGGCGTTCAGGGATATAACCAGGTCGAAACTTTCTGATGAAAGGGGCAGGTAATTGGCGTCGCCGTTCGTCAACAGCAGCGCTTCATTCTGCCCTCGGGCTTGCTCCAACATCCCAAACGAATAATCCAGACCGACCATTCGCCTAACGAGCGGCTGAAGTTCGTTGACCCAATGCCCCGTGCCGCAGCCTACCTCCAACACGTCCCGCGCCCCGCTTTGTGCGACCAACGCACGCAATTCGCGCAAGACACCTGCAAGCGGGTTCTGTGCGTAACGCGCATCGTACTTCGGCGCGATGACATCGTAATCAATGGGGGAGAGATTGTTCATATTCATCCTTTGCTTTCAGAGCGGCTAACCACGGAGACGCGGTGTCACGGAGTTTTAATTTCTCTGTGTCTCTGTGGCTCCCTGGTTTAAATCCTTTTTTGTGTTTCGAGAAGTTCCCGCACGGTCAACACCAGCGTGGCATGGCTCCACGTCAGCGGGCTGACGGAGAGCGGCGCGTTGGTGTAGGGATGAACCTGTTCCGCCATGACGCCGCTTTGTAAGGTATGCCGCCGCGTCCAATCGAGAATCTCCAGCGCAGGCTTCAAATCGTCCACCGATTTTGCGGTGGCGATATGCCACTGCGCCAGCCAGAGCGTGCAGATAAACCAGGGGTTGCCAGGCACGTTGGCTTTGTCATCCGTCACCTGATGGTAGTAATCTTTTTCATAACGCGCCGCGCCGCCCACATCGGTCTTGACCCACAGCCGTTCGCGGATGGCGTTCATCGTCGCGACGATGCGCGAATCGTCAGCGGGGAACATGCCAAAGTACCACAGACCAAACAGGGATGAGTCCAGTTCCGTGTCCACATCCCATGAACCGTCGTTGCGGCGGTTGATCATGCGGACGAAGCGCTTCAAATCTGGACGCCAGAGATGCTTCTCGACCCCAGCCTTGATCTCGTCTGACGCGTTGCGGTAGCGCGTTGCGAGTTCGGTTTCGCCAAACGCGTCGGCGAAATTGGCGGCGGCTTGCAAACCCGCCCACGTCGCGGCAACCGTCCAGCCGAGCACGCCGCGCCGTTCCTCCCACAAGTCCCAGGAGGCGAGCGGCAAACGATCCACAGGACTGCGATAACTTTCCATCCAATTGGCGATGCGGACGACGAGTCCGCGATAGAGCGACTTGACGAACTCCACGTCGCGGAAACGCTCGAAGTGTTTCCACAACACCCACAACACCAGCGCCGATTCGTCCTCTTGAACGGGCAGTTGTTTCTGACCGTCCGCGTACCAGGCGTGCCACGATGACGCCAGCGCGCCATCGGGCGTGTACTTGTGCAGGAAGTAACCTTCGGGCATGACCACGCGATGACAGAACTCGAAGAAGCGACGCGTCACTTCGGAGTAACCCGCTTCGATTAGCCCTGCGGTGACCAATGCCCCGTCGCGTGGCCACATGTATGAGTAGGTGTCGCGGGCAAAGGATGTGATGTCGAAATCGTTGGCGGCGATGATCGCGCCGTCGTTGTCAATCTGCGTGCGGATGGTGAGCAGACTGCGGCGGTAGAGCGCGGTCAGTTCGGGCGGGAGACCGAGCGCGTCGTCGGGCTCCTTCGCCGCCCAGAGTTTCCAGTAGTGGCGCGTGCGTTCCAGGTACGAAGCGGGAGTGCGCTCACGCACGGCGCGGTTGATGCGAATGACCGAGTCGAAGTCATCGCCGACAGCGATCCAATACCAACCCGTCGCGGCTCCCTGTGGCGAAAGACGCAGGTGCAACGCCCCGACGCTGTCCACACTGCCTTGCGCGACCGCATTGCCAGATAACGCGCCGTCTTCCGCGTCGCGCCAGGCGCCTTCCTTGCCGCCGAGTTCCTTGACGCCCACCGCCCACTGGTCGAGACCGAGATGCAGGTCGGCGCCTTCCTTCTTTGCGGCATTCATCAAAAACCAGCGTTTGCCTTTGTAGTGGAACAACGCCTTGCGCTCTGGCTCGTAATACGCCGAGTCGCCGACTTCCGTGCCGCTGATGTGGAAGTCGTGGCTGAAGAACAGGCGGACTTCGCGTTCGCGCTGTCCTTCGTTGAAGACCGTGATCTGGCGCAGGTACAGGTTCTGATGAAAATCTACCGTGTCGTTGATTTGCAAATGGACTCCCAGCCGCGCGTTTTCCAGCGTGACGCGCGTCACCAGCGTGTTGGGTTCGTAATCCAGTCGCCGTTTCCATTCATCGTCGTGAACCCAACTGAACTGTCCGTCCACCCACACGCCAAAGCGGAAGGGATGACCAGCGGTATGATTTTCCTGCCCGACGTGCGGGTAATACAAATCGCGCAGTTGATAGGTCGAGTCGAAGTTCACCAGCAGTGAACCGTTTCCAACAGGGATGTCGCGTGGCATGAGATTTACTCCAATCGGGTTCTATATAGTTTGGTGAACAACACGTCGTTGGACGGCTCGACCAAAATCGTGCCATCAGCAAAAACATTAGTGGGAATACTGCGGTTGCCGCGGTTGGTCTGGATGACGAATCTCTCGCCTGCGCGGTCGCGGTCAATATCCACCCATTTGTAAGCAGCGTGGTTTTCATCGAGAATGCGTTTGGCGCGGCGGCAATCGGGGCACCAGTCCGCGCCGTAGACAGTGATTTCATTTTTTGTATCCATAAAATTCTCCACAACCTTGCGTAGTTGGCGTTCTCATACGCGTAGGGCGCGTTCTCTAACGCGCCCTACGCGTTACGTTAAAGATTTCAACCCCGCCAGCGCGTCTGCGCCGAGATCGAAATGAATGACTTTGCGGCGTTCATCGCGCAACGATTGCGCGTCGCCCAATGCCTGGGCGGTCTTCAGCTTGCCAAATGTCAGCGTCCAGGCGGATTCGCCCGCTTTGTCAGGGATGGTCACATCATCGGCGGCTTGCGTGGTCAACTGAATGAACAAGCCTTTGCCCGCGTCGCCCTTGTGCAATTGACCTGTCGAATGCAGGAAGCGCGGTCCATAGCCGAGCGTGGTCGCCAGTTTCGTCGCGTCGCGCAGGCGGATGCGGAATTCACGCAGGGCGCGGTCGGTATCCGCTGTCGGCTGGATGTAGGCTTGGATGGCGACGTACGCTCCCAGTCCCGCCTGAGCGAGAAAATCCTTCACCGCAGGGGAAGATGGAGGCGTGGAGTCCGTTTTGGGCAACGCGCCCTTTTCCGTAAATTCCGCCGTCATCTTGCGGGCAAGGATCTTCGCCGCTTCCACGTTGGGCTGGTCGAAGGGATTGATCCCCAGCCGCGCGCCCGCGACGGCGGTTGCCATCTCCCACAGGAAGAACTGCCCGCCGAGATCGTACTCATCGTCGAGAAGCAGGCGGATGACGGGATGACCCGCATTTTCCAGCGCCTGAATTTTTTCGTCGTGCGTCAAGTCGCCCGCCAATTTCAAATACACAAAGGCACGATCATCCCCATACACTTCGGGCGCGCCGAGCGGTTCGCCGACCACGGGCAGGATTCCCTTGCCTTCCTTGCCCGTGCTTTCCGCGATCAACTGCTCGACCCAATCGCCGAACGATTCGATTTTTGGGGAAAGCACAAAGGTCAATTTGTCGCGTCCCGCTTTGGCGAGTTCGCCGATGACCGTTCCCAGTTGCCCGCCGAAGTTATTTCCATCCACGGGGCAGTTACAGCCGTCGGTGTTGCAGGTCATCACCTGGGCGCGGTCGAGCAGGCGATCCACGTCCACGCCGACGAGCGCGGCGGGGATCAATCCGAAATAAGTCAGCGCGGAATACCGCCCGCCAATGTTCGGGTCGTTCAAAAATGTTTCGCGGAAGCAGTACTGCGCGGCGGTGTCCGCCAATCGGCTGCCAGGGTCGGTGATGGCAATGAAATGTTTGCCCGCCTTCTCCGCGCCCACGCGCTCCGCCACGCGGTTGTAGAAATATTTGAAGAACGAAAATGTTTCGACCGTTCCGCCCGACTTGGTGGAGACGATGAACAACGTCTTCGCCAGGTCGAGCGATTTTTCCGCCGCACGGACAGCCTGCGGGTCGGTGCTGTCCAAAATGGTCAAGCCCTTTTTCAGTCCCCTGCCTGGGTCGGCGAAAATTTTGTTGAACACTTCGGGTGCGAGACTCGAACCGCCCATGCCCAGCAGTAACACCTGCTCGAATCCTTCCGCTTTGATCGCGTCCACAAAGGCGCCGAAGTGCGCGGCGTGTTCGCACATCATGGCGGGACTCTCCAGCCAGCCCAGACGATTCGTGATCTCCTTTGGTTCGGATTTCCAGACGGTGTAATCGCGTTCCCAAATGCGATCCATCACCCGCTTATCGCGGACCTCGAGCAGGCTCCCGTCTACGGATGCCTTGTACCCGCCTAGGCGGAAGGCAAGCGGACTCTTCTGCGCGAGAATGTCTTTTTGTTTCTGCGCGATGCTCGCCGTGAGAGTCTCGAAGGAGCGGGAAAAAGCCGAAACGGCGTCGGACAATAATTTGTCGGTGACCGCTTTCAGGTCAAGACCGAGCGCCGCCAGTTGACGGAGATCCGCCTGGGCTTGCGCGAGTCCGCTGGCGAGAGTCTCTTCCACCTTGCCGTGATCCAGAAACGCGATCAGCGTTTCGGGCGGGACGGTGTTGACGGTGTTGTCGCCGATCAGGTTATCCACGTACAGCGTGTTCGGATAAAGCGGATTCTTCGTGCCAGTGCTTGCCCACAGCGGACGCTGAGGATACGCGCCCTGTTCCTGTAGTTTCTGCCAGCGTTCGCCAGAGAACATTTCCAGAAACGCGCCGTAGGCAACGCGGGTGTTGGCGATGGCGATCTTGCCCTGCAAATCGGCGTGACCCTGCTGTGCCAGAATGGGATCGAGCGCGGTGTCCACGCGGCTGACGAAGAACGACGCGACGGAAGATACTTTGGCGGGGTCGCCGCCCGCCTGCACGAATGTTTCCAACCCCGCCAGATACGCCAGCGCGACCGCGCGGTATTGCTCCACCGAAAAGATGAGCGTGACGTTGACGTTGATGCCTTCCGCAATCAACGCTTCGATGGCGGGAATACCCGCAAGCGTGGCGGGGACTTTGATCATCAGGTTGGGACGCGCCAGCGTTTTGAACAAGCGCCGCGCTTCTTCGAGCGTGCCTGCCGTGTCGTTCGCCAGCGCGGGGTTGACCTCAAGGCTGATGAAGCCGTCCTTGCCGTTGGTGTTGTCATAGATCGGGCGCAGTAAATCGGCGGCGCGGCTGATGTCTTCGAAGGCGAGCGTCTCGTAAATCTCGGTCGATGATTTGCCCGCCTGCGCCAGCGGGATGATGGCTTTGTCGTAGTCGGCGCTGCCCGCGATGGCTTTCTCGAAAATGGTCGGGTTGGAGGTGACGCCCGTCACGCCGCTTTCAAGGAGTTTCGCCAGTCCGCCCGTGGTGAGCAGGGCGCGGCGGATGTTATCGAGCCAGATGGATTGCCCAAGCGATTGGGCGTTGTGGATGGTGGTCATGTTATTTCCCTTTCTGTTCCAGCAGGCGCTTCGCTTCTTCGACAACGCGTTCGCTGGTGACGCCAAATTTTTTATAGAGTGTGGACGCGGGTGCGGACGCGCCGAAGCGATTCAGCCCGATCACTGCGCCGTCCAGCCCGACATATTTTTGCCAGCCGAGCGGGGTCGCCGCTTCGATGGCAACGCGGGCGCGCACATCGTTGGGCAGGATGCCTTCGCGGTATTCCTGCGTTTGCCTGTCGAACAACTCCCAACTGGGGAAGGACACAACGCGGACTTTGATTCCCTGCCCCGCAAGTTGTTTGCCCGCTTCGAGCGCGTACTGCGTCTCGGAGCCGCTGCTCATCAGTATCACATCGGGCTTCCCTTCCGTTTCCCAAAGGATGTACGCGCCGCTGGAAAGCCTGCATACATCGCCGCCACATTCCAACAGGGGCAGGTTCTGGCGTGACAGGGCAATCGCGGTGGGTCCGTGACGATGCAGCAAAGCCGCGCGCCAGGCTTCGGCGGTTTCGCGCGCGTCGGCGGGGCGGATGACGGTCAGGTTCGGGATGGCGCGCAGGGTCAACAATTGTTCGATTGGCTGGTGCGTGGGTCCATCTTCGCCCAAGCCAATCGAGTCGTGCGTAAAGACAAAGATCACGCGCTGATCCATGAGCGCCGCCAGGCGAATGGCGGGACGCATGTAATCGGCAAAGACCAGGAAGGTGGCGGTATAGGGAATCACGCCGCCGTGCAAAGCCATGCCGTTGGCGATACTGCCCATCGCGTGTTCGCGCACGCCGAAGTGCAGGTTGCGCCCAGCGTGGTCGGCGGCGCTGAAATCGCCTTGTCCTTTGATGATGGTCTTTGTAGATGGGGCGAGATCCGCCGAGCCGCCCATCAAGGCAGGCAGGTTCGGCGCGAGCGCGTTGATAACCAGCCCAGAGGCTTCGCGCGAGGCGATGGGTTTGTCGCCAGCATGGAACAGGTCTGTCAGACCGCTGCCCCAGCCTTCGGGGAGATCTCCGTTGATTTGCGTTTGAAAGGTTTGGGCTTCGCTGGGATGCGCTTTCTGCCAAGCCTTGAAGCGAGCCTGCCATTCCCGCTCCAGGGTCGCGCCCTTGTCCTGCGCGGAACGCATGTGAACTAACACGTTATCAGGGATGACAAATGACTGGTCGGGATCCCAGCCCGCAGCTTGTTTGGCGGCGGCAAGTTCGTCCCTGCCGAGCGGTTCGCCATGCGCGGAGGCGGTGCCCTGCTTGGTGGGCGCGCCATGCCCAATGTGGGTCTGACAAATGACGAGCGTGGGGCGATCCGTCTCCGCCTGTCCCGCGCGCATGGCGGAATCAACCGCTTCGAGATCGTTTCCGTCAATGGATCCGATCACCTGCCAGTCGTAGGCTTCGAAGCGTTTGGCGACGTTTTCGGTAAAGGCGATGTCGGTGCTGCCTTCGATCTGAATCTTGTTCGAGTCGTACAGATAGATCAACTTGCCCAATTTGAGAGTGCCAGCCAGCGATGCGGCTTCGGCGGTGACGCCTTCCTGCAGGTCGCCATCCGAGACGATGGCGTAGGTGAAGTGGTCTACAATTTTGTGGTCGGGCTGGTTGAAGCGCCCCGCCAGCCAACTCTCTGCAATTGCCATGCCCACCCCGTGCGCGAATCCCTGCCCGAGCGGACCCGTGGTGACTTCCACGCCTGGGGTGAGTCCGTGCTCGGGGTGTCCAGGCGTCAGGCTCTCCCATTGGCGGAAGCGTTTGATTTCATCCAGTGGCAGATCGTAACCAGCCAGGTGCAGGAGGGAATACAAAAGCGCCGAGGCATGTCCAGGCGACAGGATGAAACGGTCGCGGTTGAACCAATTGGGGTTGGCAGGGTTGTGGCGCAAATGTCCCTGCCAAAGCACATAGGCGAGGGATGCCGTGCCCATCGGCGTGCCAGGATGTCCCGAATTGGCGGCTTGCACAGAGTCCGCCGCCAGAAAGCGGATGGTTTGGATGCTTTTTTCTGCGATGGAAGTCATTGGGTTATTCCTGTGTCAGTGCCGCAACCTGTTCAGGTGTCATGCCATCCACAACGGGAAGGTCGCCCTGTTCCTGCATGTGCAATTTACCAAACGAATCGAGCATGTGACCCGATTTCTCGGCTTTGGTTTGCAAATAAAACTCGTTGTGCGGATTGGGCGGGATGATGACAGGAATGCGCCTGTTGACCTTCACGCCGTGCTGGGTCAGGTTCTCGACCTTGCGCGGATTATTGGTCATCAGTCGAATGGACTTGACTTTCAGGGAGAAAAGCATGTGCGCGGCAACGCTGTATTCGCGCTCATCGTCGCGGAAGCCCAGGGCGAGATTGGCTTCGACGGTGTCATAGCCATGATCCTGCAAGCCGTAGGCGCGGATCTTGTTGATCAACCCGATGCCGCGTCCCTCCTGGCGCATGTAAAGCAGGACACCTTTTTCCATTTGTCCAATTTCCTTGAGCGCGGTTTCCAACTGGTCGCGGCAATCGCAGCGCAGGGAGCCGATGGCGTCGCCCGTCAAACATTCTGAATGAACGCGGACGGGTACATCTTCCGCGTTGGTCACGTCGCCGCGCACGATGGCGGCATGTTCCTTGCCGTCGCGGTTGTTGTAGAAGGCGAAGATGTGGAAGTCGCCGAAGCGCGAAGGCAGTTCTCCGATGGCGGCGATCCGCACGCAGACTTTGTCTTCCCCGAAACCTTCGCATTCGTGCTTCAGGTTTTCGTTGAGCAGTTCCTTGATTTGCATGTGGGTCAATGACATATTGTTCTCCTAATGGTTTGGAATGATTGGAAATTTAGATGTTCTTGCGCGGATAGGTGACGTGTACTTTGACTTCTCCGAGATAATCGCAATTTTCGAAGCACGCCTCCGATGACAGATCGGAGTAGCTTCCAACGAGTTGATGAAAGGACTCGGTCATCAGGATATATTCATTGACTGGTACTGAATTCTTCAGCAATTTATGAATCAGAATTACATCTTCACCAGCCAGTTCCTCGAATTGTCGTATCTTTTTGAAGACCGCCTCACCGTAATGAAGGATTGCCTTCAAGCGAAGATCGAAGATGGTTTGACATGCGCCACAATCACAATCCGCCCTTTCCATGGACAGTGTGTGGGCGCGTTCATAGAAAACATTGAAAAATTCACGGGCTTGACGCGCCACATCACGGACGACATCCAGCCGATTGTCCGCCGTCACCTCGGAATACAGAAAGGTGGCATCCCCCTCCAACTTATTCAAGGTCAATGGATAAGCGGCATGGTTGATGACCGATTCGATCAATTCGAAAATGATCTCCTCGGCATGGATCGCGCTCATCTTTTGAGAACGGATGAACTGGGTATAGCCGCTGATGTCCACGATGACCAGCATAACTTGTTTGAGACTCATTCTGGTTCCTTTCAGCCGCCGTAAAGCGGGATGCGCGTGCCAGTGATGATGACAACGCGATTTTCAAGATTCATAATGATTTCCATGCTGCCTAAAGGATATTAATCTCGGTGACGTTCTTACCCATCCTTGAATTGGATTCAACCTGACAGAAACGTCGGGTGGAAATATGCGGTCATTAAAGGCGCAAAGCCAACGCTCCCAACGTTGGCTTTGCCAGAAGAAAAAAATACTTTACTACTCGTCGAAGTTTTCGGGTTCCATGCCATGACGCGCCGCGCCAAACAGCGCGACTTCAGGGTTTGTCATAACCCGAACAGGGATGCTTTTCAACATCTCTGCGAACCTGCCTTTTAGCGTGAAGGCTTGCAGAAAATTCGGCTTCCGTAACCAGGGCAGGATGCGCGTTGGCATACCGCCCGCCAGGTAGATTCCGCCAGTCGCAAGGATCTTCAACGCCATGTTGCCTGCTTCGCTCCCCAAAATTTCGGCAAACAAATCGAGCGCAGCGACACATATCTCAACCTGTTTGTCCGTTGCCGCGTGGACGATCACAGGCGTTGGGTCGGCTGCCTGACTCAATTCATCACGGAGCCAATCGGGTTCCACATATCTGCCGCTGTCCTTCAGAAAAGCAAAAAGGTTGGCAATGCCGCTGCCCGAACACACCCGCTCGAAACTCACATGACCGAAACGCACTTCGAGATAATTCAGCAATTCCATTTGCAGGGAATTGCGCGGCGCGAAGTCGGCATGCCCGCCTTCCGATGGATGGGCGTGATAGCGATTCCCCGACCAGGTGAGAAACGCCTCTCCCAACCCCGTGCCTGGCGCGACCACCCCCAGCGTTCCCTTCGCTGACGGCACGCCCGTATTAAGGGTTTCGAGATCTGATGGAGTCAAAAATGGGGTGGCATGGGCAATGGCGTTGAGATCATTCAACAAACGGACGGGCGCGTGGATGCGCTCTTCCATCTCCGCACGCTCGATCACCCAGGGCAGGTTGGTGATTTGTGCGCGGTCATTCTGCACGAGTCCCGCCACGCCGAAACTGGCGCGCGCAATGGCGGTAGGTGCGTTGGCAAGAAACTCGGTCACCATTTCGCCGAGCGATGGATACTCCTGGCTTGCAAAGCGTTCCTTCCTGATGGGCGCGGGTAGATTCCCATCGGCGGGATAAAGCGCCAGGACGGTCTTTGTGCCGCCGATGTCGCCTGCCAGCAGAAATGTGTCTTTGATCGTCATCTTTGATTCCAAGTCTGAAATTTGCCGTCAACCTGAACAATGGCAGTCGGTTTCATGCCAGGGATATTGACCTTGACTATCTTCTTACCCAGCCTTGTCAGTAGAAAGCAATGCCGCGGCAGGTTTGTCCACAAGCCAGAGCAGATCGCCGTTGACGGGTTGAATCGATTGGGCGGGCAGGGGTTGGGCGGCGGAGCGGGGTTGCAACACTTCGGCGAGACGTTCGGCTTTGCCAGCGCCCGAGACGAGAAAGACGATTTGACGAGCCGTGTTGATGGAGGGGAAGGTCAACGTCACGCGCGGGACGAGCGGCGGGGGATGCGTTTCGTGAGCGACCGCGACCGCCCAACGGGTCTGTCGTGAAGCGCAGGGGAGTTGGGGAAGAGCGAGGCTGTATGACCGTCATCCCCAAGCCCGAGCAGGATCAGGTCGAAGCGCGTCGCGTCGCCGAAAAAAGATCGCAGTTCATTTTCATATTTTTCAGCCGCCTCTTCGGGATGAAGTTCGCCCTGAATTCGATGAACATTTCCAGGCGGGATGTGGACGCGTTCAAGCAGGCTTTCGACAGTCATCCGATAGTTGCTGTCGGGATGGTCGGGTGGGAGACAGCGTTCAGCGCCCCAGAAGAGGTGAACCGCTTCCCAATTCACCTTTGACTCAAACTCAGGCATTGCGAGGCGTGAATAGAGTTCCCGCGGCGTATTGCCGCCTGAAAGCGCGGCAGTGAATCTGTTTCCCGTTTCGATCGCAGCCTGCGCTTTGGCGATGAAAAGATCTGCAGCGGCCGTGGCCAGTGTGCTAGAATCAGGGACAACTTTTGCAATTCTCATTATGTTCTCCTGGATTGATTGTAAGCTTGATGAATAATGTCACGTCAGATGTCGAAATATTCTAAAGAAGGGTTCGGTGATGAACGAACACGCTCAAAAATTACAAACAATACTTGAAAAAGACTCGTTAATGGCAAAGGAAGTACAGGAGGGAATAGTTCCCTGTTTCTTTGCGATCAACCGCGACCTTGTAAAGCGGCGCATGGGGGATGTTCCTGCGGAGGAGGTAGATTTAGTACTGAATAAGCTGGTTACCCAGGTTCTTGATGAGCATCACATTGATCCTAAAAAACCTGACCTGCGCCTCCTGGAGCGGGCGGAATTGGCATTGTAGGAGCAGACAGGTTTCGAGACTGAACCTGACCCGCACCAGATGCATAAAGGCATCGTTCAAACCCTGTTCTCGAGAGCCAAAAACTAAAATCCTGTTGATTGCTTTCCCAATCAGGATCGGAAATGTCATGGACGACCTTGTGACCTGTTACAACTACAATAGTTTCGTGCCCGAGAAATTCGAGCCGTGGATGAACTTCGAAGCCAGCCCAAAGACGGGGACGATGGCGCTCGATTTTCCCTTGTGGACTCTTGATGAAACGGAAACACGCCTGAGCGAAATTTGGTCGCAGAATGATTTTACCATCGTGGAGTTCGGCAGTTTCACCTGACCGTATTGCGGGATGGCGGCGCCATCCATGAATGCGATTGTGGAGAAGTATGCCGCGCAGAACATTGGTTCGATCTTTCTCTATACCCATGAGGCTCATCCTGGTGAAAATATTCCCCACCTGATTTCGATGGAGCAGAAGTTTCGTCATGCGCGTCTCTTACGGGATGAACTCGGCGTGACGCGCCCGATTTTGGTTGACGCGCTTGACGGGGCTTGTCACCGCGCCTACGGCTCGATGCCCAACATGACCTGGATCCTGGCACGTTCAGGCATGATCGTGTATAAATCCGATTGGACGGACGCGCACAGCCTCGAGAACGCGATCCAGTATTTCAGTCAAATCCCCACGCGGCGCAGAGCGGGGGAGAGGCTCGCGCCTTTCCATGTGGAACGGCTGGATTATCGCAATCAGGAGCGCGATCGGTTTTACAAACATCTGGAACGCAACGGGCGAAAGGCGCTGGATGAGTTCAAGAAGGCGTTTCCCAGCGGGTAGGGCAAAATTAATTTCGCATTACTTCCCTTTTCCGCACAATGCGGTACATGAGGATGCTAAAGCCAAACATCAGCGCCGAGAGCGCCAACGCCCAGGGGTCGAGCGAAACGCTTTGAGCAGCAAAGTCGCCGTGTATGGATGCGCCCAACATGCCGAATGAAATCGTGCCAGGGATGCTGCCCAACACGGTTGCCAGCATAAACCAACCCAGGTCAATGCGCAGGAAGCCCGAAAAATAACTGACTAGGTCGTAGGGCAGGAACAGAAATCGCAGGATCATCGTGGTCTGGAAACTCTCGCGGCGCATGCGGTTAGCGTAGATGCCGACTGTATTGTTTCGCTCGATGTTTTGCAGAAAACTGGTCCCGAAAAAACGTCCGATAAAATACGCGATCATCGAAGAGAGATTGCTGGCGATCATGGCGTAGGCAATACCCTGTAGTGGACCATACAAGTAGGTGGCGGCCATCGTCACCAGCGTGGCGGGGAATAGGAACAAAGGTCGAATCATGTAAACCGCCACATAAATGGGAAATCCATACGGGCTGTCCGAAACAAAATGAATGAGCGCCTGCATGGTCTCCATCGGCGTCAGCCCGTTGGCGGTGGTGTACCACCAGTAGCCAGCCAGCAGGATTGCCCAGGCAATCAAGGCGATCACCTTGCTCTTGTCGCACGGGAGGGGTGCAGTTTCCATGCTCATGCTTCGACTCGGATGATGTCACTCTCGGTAAACAAAGGCGGGACGACAATACCCATGTTCGCATATAGTTCTTGCGGCACGCTGATGTCGGCGAGATATAAATCGCCCACAAATTCTTTTACTTTAGGATTGAGCAAACCTTGTTTGGGCAAAGCCAGTGTCAGCGTGGCGACGGCACGGATAGCAGGATCGTGTGCCACTCCAGTAGTTGTATCCAAGCCAGAAGGCGTATCCAGGGCGAGGATGGGTACATTTTGCGCATTCGCCCAGTGGATCAACTCCGCCGCAGTGCCGCGCGGTGGTCCGCTCAGGGAGTAGCCAATGATTGCGTCGAGAATCAGGTTGGGGGTGGGAAGAAGCGAGACGGAGTCCACGATGGGAATCTTCATCCGTTGAAGAATATCCCATTGATGGGCAGGGACTCTGCGCAGTTCATCCGCTGATCTGGTTAATGCGACTGTGACATCTGCGCCCCAGTTATGTAGACGACGCGCGGCGGTCATCCCGCCTCCGCCGTTGTTTCCGCTTCCGCAAAGTACCACCACGCTGGAAGCTTGTATTGCTCTGCGCAGTTGACGACGCGCCAGCTCCGCAAAAGCGCGACCTGCATTTTCCATCATCTGTATCAACTCGATGTGATAGTCTTCAATCATGGTGCGGTCCACTTTGATCATCTGGGTGGTGGTGATGGATGGGATCATATAATCTCCTGACGATTAGAAAGAAATCGCGTCAAAATACTTACCCTGATTTATAATGCCTCACATGGAGAACCGCACTAACGAAGAATGGGTCGCCGATTTGCGCGCGAGCGGGGACAAATAGGCGCAGGCGTTGGAGGATTTGCGCGCGCTTCTGGCGCAGAAATTGTCTCCTTCGCTATTGGAGCGATTGAAGCCTGATGCCACAGATATGGAAGCAACGATTGCATCCATCGTCGAAAAAACAATCTCGCTTGCGCTGGAGAACCTGGGTTTATTTGGCGGGCACAACGAATTCACAACCTGGACGCTTAAGATTGGCGTGCGTCAGGCGCTTTATGAATTCCGCCGCCAGCGCTGGCAGAACATTTCGCCTGTCGATGGTTTCCCAGTGATACGGCCGAGCCTGTATGCCATGCTCGAGTGCGATGAGTTCATGAAATATATTCACGTGATTTTCAAGGAAGAACTGACTGAAAATCAACGAACGGCGATCCGCGCCATGATTATGTTACGCATGCCCAAGGAGGATGTGATGAAGAGGCTTGGAATGGAACGTCACGATTATTTCAAGATGATCCACGACGCGCGTTTGCGCCTGAAGCGTCGTTTGGAAAGAGATGGCTGGCTGTTGAAAAGGCAGGCAGAAGAAAATCAATCCGCGCCTACTGGTTTATAATGCCAGTCATGAACAAACGCACCAACCAAGAATGGATCGCCGATTTGCGCGCGGACGGGGACAGGCAAGCGCAGGCGTTGGAGGATTTGCACGCCGTCATTTTGCGCGGACTGCCGTATGCGATTGAAGGCAGGCTCGATCCGAACAGTCCCGAGTCGGAGGCGTTGACCGAAGAGGTGGCGCAGGAGACGCTAATGAACGTGCTGAAACATTTGGGCACGTTCGAGGGGCGCAGTCAATTCACGACATGGGTTCACAAGATCGCCGTCCGCGCCGCGCTGACCGAGTTGCGCCGTGCCCGCTGGCGGGAAGTGCCGCTGCCCGAGATGACGATGGACGATGATATGGATGTCTCGTATCGTGAACTGTCCGATGGCGCCGCCAGCCCCGAGGTCCAGATGACGCGCAAGGACATGATGAGCCGTATCAAGCGAATCATCATGGAAGAGTTGACGGACAAACAACGTCAGGCGTTGACTGCGACGATGGAGGGATTTCCGCTGGAGGAGATCGCCCAACGAATGAAAACGAATCGCAACGCAATGTATAAAATGATGCACGACGCCCGCCTGCGACTCAAGAAGCGGATGGAAGAGGAAGGCATGACGCCGCAGGAAGTTCTCGCCGTTTTTGAACAGGCTGGGAAGTAAGAAATAAGTTGGGATTAATATCCCTTCATCGAAGGAATTTTCCATGAAAATTTTCAAACAACTTCAACGCCTTTTTACTAATAAAAAGAAAGAGCCCGTCCCTGGGATGCAGGCGGACAGGTCTGAAGTGATTCAAAAGGTACTCACAATGTTATCCGAGACGCGGGAGGAGGAATTGACCTGTGACCAGGTCTTTGCCGCGCTGGATCAATTTGCAGAACTGGAGGCGCGTGGTGAGAATGTGGATGAGCTGATGCCACTCATTCAACATCACCTGAATATGTGCGCGGATTGCATGGAGGAATATAAGGTGCTTAAAAATATAGTGGCAAACAACGCGTGATAGGGAAAGTCGAATCTGCCGCCATTAAGATTTTGCTGAATGGCGGCTTTCGTTTTTGTTGGCAGGGGAGATGGGGTAAGAGAAATCCTTTGGATTGCTATCTTTTCGGCAAGAAGCCAATTCAAAAGGAGTAAAAATGAATATACTCAATTCAATTATCGCAGGTATTGTTGCCACCCTTGTGTTCACAATGATCTTGATGATGGCGCCCAAAATGGGAATGCCAAAGATGGACATCGTCGGCTTGCTCGGTTCGATGTTCGGCAAACCGAACCAGGCGCTCGGCTGGATGATGCACCTGATGATGGGCATTATCTTCGCCCTGATCTACGCCTTCCTCTGGTCAAGCGGAATTGGCGCGGTCACCTGGACGGGCGGGCTGGTCTTTGGCGCAGTCCACTGGCTGTCTGTTGGCGTGATTATTGCCATGATTCCCATGTTGCACGCGGGGATCAAGAGCGGCGCGGTGCAGGCCCCAGGTATGTGGATGACGAACAACGGCGGTCTGATGGCCTTTATGGGTGGGCTGGTTGGTCACATGATCTTTGGTGCGGTGGTGGCGCTGGTCTACGCGGCGCTGTAACGGAGGTTTTCGCCTCCTCCCTCAGAGTCTGCCGGTCTGATGACGGGCGGCAGGCATCCTAGAAACGTACACTGAGGTGTGCGGTACAAAATTTTGGAAAGGAATTTTTCTCCATGAGCGATCCCCGCTTGACCCCTGAACTGATCACACTTTATGGAACGGGTTGGTGCCCCGACTGCAAACGCTCCAAACAATTCTTTGGCGAACAACGTGTTCCCTATCATTACGTGGATATTGATAATGACTCTGAAGCGACGGCCTTCGTCGAGGAAGTGAACAAAGGAAATCGAAGCATCCCAACCATCGTAT
This sequence comes from uncultured Anaerolinea sp., assembly GCA_964436455.1. Lineage (GTDB taxonomy): Bacteria > Chloroflexota > Anaerolineae > Anaerolineales > Villigracilaceae > Defluviilinea. The sequence goes on along the minus strand of CAYTDB010000052.1, from coordinate 8,316 downwards.
TTCCTGACGGGAGCGTGTTGGTCGAACCATCCAACGCGCAACTGGCAGAAAAGATGGGTCTGCAGACTCGTGCGAAGCGCACCTTTTATGATGCCATCATTATTGGCAGCGGACCAACGGGACTGACCGCGGCAACCTACCTGGCACGCGAGGGTGTGGAAACGCTCGTGATTGAAAAGGCTGGACTGGGCGGGCAGGCGGGAATTACCCAGACCCTGGATAACTTCCCTGGCTTTGATGAAGGAATCCAGGGTGCAGAATTTGCAGCCCGTCTTGCCCGTCAAGCGCAGAGATTTGGCGCCGAGATTCTACAGGCGCAGGATGTGGTATCCATCGAGCAGGATGGCCAGTACCAATGTATACATACTGCCGATGGATCTGAGTACGGCGCCACTGCAGTTTTGTTGGCAACGGGTGCGCATTACCGCCGCCTTGGAATCCCTGGCGAAGAGGGACTGATTGGCTCGAATGTCCACTTTTGCGCCACCTGTGATGGCGCCTTCTATAAAGGAAAGAAGGTGTTGGTGGTAGGTGGTGGCAATAGTGGGTTTGAAGAAGGATTGTTCCTGACCAGGTTTGCCAGCCAGGTGGATATTATAGAGTTTCTGCCTGAAGTGAAAGCCAGCAAGACGCTCAAGGACAAAGTCTCTGAAATGAAGAATATGTCTGTGACGGTCAATCATGCCGTCAAGGAGCTCCGTGCGAAGAATGGCAAGTTGGACACGGTCGTCGTCGAGGATCGCGCCACTGGTGAACAAAAGAATTGGCATTACGATGGTGTATTTGTCTTTATTGGTCTCTCTCCCAATAGCGAATTAGTAAGGGGTAAGGTGGAGGTAGATAAGTGGGGGGCGGTCATAACTGATAATGCTCTCATGACGTCCGTGCCAGGGTTGTTTGCGGCGGGTGATGTGCGCGCGGGTTCCACCAAACAGGCGGCATCCGCAGCGGGTGAGGGAGCGACCGTAGCTTTGATGATACGCCAATTTTTGCAAAAGGTTGGTTAATGTCTTTCCGAGTAAAGGATGACCACAAATAATAACAAAGGTTCATTCCTTGCGATAAAAAGGCAATCTCCGCTAAATATTGTAGCGGAGATTGCCGCAACCCTGTAGGTCTCACATGATATAACATGACATCAAACAAACCTCAATTCGGTTACTTTCTATTGGCAGATATTTCTGGATTTTCCTCCTACCTTTCAAAGGTTGAATTGGAACATGCTGGCGGTATCCTGCAAAAGTTGTTGGAAGGTGTTTCTGCAAGAATCAGACCTGTCTTCCGCGATCAGGATTTCTTTGTTGATTCCGTGTTTGCCTTCGCACCAGAAATGAAGGTCACTCGTTTTGAAAAACTATCCAACCTTGTGCAAGACACCTATTTTGATTTTACACGCAGGCTCACTGAGATCAGTAGCCACATTACCTGCAATTGTGCTGCTTGTCGTGATGTGACTGCTCTTGACCTCAAATTCATGATCCATTATGGCGAATATGTTCTGTCGAGTGTCCAGAATAAGCCCGTGCTATATGGTCTTGACCCGACTTTTGTTCGCAACCGTGGTTGGAAGGACGTTGTGTCTGTTTCCGTCGGCTGGCGAGGCTACGTATTATTCACGGAACCTTGCCTCACAAATCTGAATGTGACTGCTGACAAATATCAAGGCGAAAGGTTTTTCCAGGATCCAATCAGCATGTTTGGATCGGAATTGAAAGATAATGACACATGATTTGAAAATACAACTGCTTTACTTTGACGGTTGTCCATCGTGGCAATCGGCTTTGAGGAACCTACATGCTGCTCTAAAGGCATATGGATTGGATGTGTCTGTGGAACTAGTTCAGGTAATGGACAACGACGACGCGGCGCAAAGAAAATTCCTCGGTTCGCCGTCCTTCCGTATCAACGGTGCAGATCTTTGGGATGAAGAACGTGGCGCGTATTCACTCAGCTGCCGCGTCTATGCCACATCTGATGGAATGAAGGGAAGCCCGACTGTTTCGATGCCGGAAAAAGAAATCCGGCAAATGATCCCGTAACAGATTTCAACAAAGAAAGCGATACTGAACTAAAGGTCTTCGAACAACCAGCTTCAACGGCCGGGTGGTGTATGAATTCAAAGCAGATGATGGAAATGCCTTGTAAATTGCAGGCGTCACCCCTTGTACGTTATGATTTTCTACTGTAAGCAGGGAAAATTCGCTTGGAAAATTGAGATAAGGTTGGTTATGGCTCAAAGGATAGCGCGCAAGGATTGTTGCGTTATCGTTTACAAGTTGGATCAATAGTCTGAATATGGTTTCATGCGCCTTTTGGGAATTCGTTCAATGTAGCGTATCGGAACCCCGTTTTTCGTTATCCGGACGTTTTATCATCACCTGCATCCTCTTTATTCTCTCCCAATCCCTCACGAATTGATTTTAATGCGCTTCCCATATTACCTGCGATCCTTCCTATCCTTCCAACGCCAAAAAGGAGGATGACGATCACGAGCAGAATGATCATTTCTGTTGGTCCAAGATGAAACATATTACCCTCCGATAACTTTTGGGATTAATATTGGGACACTCATAATTAGAGTGGGGTTTTACCACAACGAATATTTATTTTGTTGGCAATCTTCATTTATTCTGTTAGCTCAACGGTATAATGACAGTCAATAGCATGCGCATTTCGCCTCTTCTGTTGAACATCTGGAAGATGATATTCTCCTTCCTGCTCATCGTATTCACCACCGCAATATTTTTTGTGTTACGTGATGAACTGGATACAACCCTGGTAGCACTCCTGTACCTGATCCCCCTAGGATTGATTACTGCCTTTTGGGGGTTGTGGCCTGGCATCATCAGTGCTCTGATCGCCTTCCTCACTTTCAACTATTTTTTCATCGAACCATACTACACCTTTACGGTTCATCGCCCCATCGATGTGGTCATCCTGGTTGTCTTTCTGATCGTGGCAGTTGTCATCAGCCAGTTGATGGCGCGCGCCCAGGCAGGTCTCGCCCTGGCAATGATGCGCGAGCGCGAAGCCACCCAGCTCTATGAACTAAGTACTTCCCTGGTGGGACTGCATGACAGCCAGTCCATTGCGAAGGTTCTGGCCAGACAGGTGCAACTTGTCTCGCAAGGCGATTATGTTCAGATCAACGTAACAGAGAAACAACCATCCACCTGTTGTCTTCCTGACAGTGACAGACCATCCCGCTCTCCCGAACTGAGCGTTCCCATCGAGGCTGTACGCGGTACTCTGGGGGAGATCCAGCTGTGGAGATCTAATCCCATCATCTCATCCAGTGAGAAACGCCTGCTGCAGACATTTGCCAGTCAAGGAGCACTGGCGCTGGAACGCGCTTGGTTGGCAGAGGCAGAGGCTCGGGCAAAAATCCTGGAAGAAAGCGACAAGCTAAAAACCGCCATCCTGTCGTCTGTTTCACATGAACTGCGCACGCCGCTTTCCACCATCAAAGCTGCATCATCCAGTCTACGCAGTAGGGAAGTCCGCTGGGATTCGCCAGCTAGTGGCGAACTGATCTCCGCAATCGACGATGAAGCTGATCACCTAAACATGCTGGTGGGTAACTTGTTGGATATGTCCCGCATCGAGTCCGGTGTGCTCAACCCTGAACGCGAGTGGAATATCCTCTCCGAGATCGTTGGAAGTGTCATGGCACGAATGAAGCACCTGGCTGAGGACCACAAGGTCACGGTCGACATATCGGAGAATCTGCCACTTGTCCCCGTGGATTACATACAAATGGAACAGGTATTTACAAATCTCTTGAGCAACAGCTTGAAGTATGCGCCGGTGGATACTAAGATCCGCATTTCAGCAGAAGTTGAAGGCGAAGGCATCCATGTGCAACTCAGTAACCAGGGACCGCCGGTACCGACCGAGCACCTCGCTCGAATATTCGACAAATTTTATCGCGTCACTGCCGCTGACAGGGTAACCGGGACGGGGCTGGGTCTCTCCATCTGCAAGGGCATCGTCGAGGCACATGGAGGAAAGATTTGGGCGGAAAACACTTCCGACGGTTTGGTATTCCATTTCACCTTGCCACTTACCTGGAACGGTGTAAAGCCGCCTCAACTCCCCATGGATACAGAGGTCGAATGAGCAATGCTCCCCATATCCTGGTGATTGACGATGAGCCGCAGATCCTACGAGCCATCCACACCATCCTGACCGAAAAAGGATATCGGGTCACAACAGCCGGCAACGGAGAGGATGGTCTTGCCGTTGCCGCGGCCAGCGAACCCAACGTGGTGATCCTTGATCTGGGATTGCCTGATATGGACGGTGTAGATGTTTGCAGCCGCCTGCGGGAATGGACACAAACCCCAATCATCATCCTTTCTGTTCGTGACGGCGAGAGGGATAAGGTTGCAGCCCTCGATAAAGGTGCGGACGATTACCTTACAAAGCCGTTCGGCATCGAAGAACTGCTTGCCAGGGTACGGGTTGCACTGCGACATTCCACAAGAATTCAAGGCGCACAAAACACGTTTGTCAAGGCGGGGTCGGTGGTCGTCGATCTTGCCTGGCATCAGGTAAAACGCGGTGAGGATGAGATCAAATTAACTGGCACGGAATACAAATTGCTGGCATACCTGGCCGCCAATCACGGGCGCGTACTCACGCACCAGAGTATACTGACACATGTCTGGGGACCGGCAGATGCAAATCACACGGAATATCTGCGTGTTTATATGAGGCAGCTGCGTAAGAAACTCGAGGCAGACCCGGACAGGCCGCAATATCTCCTGACGGAGCCTGGGATTGGTTACCGTTTCATCGCAGATGAATAAATCAGCGTCAGGTTAATGGCTTTCCAAACCTTACAACGCCCGAACAAAGGGGCGTTTTTATTTTTTCTTAATGCAATTGGCAAAAATCCTTGTCACCTTTTTATGCCGCTTTGTTAGGATGAAGCCTAATGTCCACAACAATAAATTCACGTGTTTTATCAACTGCAACCCAACCCAATATTGCAAGGGAAATCCTGCATATGAACCCAAAATTGATCGTTCTGATCCCCCCCGGCCTGGATACTTCCCGCATGCCGCATCGTATCTGGAAACTTGCCGATGCCACCAATATGAGTGTCCTGTTATTGGGTTTGGGGGGAAATGATGCAAATGAACACAGCCTCCGACGCGGGATGGTCACGCTGGCAGCCATGTTGCGGAGCGAGAAGGTAGCGACGGATATAAAATTTGAAAATATCACAAACTGGGTTAAGGCTGTTGGTTTGCATTACCGGTCGGGGGATATGATTGTGTGTCCCGCTGACAACCGCATTGGAATATTTCGCCGGTCACTGGGAGAAATCTTAAAAGCGAAGTTGAACGCACCCATATACATCCTGTCCAATCAAGAGCCGCAGGATTTTGCCCCAACTTGGAAACTCAAGATCATGGCATGGTCAGGATTTATTGGACTGCTGATTGGGTTTGGCGTGCTACAGATCAGAATCGTCCATTTGACCGGCGGGGGATTTCAAACCATCCTGCTTCTCCTTTCAACCATCCTCGAATACTGGCTGTTTGGAGTCTGGAGCAATCTGGTTCACTAATTTCCTCATTTCCTGCATTAACAACACTCTACGTTGGAGACTTGCATATGGCAAATATCAATTTAAAAGAATTCCTGATTGGAAAACCATTTCCCACCAGTATGGATATCCACGAGCGGCTGGACAAACTTCGCGCCTTGGCGGTTTTTGCATCGGACCCCATCAGCAGCAACGCTTACGCCACCGAGGCCATCATGAGCGTCCTGATCGTTCTGGGCAGTCAGTCCCTTGGGTTGACTTGGTCGCTCGGTCTTGCCGTGGCAGCTCTAGTCATCCTTGTCATCTTCAGTTACATCCAGACCATTCTTCATTATCCTGAAGGGGGTGGAGCCTATACCGTTGCTAAAGATAACCTTGGCAGAATCCCATCCCTGCTGGCTGCAGCGGCGTTGCTCACAGATTACATTCTGACCGTTTCCGTTTCGGTATCCGCCGGTGTGCGCGCCGTGACATCAGCCTTTCCCGAGACTTTTGTTTACCGGGTGGAAATTGCCATATTGGCCATCATCATCATTACCTGGATGAACCTGCGCGGCGTTCGGGAGAGCGGAACTGTTTTTGCCATACCCACCTATGCCTTCGTTGGGGGCGTGTTGCTGACCGTCGCCATTGGCCTTGTTCGTTACTTCGGCATTTTGGGATCTGAACCTTTGCCTGTCATCGAGCACCACGTACCTGCGACACATACGGTCATCGGTTTTGGATATATCTGGTTGTTACTAAGGGCATTCGCTGGAGGATGTACCGCCCTGACCGGCATTGAGGCTATCAGCAACGGTGTGCAGGCTTTCAAACCACCCGAATCAAAAAACGCTGCTGCTACGATGGTGATTATGGGGGGTATGGCGATGTCCCTTTTTGTTGGCATCACCTATCTATCCACGCATATGAGTCTCATCCCGGAAGAAACGGAAAGCATCCTTTCGCAGATGACACGCGCTATTACTGGCGGGAACTTCCTGTATTACTGGGTACAGTTCTTCACCGCCGGCATCCTGTTCCTGGCTGCCAACACTGCCTATCAGGATTTCCCTCGTTTGAGTGCTTTCCTGTCGAATGATGGTTTCATGCCGCGCTGGATGCAGATGCGTGGTTCCCGCCTGGTTTTTAGCTCCGGCATCGTTGTTCTATCGGTCATAGCATCCCTTATCGTGATCGTTTTTCGAGCTGATGAGATTGCGATGCTGCCGCTCTACGCTCTGGGTGTCATGTTGAGCTTCAGCATTTCTCAGAGCGGCATGTTTCGTCTGATGGGCAGGATCACCCACCTGAAACCCGGCGAATCGATTCACACAATGGTCACGGAAATCCACTATGAACGCGGTGCCCGATGGAAGCAAGCGCTCAATGCCATCGGTGCTGTCACAACTTTTGTAGTGTTCATCATCCTGATGAGTACCAAGTTCCTCGAAGGCGCATGGATTGTCGTAGTGATCATCCCGCTGCTGGTCATCATGTTCCATTCCATTCATGGTCATTATGAGCGAGTAGCAACGGCTTTGAGCACAAACGGACTTACCAGCAAGGATTTGACCGATGTAGCCAACGTGGTGATTGTGCCGATTGCCGATGTACATCGCGGTACCTTGCTAGCGCTCGCTTATGCAAAACGGATATCCAGGGATGTACGCGCCATTTGTGTAACAACTTCACCTGAGATGAAGGAGCGCGTCCTGCGCCGTTGGAAGCGTTTTTCAAAGCTGACGCGCCGTATGAAACTGATCACCATTGAGTATGACTACCGGGATGTGCTGACGCCATTCGTTGAATATATCCAGGAAGTGAACGAAATTGAGTTTCCCGATCAATTGACCACAGTGGTCATTCCCGCCTTTGTTCCCACGTACATGATCGGACGCGTGTTGCACAATCAGACGGCTGCACGGCTGCGTGCCATGTTGAGAACACACAAGGACATCGTCATCATCGATGTGCCCACACATATCGATTCAAAGATTTAGTGTCCTCCATTGAACAGAATAGTCACCAGCAAAATAAGGATAAAACAATGAAATTCGCTATATCCACACTTTTCATTGCGCTGTGTATAAGTGCCCCCTGGGTATCCAGAAGATGGGGCTGGCGTGGTAATCTTGTTTGGGGTTTGGTCTCACTTGCTTTTATCATCTTCACGATATTTTTGTTGTGAAAGATATGATTGGTGGGATTCGTGAGCCGGTTATGCTTGGTAATCACTCAACCGCCATTCCAAAGCCGTAAAGCGATTTGCCACCTTATTGTTCCTGACCGCCATTCTGATCGCCTTGCGGCTACCAGCCAGAACACAAAGGTTGCGCGCTCGTGTAATGGCGGTGGACAGCAGGTTTCGCTGCAGCATGGTGTAGTGTTGTGTCACAACTAGCATCACCACCACAGGGAACTCCGATCCCTGCGCCTAGTGCGCAGATACCACATAGGCAAGTGTCCGTTGATCTGCCTCATTCCACTCAAAGGTAACAGCTCGTCCATCAAAATCCACACTCAGTGTTTGCTCGATCAGGTTCAACCCCTGGATGAAACCAATATCCCCGTTGTAGACATCCTTATCATAGTTGTTCTGGGTCTGTATGACCTTGTCACCCAGGCGGAAGACAGCTCCGAACAATCGTCATTCTGGCTTATTTCCTGAAGGTGGATTGAGCGTTTCATGCAAACGGTCATTCAATGTAATCAGACCAGCCGGTCCACTATAGATGGGGGAGATCACCTGGATGTCACGCATTCCATCATAGACAAAC